>NZ_CAJYIU010000161.1 GCF_913775355.1 uncultured Aureimonas sp.
CCGCATCCCCTCGCCCTTCAGCCGCTCGACGACGCCCTTGAGAAGCGTCGAATGGGCGGCGAAGTCCCAGCCGTGGTCGGAGGTCGGCTGGGACGGATCGTCGGGCACCAGCGTCACCTGCTCGGGCCGGCTGGCCAGCACGAGCTGGAGGAAGTCCTCGCTTGGGAACCCCTCGATGTTGAACTCGGCCTGCGGAAACTCCTCGTCGATGAGGCGCCGCAGGACCGGGAGGTCGGAAAAGCGGACGTGCCGCTGATCGGGGCGCGGGTGGACGGTCAGCCCATGCGCGCCCGCCTCCAGCGCGATGCGCCCGAAGCGCTCGACGCTCGGCCACGGCAGGTCGCGCCGGTTGCGCAGCATCGCGACCGCATTGAGATTGACCGACAGTTCGCAGGGCATCGGGTCGTCTCCTCCTCAGGGTCCGTCCCGGCGGACGGGCGGTGTTTGCCGTCGAACGATGCGCCCGGACCAAGGTTGCGGGCGCCGCAGGTCTCACTTCACGATGGTCAGGCGCTCGGCCGCGCGGGTGATGGCCGTGTAGAGCCAGCGCTCGCGCGAATCCTTGAAGGCCCAGCTCTCGTCGAACAGCATGACATGGTCCCACTGCGAGCCTTGCGCCTTGTGGACGGTCAGCGCGTAGCCGTAGTCGAAGTCGTCGTAGCGCTTCTTGGTGGCCCAGGGCACCTCGGCGCTCGGGTTCTCGAAGGCTTCCCGGAGAAGCTTGATCTTGGCCGCGCCCTTGTCGATGTCGTCGTCGTCCGGCTTGATGATGAGATTGGTGCCGGGCTTGGTCTTTTCGGGCGAGGCCGTCATCACCTGCCAGAGCGAGCCGTTCAGGAGCCCCTTGGCCGGGTCGTTGCGCAGGCACACGAGCTTGTCGCCCGACTGCGGCAATGGGCCGGTGAAGCCCTTCAGCTCGCGCAGGCGGTTGTTGTAGAGGCGGCGCGTGCGGTTGGTGCCGACCAGCACCTGATCGGCGGCCAGCACCTCGTCGCGATTTACCTCGCGCTTCGAGATGACCTTGGCGGCGCCGTGGTCGCCGAAGGCGAGCGGACGACCCTCTCGGGCCTCGAGTGCCAGCGCCAGGATGGGGTTGTCGCGCGCCTGCCGGTGGATCTCGGTGAGAAGGAAATCCGGCTCCGCCTCGGTGAAGAAGCCGCCGCCCGAGACCGGCGGCAGCTGCCCGGGATCGCCGAGGACCAGGATCGGCGTGCCGAACGACAGGAGATCGCGCCCCAACGCCTCGTCCACCATCGAGCACTCGTCGACGACGACGAGCTTGGCCTTGGCGACCGGGCTCTGGCGGTTGAGTGAGAAGGTCGGTGAGACGCGCGCCGTGCCCGTCGTCTCGTCGTCGGTCGCCTCCTCGCCGCGCGGGCGATAGATCAGCGAATGCAGCGTCTTGGCGGATTTCGCCCCTTTGGAGCGCAGCACCTGCGCGGCCTTGCCGGTGAAGGCGGCGAACTGGACGCCGCCCTCGATGCCTTCGGCGAAGTGGCGCGCGAGCGTCGTCTTGCCGGTGCCGGCATAGCCGAAGAGGCGGAAGATCGGCTGGTCGCCGCGCTTCAGCCAGTCGGCGACGCGCGTCAGGGCCTCGTCCTGTTGGGGTGAGAATTTCATGGGGCTCGGCGTCGCAGAATTCGGCCCCCGCGGCAAGCCGTCAGCGAAGGAGCGGCCAGAGCGTTGCGACGAGCGCCAGACCCATGACGAGGTTGAAGACGCGCAGGCGCCGGGGATCGGCGAGGAAGTTTCGAAGGCCCATGCCGAACCCCGTCCAGATCACTGCGGTCGGGATGCCGACGAGGAGGAACGCCGCCACCACGACCAGCATGGAGAGGACCGGCGCATCGGCGCTGACATAGGCGCCCATGGCGACGAGCGCCATCGCCCAGCCCTTCGGGTTGACGACCTGGAACAGGGCGGCCTGGCCGAAGGTGATCGGCTTCTCCGCGCGGGCGCCCGAGCCCATCGAGGCCTTGGAGAAGGCGATCTTCCAGGACAGCCACAGGAGATAGGCGGCGCTCGCGATCTTCATGGCGAGCTGCAGGCCGGGCGCGGAATGGAGGAGCGCGCCGAGCCCGGCACCGACCGCGAGAAGCAGAAGACCGAAGCCGAGTTCGATCCCCAGCATGTGCGGAATGGTGCGGCGGAAGCCGAAGTTCACGCCCGACGTCATCAGCATCAGGTTGTTGGGCCCCGGCGTCAGCGAGGAGACCACGGCAAAGGTGGTGAGCGCGAGAAGGACATCGGGCGACATCGTCGGGCATCCGGTTGGTGATGGGCGCAAGGGATCGCGCCCGGCCGGCGGCCGGGCGGGACGACGAAGGCGATGCGGCCGGCGGCGCGCCGCCCGGCGGTCAGGCCTCGATGATCGGGTCCTTGCCGCGGCTCATGGCGGCGACACCGGTGCGGCAGACCTCGACGAGGCCAAGCGGCGCCATGATCTGGATGAACTTCTCGATCTTCGACGTTTTGCCGGTAATCTCGAAGACGAAGTGGTCGGTGGTGCTGTCGACCACCTTGGCGCGAAACACGTCGGCAAGACGCAGCGCCTCGACGCGGTCGTCGCCCGCGCCCGCCACCTTGACCAGCGCGAGCTCGCGCTCGATCGGCCCGTCCTCGCCCTGCCCCGTCGCGGTCTTGGTGAGATCGACGACCCGGTGCACCGGCACGATGCGGTCGAGCTGGCTCTTCACCTGCTCGATGACGCCCGGCGCACCGCGCGTCACCACGGTGATGCGCGACAAGTGCTTGTTGTGGTCGGTTTCCGAGACTGTCAGGCTCTCGATGTTGTAGCCGCGGCCCGAGAACAGGCCGATCACCCGCGCCAGCACGCCCGGCTCGTTGTCCACCACGATCGACAGGGTGCGCGAGACGACCGGCGGCTTGTCGTCGGTGATGAAGTAGGCGGAGGCGGGCGGCTGAAGCGGAAGGTTCATGGATCTTTCCCGAGGAAATCGGCGCGGCAGTCGTGAGGAGATCGGCGGGGCTTATGCCCCGCCCGTTGCGCTTACACCAGCGCCTTGCCCTTGGCGTCGATGGCGTTGGCGACGGCGTCGTCGCTTGCCTCGTCGGGGAGTAGGATCTCGTTGTGCGCCTTGCCCGACGGGATCATCGGGAAGCAGTTGGTGAGGTTGGCGACGCAGCAGTCGACGATCACCGGACCGTCGGTGTCGATCATCGCACGGATACCGGCGTCGAGGTCGCCCGCGCTCTCGATGCGGATGCCCGTGCCGCCGTAGGCCTCGGCGAGCTTCACGAAGTCCGGCATCGCCTCGGAGTACGAGTTCGACAGCCGGTTGCCGTGGAGCAGCTGCTGCCACTGGCGCACCATGCCCATGTACTGGTTGTTCAGGATGAACACCTTGACCGGCGCGCCGTGCTGGACGGCGGTCGAGAGCTCCTGCGTCATCATCTGGATCGAGGCGTCGCCGGCGATGTCGATGACGAGCGCATCCGGGTGCGCGATCTGGACGCCGACGGCGGCCGGCAAGCCGTAGCCCATGGTGCCCAGGCCCCCCGAGGTCATCCAGCGGTTGGGCTCCTCGAAGCCGTAGAACTGCGCGGCCCACATCTGGTGCTGGCCGACCTCCGTGGTGATGAAGGTCTTGCGGTCCTTCGTCAGCTCGTAGAGGCGCTTGACCGCGTGCTGCGGCAGGATCAGGTCGCCCTCCTGACGGTAGGCAAGGCAGTTGCGCGCCTTCCAGCCGGCGATCTTGCCCTTCCATTCTGACAGCGCCTCGCGGTCGGCGGTGTCGCCCGTCTCGCGCCAGACGTCGATCATCGCCTCCAGCACGTGGGCGACGTCGCCGATGATCGGCAAGTCGACACGCACGTTCTTGTTGATCGACGAGGGGTCGATGTCGATGTGGATCTTCTTCGATCCCGGCGAAAAGGCGTCGAGGCGGCCGGTGATCCGGTCGTCGAAGCGCGCGCCGATGCAGACCATGACGTCGCAGCCGTGCATGGCGAGGTTGGCCTCGTAGGTGCCGTGCATGCCGAGCATGCCGAGCCAGTTCTCGCCCGATGCCGGATAGGCGCCGAGGCCCATCAGGGTCGAGGTGATCGGGAAGCCGGTCATCGCGACGAGCTCGCGCAGGAGCTTCGAGGCCTCCGGCCCGGAATTGATGACGCCGCCGCCGGTGTAGAGGATCGGGCGCTTGGCGCTCTTCATCAGCTCGACGGCCGCGCGGATGCGGCCGAGATCGGCGTCGAGCTTCGGCTGGTAGCGCTGCGTGGCACGCGAGAGCGAGGGCGTCGTGTAGGTGCCGGTCGCGAACTGGACGTCCTTTGGGATGTCGACGACGACCGGGCCCGGACGGCCCGAGGTCGCGACATGGAAGGCCTCGTGCAGGATTTCGGCCAGATCCTCGACGCTCTTCACCAGCCAGTTGTGCTTGGTGCAGGGACGCGTGATGCCGACCGTGTCGCACTCCTGGAACGCGTCCGAGCCGATCAGCGTCGTCGGGACCTGGCCGGTGATGCAGACGAGCGGGATGGAGTCCATCAGCGCGTCCTGCAGCGGCGTCACCGCGTTGGTCGCGCCGGGGCCCGAGGTCACCAGCATGACGCCCGGCTTGCCGGTGGAGCGGGCATAGCCTTCGGCCGCGTGGCCGGCGCCCTGCTCGTGGCGGACCAGGATGTGCTTGACGTCGGACTGCTGGAACAGCGCGTCGTAGATCGGAAGGACGGCGCCGCCGGGATAGCCGAAGAGATGCTCGACGCCGTGATCCTTCATCGCCTGAACCACCATCTGGGCTCCGGTCATCTGGCGGACGGTGGTCTCGATCGTCATCTGGTTCATGGCTCGGCCTGCTCGTGTTGGGTGCCGGCTTTTCTGGGCTGCGGCGCGTTCTTCGGAAAATTCAGGCAATAAAAAAAGGCCCTTCGAGGGGCCTTGGGATGCGCACACGTGGCAGGAGCCGGACGGTCGTTAGACCGCCTCGCGTGTGCGCCTGCTTACGAGAATGAGCGTGATCGTCTGCATGAGGCGGGACCTTAAGGAGCGTTCACACAAGCGTCAAGCGTCGCCGGGTTCTTTTTCGCCTCATGCGCCCATGCGCTTCAAGGCGTCGGTCGGATCGAGGTCGGGCGAGCGGATATGGCCGTAGCGCGACAGGATCAGCGCGTAGGCGCCGAAGGCGACGAGGCCGAGCCCGGTGCCCGACAGGAGCAGCCAGCCGTAGGGCCAGGAACCGATGGCGACGAGCGCGTCCTCCAGCCCCGGCATGTGGTCGGGCGACCAGCGTGAGGCGCCGGTGAAGAACAGGAACGCGAGCGCCGCGAACACCAGCGCGCGCGCCGCGATCCCGAAGCGGCACACGGCCGTCATCCAGTGGGCATGAGCCGGCGGCAGGCTCAGGAATCGCAGGAAGGAGCCGCTCCAGGCCTTCTTCGCCTGGCTGCCGGCGACACCGAGCATCACGATCCCGGCGGGAACGGTGAACCAGGGTCCGAACAGCGGCGCCCACTGGTTGAGAAGGCCGCCGCCCCCGCCGTCGCTCGTCGACAGGCCGAACAGGAGGGATGCGGCATAGAAGGACAGGAAAAGGTAGGTGAGGCCGGAAAAGAAGCGGCCGATGCGCGTCGCGATGCCCTTGGCGCCGGTTCCGTATCCGTCGGCGTCGAAGATCGCCTGCACGAAGCGCCAGAGCGAGAAGCAAGGCAGAGCGACGGCGAGGAGCACCAGAAGGACCCCGCCGAGCGGCGAGGCGACGATGCGGCTGATCGCGTCCTCCTCGCTCAAGGTCCCGCCGCCGGTGGCAAACGCCGTGCGGAACGCGAAGGTGCCGATCACGATGAAGACGGCTGCCCGCGCGAGATAGCCGAGCCGCGCGCCCTTCTCGATGGCGTCGCGATGGTCGCGCACGGGAAGGCTGGTCGACATTGGGGGCACTCCTTGTGGGCTTGCTAACGGCGGCGTTACCGGTCGGTTCCCGCGTCAGGCCTCCAGGTTGTAGCGCTCGGGGTCGTCCAGTCGATGCCAGTCCGGGCCGAACTGGTTGCGGAACCAGGTCTCCTGCCGCTTGGCGTATTGCCGGGTGCGGGTGACCGCGCGCTCGCGCGCAAGCGCGGCGGACAGACGCCCGTCGGCATGGTCGAGGAGCTCGCGAAGGCCGATCGCCTGCGCGGCGAGGCCCTGCATCGCATCCGGTCCCCGCTCCCGGAAGGCCAGTGCTTCAGCTGAGGCGCCCTCGGCCAGCATTGCGTCGAAGCGATCGGCGATGCGGGCGCGCAGCACGGCGCGGTTGGGCGCGAGGACGAGCTTCACGACGCCCTCTGCGGCCAGAAGAGGTTGCCCCGCATTGCGCCGGAGCGCGGCGAGCGGCAGGCCCGTCGCCTCGATCAGCTCCAGCGCACGCACGATGCGCGACGGGTCGCTCGGGCGGATCGTGCGTGCGGCCTCCGCGTCGCGCGCGACAAGTTCCCGGTGCAGCACTTCCGGGGCCTCGCTGGCACCGCGCGCGCGCCAGTGATCCCGGATCGCGTCCGGCACGGGCGGCAGGTCGTCGAAGCCGCCGAGCAGCGCCTTGAAGTAGAGCCCGGTACCGCCGCAGATGACGGGCACGAGACCGCGGGTCTCGAGTTCCTCAAGGAGAGGTTCCATCTCGCGAAGCCAGTGACCGGCGGAATAGGGGGCGGCGGGGTCGACATGGCCGTAGAGACGGTGCTCGATGCCCTCCATCTCGGCCTCCCCCGGCCGGGCGCTCAGAATGCGGAGCCCGTCGTAGACCTGCATCGAATCGCCGTTGACGACCACGCCGCCGACGGCGCGCGCCAGCCGCAGCGCCAGCCCCGACTTGCCGCTCGCAGTCGGCCCCGCTATCAGGATCGCCTTCGGTTTCTCCATCTGCGTCAGGTCGCCGCTTCCATGTTTGTCGTCACCCTCCTGTCGGCGCGGCGGGATCCGCGCGTCTCGCGCACCCTGGCCGAAACCGCCGCCGGCGAGATCGGCGAGGCGGACATCCACTGGCTGGAGGCCGACGTCGCCTGCGACCTCGTCACCGTCGAGCCGCTGAGCCCCGTCGTCCGGGAGCGCCTAGAGAGGCTGGCGCTCGACGAGGGCGTCGACTGCGTGGTGCAGGAGCAGGCGGGGCGCCGCAAGCGGATTCTCCTGGCCGACATGGATTCCACCATGATCGATCAGGAATGCATCGACGAACTGGCCGCTGCGATCGGCATCAAGGATCAGGTCGCCGCCATAACGGCGCGCGCGATGAACGGCGAGATCGCCTTCGAGCCGGCGCTGCGCGAGCGCGTGGCACTCCTGAAGGACCTCCCCGTCTCCACCATCGCCGACGTCATCGCCCACCACATCACGCTTAGCCAGGGCGGGGCGACGCTGGTGCGCACGATGAACCGCAACGGCGCCCACACGGCGCTCGTCTCCGGCGGTTTCACCGCGTTCACCTCTGTCATCGCCGAGCGCCTCGGCTTTGCCGAGAACCGCGCCAACGTCCTCGACGTGTCTGGCGACAGGTTGCGCGGCACCGTTGCGGAGCCGATCCTCGGCGCCGAGGCGAAGCTCGCCGCGCTGCAGGAGATCGCGGCCCGGCTCGGCACGACGCCGGCGGACGCGATCGCGGTCGGCGACGGGGCGAACGACCTGCCGATGATTCTCGCCGCCGGCACCGGCGTCGCGATCCACGCCAAGCCTGCGGTCGCCGCGCGCGCGCCGCTCCGGATCGACCACGGCGACCTCACGGCGCTCCTCTTCATCCAGGGCTACCGCGCGAGCGAGTTCGTCGACTGATGGACGGCCTTCGGACCGAGCGGCTCACCCTGCGCCGCTGGCGCGAGGACGACCGCCCGGTCTTCCATCGTCTCAACGCCGATCCCGTCATCATGCGCTTCTTCGACAAGCGCATGAGCCGCGAGGACGCCGACGCCACGATGGACCGCTGGAACATCGGTCTCGACCGGGACGAGATGAGCTTCCTCGCCGCCGAGCGCCGGTCCGACGGCAGGGTCGTCGGTACGATCGGGCTCGCGCCCATCACCGAAGACATCTACGCCTTCGCGCCGACCGTCCAGATCGGCTGGCGTCTCCTGCCGGACGCGGAAGGACAGGGCTATGCCAGCGAGGGGGCGCGGGCCTGCCTCGCCTACGGGTTCGACTCGCTGGCGCTGCCCGAGATCGTCGCCCAATGCGTCGTCGACAACCGCCCGTCTGAAGCGGTGATGCTGCGGCTCGGCATGACGCGCCGCGGCACCTTCGACCATCCGAAGGTGTCGGCGGACACCCATCCGCACCTCGTCCGCCACAGCCTTTACGGCCTGACGGCCGACAAGTGGCGCGAGACCCGCCGCTAGTCGATCGGCACGACCGTGAAGCGCAGGTCGCCGGCGCGGTCGGCCAGCAGCAGGAGCGCGTTGCGGCGGCCGTCGGCCTTCAGCTTGGTCAGCTTCTCGCGCGCGTCGGCGGCATCCTTCACCGCCTCCTGGCCGATCTCCTTGATCACCGTTCCGGGCTCGATGCCCTTCTCGCCGGCCGCCGAGTTCGGCGCGACCTCGGTCACGAGAACGCCGGTGAAGTCGTCGGCGAGGTCGAAGCGCTTCTTCAGCTCGTCGCTGGCGTCGGACAGCTGAAGACCGAGCGTGGCGTTCGGCGCGGGCGCCTCGGGCGCTGCGGCATCGGCGTCGGTGGGCGTGTCGTCCTCGCCCGTGTCGGTCTCGTCGGCGTCCTCCAGCCGGCCAAGCGTCACCTTGACGCTGACGGGCTTGGCCGGTGCGTCGAGGCTCTCCTTGCGCAGGATGTCGAGCGTCACGGTCTTGCCGATCTCGGTCTCGGCGACGATGCGCGGCAGGTCGCGCGAGGTCGCGATCTCGCGCCCGTCGAAACGGGTGACGACGTCGCCGATCTCGATCTGGCCGTTGTCGGCGGGCCCCTCCGGGATGATGCCCATGACGAGGGCGCCGCGCGCGCTGGGCAGGCCGAGGCCTTCGGCGATCTCGTCCGTCACCTCCTGAAGCCGGATGCCGAGCCAGCCGCGCCGCGTCTCGCCGTACTGGCGCAGCTGGTCGACGACGTTCTGGGCGAGCAGCGCGGGGATCGCGAAGCCGATGCCGATGGAGCCGCCCGTCGGCGAGATGATCGCCGTGTTGATGCCGATGACGTTGCCGTACATGTCGAACAGCGGACCGCCGGAGTTGCCGCGGTTGATGGCGGCGTCCGTCTGGATGAAGTTGTCGTAGGGGCCGGCCTGGATATTCCGCCCGCGCGCCGACACGATGCCGACCGTGACCGAGCCGCCGAGGCCGAACGGATTGCCGATCGCCATCACCCAGTCGCCGATGCGCACGGCGTCGCTATCGCCGAACTTCACGGAGGCGAGCGGCGTAGACGATTCCACTTTCAGGACGGCAAGATCGGTCTTCGGATCGACGCCGACCACGGTGGCGTCGAGCTGACGTCCATCGGCGAAGTTGACCGTGATCTCGTCGGCATCGGCGATGACGTGGTTGTTGGTCACCACGATGCCGGACGGGTCGAGCACGAAGCCCGAGCCGAGCGACTGGACGCGGTTCTCGCCGTCGCCTTCCTTCCCGTTCAGGAGGTCGTTAAAGAAATCCTGCAGCGGCGAGCCGTCGGGCGCCGTCAGCGGCGGCGTCGCGTTGCGCGGCGGCCCGCCCTCGACCTTCTGCGAGGTCGAGATGTTGACGACGGCGCCGAGCAGCCGGTCGGCGAGATCGGCGACCGATGCCGGGCCGACCATGCGCGGCTGGGCGGAGCCCGGCTGGGCCAGCACCCCGGGCGCGGCCGGATCGATCGTCGCGGCGGTCGGCGGCTGCGGCGCGATCGGCTGCCCCTCGGACGGCGGGGCGATCACCCCTTGCGCCGCGCCGGGACCCGCGCCGATGGCCAGGAGCGCGAGCGACGCTCCGGCGAGCGAAGAGGCGAGGCGTGCGTTGGTGCGAAGCATCCGGGATCTTCCTCGGCCGGGGGCATGGGGCGGCGGGCCGCTGGAAAGAGGCAAGCCGATAAAAGCGTTGGAATCAAGAAGCCCGCCGCTGGGGACGCGGCGGGCTCTCGAGGTCGGACCGGTCAGTTGGCCGGTGCGGGGGCCGCCGAAGCGGCGGGCGTGGCTGCCGGCGTCGCGGGAGCCGGTGCGGACGCGGCAGCGGGCGGTGCCGGGGGCGCAGCCGCAGGTGCGGCCGGTGCCAAGGGCGAAATGCTCGCGGTCGGTGCGCCGCCCGTCGCAGCGCCGGGTCCCCCGGCGTTGTCGAAGTAGCGGAAGAACTCCGAGTCCGGGCGCAGCAGCATCGTCGTGCCGCCGTTCTCCAGCGCCGTGCGATAGGCCTGCATCGCGCGGTAGAACTGGAAGAATTCCGGGTCGCGCTGGTAGGCGTTGGCGAAGATCGACGAACGCTCCGCCTCGCCCTCGCCCTGGAGCACCTCGGCATCGCGCCGGGCGCCCGCCACCGTCTCGGAGACCGAGCGATCGGTCGCGGCCCGAATCTCACGCGCCGACACCCGGCCACGGGCGCGAACCCGCTCGGCTTCCGCCAGACGCTCGGCGCGCATGCGGGCGAAGGTCTGCTGCGAGACGTCATCGGTGAGGTCGGTGCGACGGATGCGCACGTCCACCAGATCGATACCGAGCTGCGTGGCATCGGGGCGAATCTGGTCGCGAACCTCGACCATCATCTGCGCCCGCTCCTCGGACAGCGCCGATTCGAAATTGCGCAGACCGTAGACCCGGCGCACGGCCGCATCGAAACGGTTGCGCAGGCGCTGCTCGGCCTGATCCACCGAGCCCGACACGGCCTGACGGAAACGAGCGGCGTCATTGATGCGGTACACGAGGAAAGCGTCGACGATGTAGAAGGCGCCGCCCGAGACCTGGACACGCATGTTGTCGAGGTCGAGACGCAGCAGCCGGTTCGGCAGGACCTGGATGTTGTCGGCGCCCGCGAAGTTCAGCGGCAGCTTGAAGTAAAGGCCCGGCTCGGTGACGACGCGCTGGATCTGGCCGAAGCGCGTGACGACGGCCTGGTTGCCCTCGCGCACGATGAACACGGAATTGTAGAGGACGAACAGCGCGGCGAGGACGACCGCGAGCGAAGCGTAGACGCGGTTGCTCATCGGCCGGTCCCCTGGATGCTGGACAGGTTGGTGCCCTGCACGTTGCCGTTCTGGCCGGGCACAGGCACGCTGGAATCGGGCGTGTTGGTGTTGCTCGGCTGGATGGTGCGCGTGCCGCCGACGGCGTTGGGGCTCTGTGCGCCGGGGCGCGGCAGTTCGTTCAGCGGCAGGTAGGGCACGACGCCCTGTCCGCCGCCGGCCGCCGGGTCCATGATGACCTTCGACGAGTTGCCGAGAACGCCTTCCATCGTCTCGAAATAGAGGCGCTGGCGGGTGATCTCCGGCGCCTTCTCGTATTCGCCGAGGATGGCGGTGAAGCGCTGCGATTCGCCCTGCGCCTCCTGCACGACGCGGTTCTTGTAGGCGGCGGCGTCCTCGCGGATCTGCACCGCCTCGCCTTGGGAGCGGCCGAGCTGCTCGTTCTGGTAACGACGGGCCTCGTCGACGAACTGCGCCTCGTTCTGCTCGGCGCGCTGCACCTCCTCGAAGGCGTCGGCGACGTCGGACGGGGGCGCTGCGTCCTGGATGGTGATGGCGTTGACCTGAAGGCCGGCGCCGTAGGTGTTCAGCGTGTCCTGCGTGATCGCGCGGACCTGCTCGGCGATGCCGGCACGGTCATCGCGGAAGATATCCTCGACCGGACGGCGGCCGACGACCTCGCGCATGGCGCTCTCGGCCACTTGGCGCAGGAGCGCCGGCGGATCCTGCACGTTGAAGAGGAAGTTGTCGGGGTTCGCGACCTGATAGTTCACGGTGAACTGCACGTCGACGATGTTCTGGTCGCCCGACAGCATCAGGCCGGAGCCCTCGCCGCCCTGGTTGGAGCCGATCACCATCTGGCTTTCGGAGGTCTTCACGGTCTCGACCGTCTCGACGGGCCACAGCACGAAATGGAGGCCGGGCTCCGACAGCTGCTCGTTCGGCTTGCCGAACAGGAGTTCGACCCCGACCTCGTCGGGCTGCACGGTGTAGACGGCGTTCAGGAGCCAGACCACCGCAAGACCCGCGACGGCCAGACCCGCGATCGCCGCACCGCCGCCGGCGCCCTGGCCGCGGCCGCCGCCACCACCCGGCATCGCGCGGCGCAGACGGTCCTGGCCCCGACGCAGGATGTCCTCGAGATCAGGCGAGTTGTTGTTGCCGCCGGGGCGCTGTCCTTGCGGTCCCTGCCCCCAAGGGCCGCCGCCACCGCCGCCTTTCCAGCCGCCGTTCCCCGTCTGATTGCTCCAGGGCATGGATGTCCTTCCGTCCGAACTTTTCGCACGCGCCCCGGAAATCCGGCACGCCGCGTCGTCAACTCCTTATAGGAACCGCAAAATCGCGTTTCAACGCGCGTCACGGGCGAATGATCGGCGGCTCTCCTGCCATGGTTAGCGCGGCGAGGACGCCCGCTCCCAGCGCTCGTAGCGCGTCGCCGCGCTGTCGCGCGGGTCGGCGGCACCGCTCTCCTGCGCCACCAGTTGGAAACCGGCGGCGGCAAGGTCGGGAAAGAAGGCGTCTCCGGCGGGCGCGGCCTCGATCACCGTGCGCTCGACGCGGGTCGTCCGCGGCAGGAACTCGCGGTAGATCTCGGCGCCGCCCGCGATCACGATTTCGTTCGCGCCGCGGCGATCCGCCGCTTGAGCTGCGAGCGCCAGCGCCTCGTCCGGGGACTTCGCCAGAATCGCCCCTTCGAACGGCAGGTCGGACGCGCGGGTGAGGACGATCGTGTCGCGCCCCGGCAGGACGCGGCCGATCGATTCGAGCGTGCGCCGCCCCATGATCATCGGCTTGCCCATGGTGAGAGCGCGGTAGCGCTTGAGGTCGGACGGCACCGACCAGGGCATGCCGCTGAGATGACCGATCACGCCGTTGGCGGCGGTCGCGACCACCGCGACGAGGGGACGCGCGCTCATCTCGCCCCTCTCAGACCGCGACGGGCGCGGCGATGTGGCCGTGCGCCTCGTAGCCCTCGATCGCGATATCCTCGAAGCGGAAGGCGAAGAGGTCGGTGACGTCCGGGTTCAGCTTGAGACGCGGCAGCGGCAGCGGCGCGCGCGTCAGCTGCAGGCGGGCCTGCTCGAGGTGGTTGTGGTAGAGATGGGCGTCGCCGAGCGTATGGACGAAGTCGCCGGGCTCTAGCCCCGTCACCTGCGCCACCATGTGCGTCAGGAGCGCGTAGGACGCGATGTTGAACGGCACGCCGAGGAAGATGTCGCCGGATCGCTGGTAGAGCTGGCAGGACAGGCGCCCGTTCGAGACATAGAACTGGAACAGACAGTGGCATGGCGGCAGCGCCATCTCGTCCACCATGGCCGGGTTCCAGGCCGAGACGATGAGGCGGCGCGAGTTCGGGTTCTTGCGGATCTCGCCGACGACGTTCGCGATCTGGTCGATGTGCCCGCCCCGCCCGTCCGGCCAGGAGCGCCACTGCGAGCCGTAGACGGGGCCGAGATCGCCGTTCTCGTCGGCCCACTCGTCCCAGATCCGCACGCCGTTGTCCTTGAGATAGGCGATGTTGGTCTCGCCCTTCAGGAACCAGAGAAGCTCGTGGATGATCGAGCGCAGATGCAGGCGCTTGGTGGTGACGACCGGAAAGCCCTCGGAAAGATCGAAGCGCATCTGGTGGCCGAAGACGCCGCGGGTGCCCGTGCCGGTGCGGTCGCCGCGGTCCGTGCCCTCGTTCAGCGCGCGGGCGAGAAGGTCGAGATAGGCGCGCATGGGCACTCCGGCATCGCAATCACGGCCCGATGGATCGACCCTTTGCGGCGCGGAGTCGAGTCCCTTCCGCGTCTTTGCCGCGATCGGCGAGCAAAACGGATTTCCCGTCTTTTCAGCGGCGCGCCAAAACCCTATATTCGGCGGGCCGGGGCTTGCTCCGGCTATGGCGATAAACGGCCGATGGAATAAACCTTTCGGACCCGGGGGCGGTACCCGGCGCCTCCACCTGAGCCCAGCCCTCGCGCTGGTCTGAGGCGGGGGCGAAATAGGATCGACGAGGGTGTAAAGATCGTTCTTTCGCTCGGCATTGTACCACCGTTATCGGGCTAAAAAAGTAGTTGCCAACGACAACTATGCGGAAGCCCGTCTCGCCGCCTAACGCGGTGCGATAGCTTCAAATCAAGCCCTGAGGGTTCGCACTTTCAGGCGGGGCTCGGAGGTGCCTGGCAACAGAAACCTCCACTTCCTTTCGGGCCCCGTCGCCCGCAGTCGAGCGTTGCGAATTCAGGACCACCGATGGGCCAGGACCTTATCCGATACGATGTTCTGGCGCAGGACGCCCTGCGCGGCGTGATCCGCAAGGTGCTGGGCGAGGTCGTTAAGACCGGCCTGCCCGGCGAGCACCACTTCTTCATCACCTTCCTGACCTCGGCGCCCGGCGTGCGCCTGTCCTCGCGCCTGCGCGAGAAGTATCCGGAGCTGATGACGATCGTCATCCAGCACCAGTACTGGGACCTCACCGTCAACGACAACGCGTTCGAGGTCGGCCTGTCCTTCTCCGACATTCCCGAGCGCCTGCTGATCCCCTATTCGGCGATCCGCGGTTTCTACGACCCGGCGGTCAATTTCGAACTCGAGTTCGATGTGCGCGACATGGATGCCGCCAATTCGCAGGACGAAGCCGGTGCTCCCGCGCCGACCGCCCTCGCCCCGGTGTCGCCGAACGCCACCGCCGTGAAGCCGCTGCCGACCAAGGCCGCGCCCGCCGCCAAGCTGCCTGCCAAGCCGGCCAAGGAGGCGAAGTCCGAGACGGGCGACGCTGCCGCCGACGAAAAGGCGCAGGCCGAGAAGGCTTCGGCCGACGTCGTGTCGCTGGACGCCTTCCGCAAGAAGCCCTGACCCGTTGGGCGACGTGATCAACCTTCGCCTCGCCCGCAAGCGCGCCGCGCGCGCGGCCGATGCGGAGGCGGCGGAGCGTAACCGCGCCCGCCACGGGATCGCTAAGCCCGAGCGCGACGCGGCCCGCCGCGAGACAGAACGCGCCGAGCGCCTCCTCGACGGGGCGCGGCGCGAGCCCCCTGCCGAAGACGGTCGCGAGACGGACGACCCGCCCGCGCCATGACCGAAAAGCGCTCGCTGTCGATCCGGGGACACCGCACCTCGATCAGCCTCGAGGACGCGTTCTGGGTGGAACTTCGTGCCATCGCGGCCCGCCGCCACACCAGCCTCGCCGCCCTGATCGCCGAGATCGACGCCGACCGGACCCCGGACACCAACCTCTCCTCGGCGATCCGCCTCCGCGTGCTGGCGGACGCGTTGTCCCGCGCCAAGGCCGACGTCTGACCGGCGGCCGATCGCCGTTCCAGCCAACCTTTTGCGTCGGTCAGCGCCGCAGGCGATCGACAGGCCGGACGCCGGTCCCGCCGAGAACCTGACGCAACGGGTTCGGCCCCGGTCCCTTGCATGTCACCTGAGCCTGAGCCCCGCGGTCTCGAGAGCCCGCTTGCGGGAGGCGAACCAGAGGCCTCCCATCGGGCGCTGGACGTCCACCGCCATCCGGTCGGACCAGTGGTCGACCCGGTCATGCGGCTGGATTTCAAAAGCCACCGGCCTTGGCTGCCATCCCAGTCTCGACTGCTCCGTTTTTATCAGGCGTCACCGTCGCCCTCTTCACGGCAGGTCCCGGCTCGTCGTGCGAGGCCATCAACGGTACGAAACGGCGGGCAGCGTTTTGCCGACACGAAAACCCGTCATCCATGTGATGCGAGACCGGCAGGTGCGACGATACGATGGTGCACCGGTGAAGGTCGGTTTGTCGCCCGAGGGCCGATGCCACCCTTTCCAACCCGCGACGAGTGCATTTTCCGTCCGGGTCGGATGGTCGGCACGGTGGTGATTTCCCCTGCTGGCGAGGCGCAAGGAGGAAGCGATGCCGTCGCATCGTGACCGACCGGCAACGCCGGCGCGGATCGAAAGCGCCCCGCGCGCACCCGGCGTCCGAAAGCCGATGACGATCCATCAACTCGGTCGGACAGCGCTCTAGAAGCCGTTGGGGTTCGAGACGCCCGGCAGCCCCCCGAAACCGGCGCCGGGCGCTGCGGCGGGCGGCGGCAGGGGCTGCAGTTCGAAATCGGACGGCGGGGGCCGGGAGGACGTCGAGGGCGCGGGGGGAAGCGCCTCCCGGGCCGCCTGCGCGGCGGCGGCGCGCGCCGCGTCCTCGCGCGCGGCAGCCTCTCGCGCCGCCTCCGCCCGGCGCGAGGCCTCGGCCTCGGCCTCCCGGCGCGCGGCAGCCTCACGCTCGCGCGCGGCGCGCTCGGCCTCCTGCCGGGCCGCCTCCTCGTGGGCGGCGGCCTCCTGCGCCTCGCGCTCCCGGCGGAAGGTGTCGCGCACCGTCTCGCGTTCGCGATAGACCCGCGCCTCGCGCCGCAGCCGGACGGTCTCGCGCAGGTCGTCCTCGATCGCCTCGATCCGCTCCTCCTCGCGACGGGCGCCGAGCGCGGAAAGATAGGTCGCGAGCGGCCGGATGTTCGTCTCGACGGTCGGCTCGGCGAGCGGGCCGGCGATGCGGTAGCCGACGCTCGGCGGCGCGTCCGCGATCGCATCGTCGGCAGGGGGAACGAGGGTGAGCGCGAGACCGGCATCGACGCGGCGCGAGCGAAGATCGAACGCTGCCGCCCCCTCCAGCGACGCACCGTCGAAGTCATGCTGCATCGGCGCGGTGCGCAGCACGCCGGCGCCCATCGTCCAGTCGGCGGAAAGCGTTCCGAGCGACGCGCTCGCCCCTTGCGACAATCGGTCGACCAGTGCGGCGACCGCAAGCTCGCCGGTCTCGAACCCTTCGCCCTCCGACGCCTCGAGGACCGGCGGCAGAAGATCCGGGCGAACGCCCGCAAGGCGCGCGCCCTCGACGCCGAGGCGTCCGCGCCCGTCGAGCGAGGCGAGGAGGGCCGGCCAGTTTTCGCCGCCACCCGACGCCGTGCCAGAGAGATCGAGCCGGCCCGCGAAGACGCCGTTCGCGGTTTCGATCGGCTGGCCGCCAAGGCGCATGTCGAGACGGGTCGACAGGATACCCGCCGCATTGCGAACCTCGCCGGAGCCCGTCAGTTGGCCGCCCGCGGCCGTCTCGGCGGCAAGGCCGGACAGGGCGAGGCGCGTTCCGTCGCCAGCGACGTCCGCCGTCACGTCGGACAGCGACAGCCCGAGCCCGGCCGCCCGGGCCACCGTGGCGGCGATCTGGAACTCGCGCGCCGGCAGAAGCGGTGAGGCGAACGGCGTCGGCGCATCGCCGCCCACGGCGTCGGCGAGTTCGATGCCCGTCACGAGCGTCCCCAACCAGTCGAGCGACAGCGCGGAGACGTCGAGCGTGCCGGTCACGGGCGCGCCCTTCGGGGCGGAGAGGGCGCCCGCGACCTGCGAGCCGTCGATCGTCGCGGCGAGGTCGCGGAGCGTCCAGCCGCCGTCCGCCCAGGACAGCCGCGCCGTGCCGGATGCCGGCAGTCCCTCCAGCGGCTGGCCGAAGGCGAGGCCGAGACGTGTCGCCCATGGGGCCGCATCCTCGCTCGCAAGGCGCAGCGACAGGTCGGCCGCCTGCAGGCCCTCGGCACCGATCGTCGCCGTCCCGTCCGCGGAGGCTTCGCTGCCGGTCGAGCGGAGGGTCAGCGACACGTCGGCCGCAGCGTCGGGCATGCCGGAGGCGGCGAGCGTCACGTCGAGCGGCATCGTCGCGCCGATCGGCAGGGGGGACAGGCCGGCCTGCGCCAGCAGCCGGTCCGCATCCGCCTGGGCGAGCGACAGGTCGAGGCCGAAGCGTCCGTTGCGCTCGGTGGCGGCGAGCCCGTTCTCGATCGCGAGCCGCAGCGCGATCTCGGTGCCTCCGGCGCTTCCCGACAGGTCGAGCGCGAGATCGTCGCGGCTGGCGCCTTGCGAGGTGGCCGTGCCCCCGAGCGTCAGGGGGCCGAGCGTCGGCGCGCGGCGCGACAGCGTCTCGGCGAGCGGGCTGTCCGGCAGGCGGCGGCGCAGGAACTCGGCAAGGCGAGACGGGTCCTCGGCCGAAACCTCGAGGCTGAGATCGGGGCGCAACGTCCCGAACGGGTCGAGAAGGGTCCCTTCGAGATGGATGTCGGCGCCCGCGAAGTCGCGGGCATCGAAGGCGGCGATGTCGACGAGGCCACGATCGAGCGACAGGTCGGCATCGAGCCCGGCGGCCTCGAAATCGCCGAACCGGGCGGCGCCGGAAGAGAACTGCACCTCGAAGCGTTCGCCCTCGCGCGGCGCGCCTTCCCGCAGGGCCAGGAGCCGCGCGAGCGCCGCGACCGGCTCGAGGTCCACGCCCTCGCCCGTCAGATCGATCGCGGTGTTGCGGCCCTCCGGCCGGACGGCGCGGCGGATCGAGCCCTTCAGGCTCTGGCCGTCGAGGTCGATCTCCAGCTTGTCGAAGCGCTGGTCGGTCGGCGTCAGCTCGACGTCGGCGGAAAAGCCGGCGCGCTGGAGGCGCGCCAGCGCCGGGTCGGAAACACCGGCTGCCCAGCCGAGGAACGCGGCCGGCTGGCGCGCGGCGACGAGCAGGTCGCCGCGGAAGCCGGGCTCGTCGTCGGTGCGCAGGACACCCGAAGCCTCCACCAGCGTGCGGCCGGGAAGCTCGGCCGAGAGCGACTGGAGGGACCAGCCCTCGGTCGCGGGCGAGCCGGCCAGCGAGACGTTGCGGATCGTCGTGTCGCCGACGGTGACCAGCGGCAGGGCGAGGCGCACGCGGCCCGGCATGCGCGGCGTCGGCAGCCGCGCGAGGGCTGCGCGCAGGGCCTCGATCCGGGCCGCCAGTCCCGGTGCCTCGCCGCTCGGGGCGCTGGGCGGTGCGATGCGATCGACGTCGATCGCCTGGCCGTCGAGCTGCAGGTCGAAGCGCGGGATCGACCCGATGTCGATCAGCGCCGAGCCGGTCGCGACATAGGGCTGCTGCGGATCGCCGACCTCGGCCCTGAGATCGGTCGCGCGCAGCGAGGTCGGCGTCAGGTCAAGCCGGGCGGTCATGCGCGAGGGCGGCAGGATCGCCGGCGGCTTGCCGTCACGGCTCGCCGCCGGGTCGATCGGGCTCGAGACGCTGAGCGTCCCGCCGGCCAGGGGCTCGCCGTCGATCGTCGACACGACCGCGTCAAAGGCGGCGCGCGTGTCGAGACGCTGCGAATCGATCGTCAGGCGGGCGGCGAGCCGCCCCTCCCCCGCCCCCGTGCCGGTCGAGAGGGAGACGGCCAAGGGCTCGCCGTCGGCGAGCAGCGTCGCGCTGCCGGCAAAGGGCCCGCGCAGCGACTGCGCCGAGAGGATACCGTTGACGTCGGTCAGCGCGATGCGGCGTCCCGAGCGGCGGTCGAGGAAAAGCGCCGAACCGTCGGCCACCACGATGCGCTCCAGCACGACCGTTTCGCGCGGCGGCGCGGCACCCGGCCCGACCGGCCAGCGGATCGCGCCGTCCGGCTCGACCGGCAGGCTCAAGGCCGGGCCGTCGATCTGCATGTCGAAGATGCGGATCTCGCCCGACAGGTAGGGCGCCAGTTCGGCATCCATGCGGAAGGCGCGCGCGGTCAGCACCGGATCGGCCGGATCGTCGCCGACGACGACATCGGTAAAGGACAGGGATGGGAACGGCAGAAGCCGGGCCGAGGCCGTGCCGCGCACCGCGACGCGCTGGCCGAGAATGCGCGACGCCTCGGCCTCGAAGCTCGCGCGGTAGTTCGTCCAGTCGATGAAGGAGGGGCCGACGAGAAGCGCGAGGAGGA
>NZ_CAJYIU010000162.1 GCF_913775355.1 uncultured Aureimonas sp.
TGAGGTGAAAGAGGTTGGCGGCCATCGTCTCGAACTGGCGCAGCCAGTCGCCGCGCGCCATGCCCGCTGCTGGACCAGGCGGAGGGCCGCCCGAATTGTTGACGAGGATATCGACGCCGCCATCCGCCAGCAGCCGCTCGGCGAGCGCGTCGATCGCCGCGATGTCCGAAAGGTCCGCCGAGACGGCCGTCAGGCCTGTCCTGCCGCCGCCCCAGGCCTCGATCGCCGCCGCATCGCGGGCGACCGCGGTGACCGCGACGCCCTCCGTGAGGAGCCCTTCGGCGATCGCGCGGCCGAGGCCCCGGCTCGCGCCCATGACCAGCGCGCGGCGGCCGTTGATTCCGAAATCCATCAGTTCAGTTCCTTCAGTCGCTTGTCCTGCCGCGCGATGAGCCGCTCGATGTCGGCCACTGTCTGCGGCGTGAGGTTGCCGCCCGGCCGGCGCAGCGCGGCATTCGCGATGATGCCGCGGCGTGCCATGACGTATTTGCGCACCGCCAACCCGACGCCCGGCTGCTGCTCGAAGCGGGCGAGCGGAAGGTAGGCGTCGAAGAGATCGTGGGCGCGCTCGGTCTCGCCGGCATCCATGTGGCGGACGACGTCGACCATCATTTCGGGATAGGCGAAGCCCGTCATCGCGCCATCCGCCCCACGCCCCATCTCCTCGGGCAGGAACATGCCGCCGTTGCCGCACAGGATCGAGATGCGCCGGTCGAGGGAGCCCTCGGCGCGCAGCGCCGTGATCTTGTCGAGCCCCGGCCAGTCCTCGTGCTTGAGGCAGACGCACGTCGGCAGATCGCGCACGATGCGCCGGATCACCGGCACCGACATCTGCACGTTGGTGACGAGCGGGAAGTCCTGCAGCACGAAGGGCACGTCGCCGATGAACTCGGCGGCCTGGTGGTAGTAGGTCACGATCTGGTCGTCGGTGCGCAAGGCGCCGGGCGGGGCGATCATCACGCCGGCCGCCCCGTCGTCCATCGCCATCGTCGTCAGTGCCGCCATCTGCGCGAAGCCCGCCGCCGAGACGCCGACCACCACGGGCACGCGGCCCCCGACGCGGGCGAGGATGCGCCGCACGATCGTCTGCGATTCCTCGATCGTCAGCTTCTGCGCCTCGCCCATCATGCCGAGGACGGTCAGCCCCGTCGCGCCGCAGTCGAGGTAGAAGTCCACCATCCTGTCGGTGCTCTCGAGGTCCAGCGCCCCGTCGGCCAGAAACGGCGTGACGGCGATGACGTAGACGCCCCTGGCGCTCTCGTTCAGCCGCATCATCGGTTGTCTCCTTGTGTGTGCTGTGCGCGGGCAAGCGCCACGCGGCCGATGGCCATGGCGGTGGCGGTCTCGCAGGGTTCGATCACGGGGCGGCCGAGCGCCGCTTCCAGAGCCGCGCGAAAGCGCGTCATGCCGGCGCAGCCGAGAATGAGGACGTCGGCGCCGTGCGCGTCGCGCAAGGTCCGCCCCACCTCCTGCAGCCGGGCGAAGGTCCGCGTCTCGTCGGTGAGGTCCGCGACGCCGAGTTCGAGCGGCAGGTCGGCGGCGAGGCGATCCATCACGCCCATCGCGCCGAGCATGCGCATGTGGCGGGGCACCGATCGCTGCAGGATCGACAGGATGCCGAAGCGCTGGCCGACCGACATGGCGGTGAGGATCGCGCTTTCGGCGATGCCGAGCACCGGGCGACGGCTCTGCTCGCGCAGCGCCGCGAGGCCGGGGTCGGAGAAGCAGGCGACGACGAAGGCGGAGGCCTCGTCCTCCAGCGCGGCGGCGCGCTTCAGAAGCGGCGCGACGACGCCGTCGACATGGGCCTGGGTCTCGATCCCCTTCGGCCCCTCGTCGAGCTGGACGGCCGCGATCCGCATGGGGCTGGAGGCGCGCAACCGCTCCATCGCCCGGTCGATGCCCGCGGTGACGGCCTCGCTGGAGTTCGGGTTGACGACGAAGATGGTCATGGGCGCTCGCCCTCCGCTTCAGGCTTGGGATAGCGCGCGCGGCCCCAGAAGCCGTCCGGTAGGCCCAGCATGTCTTCGGCCCCGATCCGCGCGATCATGCGCTCGGCCTCCGCTTGCGCATCGGCGAGGACGCCGGCCATATCGGTCCGCACCGGCCGGCCGCCCTGCAGCAGCACTTCGCCGCCGACCAGCACGGTGTCGACGTCGTTGCCGTTGGCGAAGTAGGCGACGCGGAACGGCTCCATGTTGGCGGGATAGAGGTGCGGGCGCTGCATGTCGACGAGGATGAGGTCGGCCGCCTTGCCGGGCTCCAGCGAGCCGATCTCGCGCTCCATCCCGAGCGCCTTCGCCGCGTCGATCGTCACCATTTCCAGCGCCTTGCCGGGCGGCAGGACGCTGGGGTCGCGGAAGTGCCGGCGATGGTAGTGTATGGCCTGCTGGACGTGGCGGAACATGTCGGCGGAGCGGTCGGGCGCCGTCGCGTCTGAGCCGATGGCGACGACAGCCCCCGCCTCCATCAGCTCGATCGCCGGGCAGCGCCCGAGGATCGAGGCGATGGCGCTCGGATTGTGGGCAATGCGCGTTCCCGTCTCGGCGCAGAGGGCGATCTCGTCCTCCTCGATGTCGATGCAATGCGAGAGAAGCGCATCGGGCCCGAGCAGCCCGAGCGCGGCCGCGCGCCGGATCGAGCCGCGCCAGTGCCCATCCTGCGTGAAGAGGACGCCGTGCTCGCGCGAGGCGGCGCGCACGATCGTCGCCTGTCGCACCGCCTCCGCATAGTCTGCGGCGGGCATTGTCGTCTCGTGCTCGTCCCGCAGGACGGGGTAGAGAAGGGCGAGGTTCAGTGTCCCGCGCCCATGCCAGTCCCGGACGAGGGTCCGGCAGGTGTCCATCTGCCGCTCGAAGGAGACGGGGTAGGGCGCGGTGCGATCTTGCGCATCGCGGGTCGCATAGGTTCGGGGATGCGGCGCGCGGGTCGGGCCGACGGCGACGACCGAGCGCGTGCCGATGTCCCTGACGCCCTCGCAATGGGCCGCGCCGTAGGCGGGATCGTCGGTGCGCATGATCGTGTCGCCGCCGCCGAGCAGCGAGACGCCGCAGGTGACGCCGAAACGCAGCCGCTCCAGCGCGGCGAGCCGCGCCTCGGCGTACCAGAACTCCGGCGGCGAGGCCTGCGTGTAGACCTCGCCGCAGATCCGCTCCCAGTGGTCGCCGTCCTCCATGCCCATGGTCTTGATCAGACCGTGTCCGGCATGGGCATGGACGTCGATGAGGCCCGGCAGCATCACCTTGCCGGCCGCGTCGAGCGTCGCGGCGTCGGGATGGGCGGCCTCGACCTCGGCGCGGGACCCGACGGCGACGATGCGTCCGGCGGTGATGGCCACGGCGCCGTCGGGAATGACGCGGCGCGCGCCGTCCATGGTGATGACGTAGGCGCCGGAGACGACGAGATCAGTCATGGGCCATCTGCGGCAGGCGCGTCACGTCGAGGACGGCATCCGTCGGCAGGGCGAAGCCGGGATGATGACCCCGAAGGCCGGTGACACGGATCGGGTTGTAGAGCGTCAGCCAGGCGGGGTCGTCCTGAAGGACGCGATAGGCCCTCGCGTAGATCGCCGCGCGCGCCGCGTCGTCCGTCGAGCGGCGACCCCGGTCGATGAGGTCTTCGACCTCCGCATTGTGGTAGCCCTCCCACCACGACCCTTCGACCCGCGCGTCGAGCTTCTCGACGAGGACACGGTAGGTCGAGAGCGGGCTCGAATCGAAGACGGCGAGATCGCCGATCTCCTTGCGCCGCACCTGATGCGCATAGGCTTCGCGGTCCTCGTGATAGGTGACGTCGAGCGCGACGCCGACGGCGGCCAACTGCTCGGCCAGCGCCGCCGTCAGCCCGACCGCCTCGTCCGGCAGACGGGTCGGGCAGGAGACGGTGAGCCGCAGCCCGTCGGGATGGCCGGCGTCCGCGAGGAGCGCCCGTGCGGCCGCCGGATCGCGCGCGGGTGCCGCTTCGCGTCCGGCCCCGAAATGGACGGGACTGACGAAGCCGTGGAGCGGCGTCGCGCCGTCTTCCATCACGTCCCGCACCAACGCGTCGCGGTCGAGCGCGAGTGACAGGGCGCGGCGAAGGCGGGCGTCCCGCAGGGGGCCGCGTGCGGCGTTCATCAGGAAGATGATCGCGACGGGATTGAGCGTCTCCACCCGCGTCGTCTCGGTTCCGAGATCTGCGGCGAAGGGGAGATTGGTCGCGACGTCGGCCTTGCCCTCGCGAAGCGCCGCAGCACGGGCCCCCGCATCCGGCATCGCCTGAAACACGAGCGGCGGCAGACCCGCATCCGCGGCCGGTCGCAGCCGCACCGACCCGTCGCGCACCGCTTCGACCCGGTAGGGGCCGGTCCCGGCAATGGCCGCGATATCGCCCGCATCCATTTTCGCAAGGCAGTCCGGCGAGGCGATGAAGCCCTGGACGAGGACGTCGAGCAGATCGGCCATCGGCTCGGCGAGATCGATCGAGAGGTCGAGCCCGTCGCCTGTGATGGCCGCGTTCCCGAGATACTGACGCCAGACGGCGGGGGCGCCGAGCGTGTAGCCCTTGTCCTCGCGCGCCATGCGGCGGAGCGAGAGCGCGACGGCCTCAGCGTCGCACCGGCCGCCGTCGTGGAAGGTGACGCCGTCGCGGATCCGGAACCGCCAGCGGCGCGCGTCGGGCTCAACGGACCAGCGCTCGGCCAAGGCCGGTTTGAAGCCGTCGTCGCCGCGCCGCACCAGCGTCTCGCAGATCGCCGAGAGGATCGAGAGGTCGTCCGCGGCGTCGGTGCAGTCGTGCGGATCGACGAGGTCGGCCCGTCGCTGGAGGGTGGTGACGGGCGGTGTCATGCGGGGTCCCTCTGCGGCTCGTCGGTCAGGTGGCAGGCGACGGACTGGCCACCGCCGATCTCGCGCATGGCCGGGCGTTCGGACTTGCAGCGGTCGAAGGCGAGCGGGCACCGGGTGCGGAAGCAGCATCCCTCGGGAAGCGACAGGGCGCTCGGCACCTCGCCCGTCAGCGGGATCTCCGCCTTCGCGCGCGCCGGGTCGATGCTCGGCGCTGCCGAGAGCAGCGCGCGCGTGTAGGGGTGGCGCGGGGTGTGGAACAGCGTGTCGCGCGGGGCTATCTCGACCATGAAGCCGAGATACATGACGCCGATCCGGTCGGCGATGTGGTGCACCACCGAGAGGTCGTGGCTGATGAAGAGATAGGCGAGCGCGAACTCGTCGCGCAGGTCCATCATCAGGTTGAGGATCTGCGCCTGCACCGAGACGTCGAGCGCCGAGACCGGCTCGTCGGCGATGATGAGGCCGGGATTGACCGAGAGCGCACGGGCGATGCCGATGCGCTGACGCTGTCCGCCGGAAAACTGATGCGGGTAGCGCCCGGCGTGCTCGGCGTTGAGCCCGACCTTGGCCAGAAGCGTCGCGACGCGCTCGGCCACCTCGCGCGGCGGCAGGGAGCCTTGCGCGCGCAGGGGCTCGGCCACGATGTCGCGCACCTTCTGGCGCGGGTTGAGCGAGGCGAACGGGTCCTGGAAGATCATCTGCATCTTCGAGCGATGCGGCAGGAGCGCGTCCTGCGGCAGGGTCGCGATGTCGGCGCCGTCCAGCCGGATCGTCCCCGCCGTCGGCTGGTAGATACGCGACACGGATTTGGCGAGCGTGGACTTGCCGCAGCCCGATTCCCCGACGAGCGCCAGCACCTCGCCCTTCTGGATGGCGAAGCTGACGCCGTTGACCGCCTTCACGACGCGGTCCTCCAGCCGGAGCCGCCCGCCCTTCAGGCTGATGCGCTCGAGAAGCCCGGGGTTGAGGCTGAACTCCTGGCGCAGATCGGCGACTTCGAGCATCGCCGTCATGCCATGCCTCCGGCCGACAGGGGAAAGTGACAGGCCGCCTGGCCCCCGCCGGGCTGGGGGGCGAGCTGCGGCTCGACGTTCGCGCACAGCGCCTGTGCGCGCGGGCAGCGAGCCCGAAAGGCGCAGCCGTCCGGCAGGTGGCGCACGTCGGGCACCGTGCCGGGGATCTGCCGCAGCCGCGGCTGGCGATGGTCGGGATCGGGGATCGAGTCGATCAGTCCGCGGGTATAGGGATGGGCGGGCGCTTCGAGGATCTGTCGAACCGGGCCGGTCTCGACCACGCGGCCGCAATAGAGCACCGTCACCCTGTCGACCATTTCGGCGACCACCGCGAGGTCGTGGGTGACGAGGATCAGCGAGGCGCCCTGATCGCGGATCTCGCGGCGCATGAGCCGCAGGATCTGCGCCTGGATCGTCACGTCGAGCGCGGTGGTCGGCTCGTCGGCGATGATGAGGCGCGGCTGGGCGAGGAGCGCGATGGCGATGACGACGCGCTGGCGCATGCCGCCGGAGAACTGGTGGGGGTAGCTGTCCAGCCGCTCGGCCGCGCGCGAGATGCCGTTCGCCTCCAGCATCTCGATGCAGCGGGCGCGGCGCGCCGCCTTGTCGAGATCGGTGTGGAGGCGCAGCATCTCGTCCATCTGCCGGCCGATCGTCTGCACCGGATTGAGCGAGGTCATCGGGTCCTGAAAGATCATCGCGATCTCGCGCCCGCGGATCTCCCGCAGGCGCTTCTCCGACGCCTTGGCGAGGTCTTCGCCGCGGAACAGGATTTCGCCGCCCTCGATCCGGCCCGGCGGGTCGATGAGGCCGAGAAGGGAGAAGCCGACGACGGATTTGCCGCCGCCCGACTCGCCGACGAGGCCCATGATCTCGCCGGCCGCAAGGTCGAAGCTGACCCCGTTCACCGCCTTCACGGTGCCGGCGAACGTGTGGAAGTGGGTGCGCAGATCGCGCACCGCGAGAAGGGGCTGGGACTGCATGGCCAACCCTATTTCAGCCGGGGATTGAGTTCGTCGCGCAGGAAGTCGCCGACGAGGTTGATGCCGAACACCATCGCCATGATCATCAGGCCGGGGAACAGCGAGGTCCACCAGAGGCCGGAGAAGAGGACATCGAAGCCGTTCTTGATGAGGAGGCCGAGCGAGGGTTGGGTGACCGGCACGCCGACGCCGAGGAAGCTGAGCGAGGCCTCGATCAGGATGAAGGTGCCGACCTGCACGGTGGCCACCACGATCAGCGGTGTCAGGACGTTGGGCAGGATGTGGCGGCGGATGATCGGCCCGGTGCGAAGCCCGGCGACCCGCGCCGCCTGCACGTATTCGCGGTTGCGCTCCCCGAGCGTCGAGCCACGCACCGTGCGGGCATAGACGACCCAGCCGACGGCAGTCAGCGAGATCAGGATTTTGTCGATGCCCGTGCCGAAGGCCGACATCAAAAACAGCGCGATCAGCATCGAGGGGAAGGACAGCTGGATGTCGGCGACGCGCATGATGAGGGCATCGATCCAGCCGCCGAAGTAGCCCGCCATCAGCCCGAGGAAGGTGCCGATCACGCAGGACATCAGCGTCGCGGCCAGCCCGATCAGCGCCGAGATGCGCGTGCCGTAGACGACGGCGGCGAGGACGTCGCGGCCCTGCCCGTCGGTGCCGAGCCAGTATTTCGGGTTGCCGCCGTCCATCCAGGCGGGCGGCAGGTAGC
>NZ_CAJYIU010000163.1 GCF_913775355.1 uncultured Aureimonas sp.
TCATGGCCGTCGCGCAGGAGTTGCAGGATGCAGTGGCTACCGAGGAACCCGGTGCCGCCGGTGACGAGAACTGTGCTCATGGGATCTCCTTCGAGGCGAAGAAATCCGGTAAGATGACGGAGATCAACCAGGATGGATTCTTGGACCTAGCTGTCTGGTAGCGGAACGTTGTTGCAACCCGTTATGAGAAGACCACCGCAGGCGTCCTCTGCCTCGCCGCAGCCCTCGACTGAATCAGACGCTAACAGACTCTGGCACGATGCAGATGAAATCTGCCGTCTCATCTGGGACGATAGCCGCAGAGAAATACCACGACACGTTCGTGCGTGATGGATCGGTCGGACTCGGTGATGTGATGAGGCTCGAGACCGAAGCTCGCCGCCCTCATCCGCTCCGTGACAACGAAAGCCAGGAACTGGTCCACGACGGTCTGAGGTTCGGCCGCACGAAGTTCCCCACGTCGCTGCGCCTCGGCTACGACGGGGACGATCAGATCGGCCACCGAGCGCCGCGCCTCCTCGTAGGTCTTCATCAAGTTGGGAAACTTCGGGATCATCGAGACCATCAGTCGGTCGAGAGCCACGATGTCCTCCCGGATGGCGGAGCCGATGAGGTCGAGCGCGATCCGGTTCAGGTAGGCCTCGATGTCCTCACCGTCGTTCCTCACGATCCTCGGCCGGGCCTCAGACAGGAATTCGCCGAGGACGCTGCCGACCGTGGCGCGGAAGAGACCGTCCTTTTCACCGAAGCGGGCGTAGAGCGTCTTCTTCGACATTTTCCCGATGGCGCAGATTTCGTCGATGCTGGTCTCCTCGAACCCCTTTTCGACGAAGAGGCGGCGCGCGATCGACAGGATGAGGTCGGTCAGCTGTTGCG
Organism: uncultured Aureimonas sp.; assembly: GCF_913775355.1. Classification (GTDB taxonomy): domain Bacteria; phylum Pseudomonadota; class Alphaproteobacteria; order Rhizobiales; family Rhizobiaceae; genus Aureimonas. Next base: position 877 of record NZ_CAJYIU010000163.1, read on the forward strand.
CTTCCTCGGGCGATGGTCTGCCACGCGTCCGGGAGGCCATCAGGCAGGGTCGGTTCGGCCCGGTATTCGGAAGCGGACGTTTCTCAGGGTGCTTCATTCACAGTCATCGCGCATGTCAAGATCGGCGTTCCCGCTCTACCACAGGCGGGCGCGCTACACCGCTCGAAACGAAATAGCGGCATTAGTCGGGACAGGTGTCGGTCGCTAGCTCAAGGAGCAGACTTAATCAATGATACGATTCGGTATCATTCATCAAGTCTGACTTAGAAGCCCCTCCACCGAAGCGCGAGCATTCTCGCACAGTCTTGTCATGCAGCCTGCTTTCAAGAGTTGCGAAATCAGGATTGAAAAGGAACGGCATCGCGTCATATAGGCGGCCACGGATTGCTGCGGAGCGCGTCCGTAGGAGCTAGCGCACGGCAGGCGCGGCGCCAGGTATGCAAGCGTTCCGTCGGTGCAATGCCTCAAGGGCCGCGTTCACATGGTCAGGTCTACCCGATGGGTCCACGGCTGCCGCCCGGCAAGAGCGGGCGCGGTGCTGTCGATCCTCCTTTTGCTGTCCGCCTGCGGCGAGCAACCGCCCCCGCCCGAGCAGAAGCCGGAGCGCGTCGCGGTCGACGTCGTAGCCTTCGAGCCGATCGCGCCGGACCTGTCCCTGACCGGTACCGTCGCCGCGCGGGTGGAGAGTCAGTTGTCCTTCCAGATCGACGGCCGCGTCGCGGAGCGCTTCGTGGACGTCAGCGATCGCGTCAAGGCGGGCGACCTCCTCGCACGCCTTGACCCCGCGAGCCAGCAGGCGGACGTCGATGCGGCGCAGGCGAGCGTCGCAGCGGCCGAGGCGACGTTAGAACAGGCGCGCATCAACTTCGATCGCCAGGACCAGCTGCTGCGGAGCGGCGTGACGACGCGCGGCAACTTCGAGAACGCGCGCAAGGACCTGCGGGACGCGCAAGGCAATCTCGACAGCGCGAAAGCAAGTCTGGCCAACGCGCGGGAGCAGTTGACCTTTACCGAGCTGCGGGCCGACGCGGACGGCGTCATCACGGAAAGACGCACGGAAACCGGACAGGTCGCCGCCGCGGCCCAGCCGGTCTTCACCCTGGCGCACGAGGGCGAGCGCGAGGCGGTGTTCGACGTCTATGAATCCCTCCTTATCGAAGACCCGTCGCCGTCGGGCGAACTGACCGTGCGCCTCGTCGGCGACCCTTCGGTCGAGGCGCGGGCGAAGGTCCGCGAGATCTCGCCGACCTTCGACAGCCGCACGGGAACGGTGCGGGTCCGCGTGACCCTGATCGCCCCGCCAGAGCGCATGGGGCTTGGAAGCGCCGTCGTCGGCGTCGCGCAGGGACAGGAGAAGCGCCTGGCGAGGCTGTCCTGGCGCGCCCTGTCGGCCGGCACCAGGGGAGCCGCGGTCTGGGTCATCGACGAGGCGACGAAAGCCGTCTCGCTTCGCCCGATCGAGGTCGACAGCTACCGGACCGGCTACATTCTCGTCTCCGGCGGGCTGAAGGCGGGCGACAAGGTAGTGACTGCCGGGTCCCAACTCCTGCGCGAAGGGCAGGTCGTGGAGATCGCACAGGACGTGCCGGCATGAGGATGGTGCTCCGCCTGTTCGCTGTGGTCGCGCTCCTCGGGCTCGCTGGATGCGGCGACGACGAGGCGAGCGAAGCCGCACCGCCGGTCCGGCCGGTGCTCTCGACGGTGGCCGAGGTCTCGCCTCTTCCCGAGCCGACCTTCGCCGGCTCGGTCCAGCCACGCTATTCGCGAGACCTCGGGTTCCGCGTCGCCGGGCGGGTACTCAGCCGCAACGTCGATGTCGGCGACACGGTCGAGGCGGGGCAGTTGCTCGCCTCGCTCGACCCGCAGGCGCAGGCGCTGGCCGTCCGATCGCTGCAGGGAGAACTCGCCGCCGCCCAGGCCCAGGAGGAGAACGCGCGCCTCGCGCGCGACCGCCAAGCGGCCCTCGTCCAGCGCAACGCCAGTCCCCAGGCCCAGCTCGACAGCGCCGAGCAGCAACTGGCCAGCGCGCGCTCGGCGGTCGCCAGCCGCGTCTCCGAACTCGACAAGGCGAAGCAGGAGCTCGGCTACACACGCCTTCTGTCCGAGACCGACGGGATCGTCACGGCCGTCGGCATCGAGGTCGGACAGGTCGCCGCCGTCGGGCAGGTCGCCGTGACGGTTGCCCAGACCGACGTTCGCGAGGCGGCGGTCGACGTCAGCGATGAAGAGGTCGATGCGCTCGCGCCCCGGCAGGCATTCCTCGTCTCGCTGCAGATCGATCCTTCGCGCGTCACGAGCGGGCGGGTGCGCGAGATCGCACCGCGCTCCGACAGCGCGACGCGCACCCGGCGCGTCCTAATCACGCTCGACGACCCGCCGCCGGCCTTCCGCGTCGGCACGACTGTCGACGCGCGGCGCGACACGGGCTCGGAAGGCGAGATCCGCCTGCCCGACACGGCGCTCCTGCGGACGGGCGCGGAAGCCTCCGTCTGGGTGGTGGACGAGGCCGCCGGCCGCGTCGCCCGGCGCGCCGTCACCTTCGAGGCCAGCGGCCGCGGCGAGGTGCGGATCACCTCGGGCATCGAGGCGGGCATGCGCATCGTTACGGCGGGCGTCAACTCGCTGAAGGAAGGCCAGGCCGTGAAGGTCGAACAGGAGCTCGTGCGTTGAAGCGGTTCAACCTGTCGGAATGGGCGCTGCACCATCGTTCGCTGGTCTGGTACTTCATGATCGTCTTCGCCGTGGCGGGAGGGCTTTCCTACATCAACCTCGGCCGCGAGGAGGATCCCAACTTCACCATCAAGACCATGATCATCCAGGCGAACTGGCCGGGTGCCACGCTGGAGGACACGGTCAACCAGATCACCGAGCGGATCGAGAAGAAGCTCGAGGAGCTTCCGCAGATCGACTATACCAAGAGCCTCACCTCGCCTGGCTCGACAACGGTCTATCTCTACCTCCTCGACACGACGCCGGCCAAGGACGTCGCCCAGCAGTGGGTGCGAGCGCGCAACCTCATCCGCGACATCCAGTCCGAGATGCCTTCAGGCGTTCAGGGTCCCTTCTTCAACGACGACTTCGGCGACGTCTACGGCAACATCTATGCCCTGACGGCGGACGGCGTCTCCCAGCGCCAGTTGCGCGACTACGCCGAGGCGGCCCGCGACAAGATCCTCGGCGTGCCCAATGTCGGCAAAGTCAACCTGATCGGTGCGCAGGACGAGGTGATCTATCTGGAGTTCTCCGTCCGCGAGATCGCCGCCCTCGGCCTCAGCCAGCAGACCATCATCGATGCGCTGGCGGCCCAGAACGCGGTGGTCCCGTCAGGGACGATCGATGCCGACGGCGAGCGCATCACGGTGCGCGTCAACGGGCAGTTCGCCTCCGAGGACAGCCTGCGCAACGTCAATCTCTGGATCAACGACCGCTTCTTCCGCCTGTCAGACGTAGCGCGGATCGTGCGGACGTACCAGGATCCCCCGCAGGCCCTGTTCCGCTACAAGGGCGAGCCAGCGCTCGGGCTCGCGATCGGTATGAAGGCCGGCGCGAACCTCCTCGAGTTCGGCGAAGCCCTGACCACCGAGATGAAGGCCGTCGAGGCGCAACTGCCGATCGGCGTCGGCCTGCATCTCGTCTCCGATCAGCCGCATGTGGTGGAGGAAGCGGTCGGCGGCTTCACGACGGCGCTCGTCGAGGCGATCGTCATCGTGCTCGCCGTGTCGTTCGTCAGCCTCGGCCTGCGCGCCGGCTTCATCGTCACGCTCGCCATTCCCCTGACCCTCGCCATCACCTTCATGGTGATGGAGTATTCCGGTGTCTCGCTGCAGCGCATCTCCCTCGGCGCCCTGATCATCGCGCTCGGCCTTCTTGTCGACGACGCGATGATCGCAATCGAGATGATGGTGGCACGGCTGGAGGTCGGCGACGACCTGCACAAGGCGGCGACCTACATCTACACCTCGACCGCCTTCCCCATGCTGACGGGAACGCTGGTCACGGTCGCCAGCTTCATGCCGGTCGGCCTCAACAGCAGCGCTGCGGGCGAGTTCACCTTCACCCTGTTCGTCGTGATCGCGGTCTCCCTGATCGTCTCCTGGCTCGTGGCCGTGATCTTCATGCCGATCCTCGGCGTGACCTTCATGCCGAAGTCGATGAAGAAGCACTCGGAGAAGAAGGGGCTGTTCGGCCGATCCTTCTCGGCGATCCTGCGTCTTTGCGTGCGCTTCAAGTGGCTCACCATCCTGGCGACCGTCGGGCTCTTCGCCCTTGCGATCTTCGGTATGGGCTTTGTCCAGCAGCAGTTCTTTCCGACCTCGGACCGGCCCGAGGTGATCGTCGACTGGACGGCGGCGCAGAACACCTCGATCGACGAGACGCGAGCCCAGATGGATCGCTTCGAGACGAACCTGCGCGATGATCCGGACATCACCTACTGGTCGTCCTATGTCGGACAGGGCGCCGTTCGCTTCGTGCTGTCGTTCGACGTGCAGCCGGCCAGTCCGAACTACGGCCAGATCGTCATCATGACGACGGACGTGGAGGCGCGCGACCGCGTGATCGCGAAGCTGCGCGACATCGGCGAGCGCGACTTCCTCGGGACCGATGTCTTCGTCCACACGATGGATCTCGGGCCGCCCGTCGGCCGGCCGATCCAGTATCGTGTCAGCGGTCCCGACCTTCAGGTCGTGCGCGGCATTGCGCAGCGCGTCGCCGGGGCCGTCGGCGCCAACCCGAACATGGGCCGCGTGACGCTGGACTGGAACGAGCCCGCCCGCGTCGTCAAGGTGAACGTCCTCCAGGACAAGGCACGCCAGCTCGGCATATCCTCGCAGGACATCGCCTCGGCGCTCGGGAACGTCGTCGGTGGGACGACGGCAACCCAGATCCGCGACGGGATCTATCTCGTCGACGTCATCAGCCGGGCCCGCGACGAAGAACGCAGCTCGATCGAGACCCTGCGCAACCTCCAGCTGAACACCCAGGACGGGCGCGTCATTCCGCTCGCCGCCGTCGCGACCCTCGACCATGAGATGGAGCAGCCCTTCATCTGGCGCCGCGACCGCGTACCGACGATCACGGTGAAGGCGACCGTGAGCTCGAAGGCGCAGCCGGCGACGATCGACGAGGAGCTGGCGCCCGAGATCGAGGCGCTTCGGGCGGAGCTTCCGCCGTCTTACGCGATCGCCGTCGGCGGCGCGGTCGAGGAAAGCGCCAAGGGACAGGGCCCGATCGCCGGCGTCCTGCCGCTGATGCTCCTGACGATGACGACGATCCTGATGTTCCAGCTGCAGAGCTTCCAGCGCCTCTTCCTGGTCGTCGCCGTGGCACCGCTCGGCCTGATCGGCGTCGTGGCGGCGCTGGTTCCCTCGGGAGCGCCCCTCGGCTTCGTCGCCATCCTCGGGGTCCTCGCGCTGATCGGCATCCTCATCCGAAACTCGGTGATCCTGATCGTGCAGATCGAGGATCACATCCGCGAGGGGTGGGGCCGCTGGGACGCGGTGCTGGACGCCACGGAACACCGGATGCGGCCGATCATGCTCACCGCGGCGGCCGCCTCGCTCGCCCTCATCCCGATCTCGCGCGAGATCTTCTGGGGACCGATGGCCTTCGCCATGATGGGCGGGATCATCGTGGGAACCGTCCTCACGCTCCTGTTCCTGCCCGCGCTCTACGTCGCCTGGTTCCGCATCAAGCCGAGCGAGACGGGCCAGCCGGACCATCACGGCCCGGCGTCCGACGAGCCGTTCAAGGCGGACGGGAGCGGCAAGGCCGGCACGGCGATGGCCTAGCCGCCGCGACCGTTACCGCCATCGCCGGGAGACGCCGCAAGCCTGAACGGGCGCGCAGACATCCGCCTCACCGCAGGGAAAAGCCCAATTGAACCGAGACCATCACCTCGTCATCGTCGGCGGCGGCGTCGCCGGCCTCGACATCGCCAGCCGTATTGGCGGCCGGGACGCTCTGCGCGTCACGCTGATCGATCGCGAACCGGCCCATATCTGGAAGCCCATGCTGCACACGATCGCGGCCGGCACTCAGTCCTCCTCGTTCCAGCAGACCTCTTTTGTCGGGCAGGCCCGCGAAAGGGGTTTCGCCTATCAGCCCGGCGAGGCGATCGGCATCGACCGCAAGCAACGGGAGGTTCGGCTGGGGCCGATCGTCGCGGACGGGCGGGACATCGTCCCGGCGCGCAGCGTCAGCTACGATACGCTCGTCCTTGCGGTCGGAAGCGAGGCCAACGATTTCGGCACCCCAGGAGCCGGCCGTCACTGCCTGACCATCAATTCGCGCGGTCAGGCCATCGCCTTCAACGACCGGATGAGGATCGAACTCCTCCACGCCCTGGCACAGGACCGGACGTTCGGGGTCGCGATCGTCGGCGGCGGGGCCACCGGGGTGGAACTGGCGGCCGAGATCGTGCAGCTTGCCGAGATCGTGCAGGGTTACGGGATCAGCGGCCTCAGGGAGCGGGTCCGCATTTCGTTGATCGACACGGGCGACCGGCTTCTTCGCGCCTTCCCCGAGCGGATCTCGCATGCCGTCGCGGCGCGCCTGCGCGAGATGGGCGTCGAAGTGAACCTCAGTGTAAAGGTTGTTTCAGTCGACGAGGAGGCGTTCAACCTCTCCGACGGCAAGATTGTGCGCGCCGAAATGAAGGTCTGGGCGGCAGGCGTGCGGGCTCCCGGTCTCCTGTCCACGATCGAGGGGATCCAGTTGAGCAAGCTCGGCCAAATCGTCGTCGGGGACGATCTGAGATCGGTCGACGACCGTTCGATCGTCGGCGTCGGCGACTGCGCCAGCCCCCGTTTCGCGGACGCCTCGATTCTGGTCCCGACCACGGCGCAGGCGGCCTCGCAGGAGGCTGACTACCTTGTCCGTCATCTGCCGACCCTGATCGCGGGCGGCACCGCTCCCGCCTTTCAGTACCGCGACTTCGGCTCACTCGTGTCGCTCGGGGGCTACGACGCCTACGGAACGCTCGGTCGCATCGGCCTGTTCGGAGGCGGATTTCTGAAGGGGCGTGTCGCGCAACTCGGGCATGCGCTGCTTTACCGCCGCCATCAGGCTCGGCTGCACGGGATGGGCCGGGGCAGCCTTCTCTGGCTTGCGGACGTCCTGAACGCGCGGGTTAGACCGCGGGCGCGCTTGTCATGAGCGAAGACGCCGAATTACCCGCCGCGAAACAGCCTTCCGCAACATCGCAAGGACCAAGAGATGAAACAGCGAATGCTGGTCTCTCCTCTGAGCAGTGCCGCGCCGCTCGCGGACTGCTGGACTGGTCGGTCCAGAAGCTGGCACGACACGCCGGCGTTCCTGTCGACTGCGTGCGTATTTTCGAACGTCGTCGGAATGAAGGGGATGCCGATACGGTTGAACTGATTCGTCACGCGCTTGAGCTCGGCGGGATCGAATTCATTCCCGAGGATAAAAAGGGAGCGGGTGCAAGACTACGAAAGCCATCGGCCAAGTAATTTATTCGCATCCACCCCTTCTTTCACCAATTCGATGAATACTGAAACAAAATCAATATTCATCAGTATTCTGAATATCCTTGAAATTCCCTCATGCATGCGTTCGCGCCATGCCTACAAGATCGACTCAAGTTGAATTGACGTTTTGAATGATGCTACCTGAATAACCATGCCACAATCCGTGGATTTGCGATGATCGGGTGTTCTAGCAGATCTTCTACACCGTGGGAGCTACGGCCCTCGGCTTTGAGAATGGAGGGGCAACACAACCTGTTGCGTCCGCGTGTCTGTCGACGGCCTCGTCACTGAAGCGCTGAGCGCTGCAGTCGCTCGCAGGTCTGGAGGGCCTCTCCTACCAAGACCTGTATGTGTCCAACAACGATTGCGCGTCATCGAAAGGAATTCAGGTAGAAGGACACATAGGCTTCGATCTCTTTGCGATCGACGTCGGTCAGTTCCAGACCGGCCAAACCGAAGCTGGCCTGACGCAGGCGCGGCGCGATGGCCCCGTCGGCGAACCAGCGCGCCGCACGTCTGACGTCCTCGACCGGAAGATCACCGCGCTCGCGCGCGGCCGAGAGAAGATCCGCCACGCTGTCGTAAACGGCATCGATCATGGCGCCGAGGATCTGCGAGACGTTCGGAAACTCCTTGACGACCGACAGGAACAGACGCTCGAACGCCAGCATGTCGGTTCGAAGCGTCTGCTTGAGGAACCGACAGGCGCATTCGATCAATGCGTCCCGCAACGGCATCGCCAACAGATCGGAGTCGAGCCTCCGACGCTCGTTGAGGAAGTCTTCGGTGAAACTTCGAACCACCTCCTCCAGCAGCGACGCCTTGTTGTCGAAGCGCTTGTAGAAGGTCTGATTGGAAATCGACGCAAGCTCGATGACGTCATCGATGGCTGTGGCGTCGTATCCGACCTCAAGAAACCGAGATTGCGCAACCGCGACGATGTGTCGCGTCAGTTCGAGCGTCTCCTCCTGGGACGGGCGTCCGCGGCGGCGCGGCGCGGTATGGGTCTGTATTGTCAATCGCTTGCGGCTCTTTCCAGAACGAATCACGCCTTCGCGCTTCCTCAAGACAGATTCGCCACGACATTGGGGCGCTCTCTTGAAAAAGAACCGAACGGTCTATTTATCCGCGCAGCGTCTCGCCTCGGGACCCGTCGATCACACTCAGTGCGTTCGATACCTCTCAATCGGAGAAACTTATGAAACGACTCGCCCTCGCCATCGCCCTCCTGTCGACGACCGCAGTCCTGCCCGCGACCGCACAGGTCGTCACGATCGTCGAACTTGACCGTGACGTCGTTGTCCCCCCGTTCGGCCTGACGGTCGGAAAGCTGGAGCGTTCCGCCATCACGGATACCGCAGGCAAGCGTCTCGGCGATATCGAGAAGGTCGTCGGCACGGCCGAAGAGGGACCGACCGCTTTGGTCATCAAGGCCGAAAACAGCGAATCCTCGTATATCGTGCCCCTTGCTCGGTTCGGCTCCGTCAACGGCGCCATCACCGTCGACATCACGACCGCCGACCTCGCCAAGCTCCCCGTGTACGGTCGATAATTCAGGCCCTGCTGCGTTCGGTTCGAGCGATCTCGTGCATCCCCAGTTTGTCCGGGGATGCACGAGCGCTCTGCCGAAGCGTATGTCGCACGCCCTCAGAACCGATCCAAACCTTGAATGGATCGGTATGGTAAAAATGCACCACCGCCGACCGAACATTTTGGTGGCATTGACTGGCACACAAAGCATTTTTAAATAGACCAATCGGTCTAATTGGCCGAGGCATTCGAGGGGAAGACGATGACGATGAAGTTTCTTTTGACATCGGCAGCGCTCGTCGCGCTGTCGGCACCGGCGTTTTCGGCTGACGTGGTTTATGAAGAGCCGGCGGCACCCGTCGTCGCGCTGGCTCCTGCTTACACGTGGACTGGCTTCTATATCGGCGGACAGGCCGGCGCTGCCTTCAACAACGAGTCCGGGGACGTCGAGTACAATCCCGCCACTGGTGCGTTCTTTCCGTCGACGTCCTTCGTCGCCGGTGACGACAATTCCGACGATGCGGCCTTCGTGGGCGGCGCTCATGTCGGTTTCGACTATCAGATCGACAGCCTGATCATCGGTGCGGTGGCCGACATCAACTATATCGATGCCTCGACGATCTCCAGCTACACGCTCGGTACGGTCGCCACCGGCTTCGATACGTTCGGCGTCTCGCAGGACATCAATTTTATCGCGACCGCCCGCGCCAAGATCGGTTTCCTGCCGACCGAGCGCCTTGCGATCTATGCAACGGGCGGCGTGGCCTACGCCGATACCGATGTCGAGTTCGTCTCGCCGGGCATCCTCAATGCGACGCGCGGTTTTGCCACATCGGTGAGATCCGACAACGACGATGTTGGATATGCTGTCGGTGGCGGAGTCGATTACCTCGTCACGCAGAATTTCTCGGTAGGCCTTGAGTATCTGTACACCGACATCGGCGAGACAAACCTCGACGTAACCTACACCAATCCGCTGCTGCCCATCGGACAGCAGACGTTCGAGACCTCGTCGAACGACGACCTCGACTTCCATACCGTGTGGGCGAAGGCTTCGTTCCGCTTCAACTAACTAAGCCTTTGCGAAAAGCGCTCCTGCGTTGATCGCGGGGGCCTTCGACAGCCTGTCGTTCTCCAGTCCCGGCAGGCTGTCACTCCCTCGAAGTCGTCGCGCAAGTCGCTTCATCATGCCACCGGCATGGCAATGGGCAGCAACACTCGCTGCAGACGTCCCTTCCATCCAAGTTTCCGGCGACCGTAATGTTTAGCAAACGAATGACGTTGATCGCTCTTATCGGCGTCTTCGCGGTGACGATCGTCGCCGGCGGGTCACTGGTCGCCTACTGGGACGGGATGAACCGGACCGACGAGACCGGCGTTCGGTAGCGATTGGTTCGAAGGTGGGCATGAAGGCGTTTGTCCGTTTTGGAAGGAACGTCGTCCCCATCATCGCTGCTTAAACGGGCAAGCTCCTGATCGTCCGTGGGACGAAAGAAAGTAATCGGTGCTCAACTTGGGGAAGCCCAATCAAGGCCCTGTTGGCGCCTGATCCAAGCGAGCGCGGTTGCGAGGCAGAAGACGCCGTGGAAACTGGCACCAGTCTTCCTGCGCCGATGACACTCACGCAGGTCCTGGTGTGACGTGACCCCCGTTTTTCATCCAGCGGGAGCGAGAGTCCTGTCGTGATCTGACCTGCTACCCGTTCCTGGACCACTTGGCCGGTCGTCATCCAGCTTCGACCGGCGGCGGCGGGCCATGTGCCGCTGACCGGTTCACCAGCGATATCGGCGGTTTGTTGCCGATGGCACTATGCGGTCGCACCTCGTTGTAGTCTCTACGCCAAGCCTCGCATTTGCGCACCGCGTCGTCGAGGCTCATGAACCAGTGCTGGTTCAGACACTCTGCCCGGAACTTGCCGTTGAACGACTTGGGTGTTGGCGTTGTCCGTCGGCTTTCCGGGCCGGGAGAAGTCGAGCACGACACCGTGGGTATAGGCCCACAGGTCCAACTCGCGCGAGACGAACTCGCTCCCCTGGTCGACCCGGATCGACGCGGGATAGCCCACCTCGCCGCAGACGCGTTCGAGCACGCCCACGACGTCGGGAGCCCGGAAGCTGAAGCGCGGCACCACCGCCGGCGAGAACCGGCTGAAGGTGTCCACGACGGTCAGGATACGCAGCTTCGGTCCCGTCGCGAGCTGGTCATGGACAAAATCCATGGCCCATACCTCGTTCGAGCAGGACGCCGCGCAGCGGCCCTCCCGCAGCTTCGCCTTGACCCGGCGCTTGGGTGGTCTGTGCCGCAGTTGCAGACCCATCTCCTTGTAAAGACGATAGATCCGTTTTGCGTTCACGTCCCAGCCCTCCCGCCGAAGCAAGACGTGGATGCGTCGATACCCATAGCGCACCCGCGTCTCGGCGATCTCCTTCACTCGCTTCTTCAGATCGGCCTGATCGGCGCGGCGCCCACGATAGTGGTAGCTTGATCGCTCCGCCCGAAGCACAGTACAGGCCCGCCGGATGCTGACCTGCCACGTGCTCCTGACGTCGTCGACGAGCTGCCGGCGCCGGTCAGGCCTCAGAGCTTTCGCGAGACGACATCCTGCAACATCGCCTTGTCGAGGCTGAGATCCGCAACCAGCCGCTTCAGCTTGGCATTCTCATCCTCGAGTTGGCGCAGTCGCCGCATCTCCGACGGCATAAGCCCCGCGTACTTCCTGCGCCAGGCGTAGAACGTCGCCTCGCTGATCCCGGTCTTGCGGCACACTTCGCCGACGCTCGTGCCGTCCTCAGCCTGCTTCAGCACGAACGCGATCTGCGCCTCGGAAAACTTCGACCTCTTCATTTCAAGCTCCTCTTCCGGCCCTCCTTCATAACTGGAATTTTCCAGCTCAGAACGGTCCAGGAAACGGGCAGCAGGTCACCTGTATCACTGCCGCGATCGTCTTGGCGTTTGTGCCCGATCCCACCCGCACCGCGACACCGTCGATCTTCAGCTTGATCCCACCGATGGGCTGGCGTGCCGCCCGTTGACGCCGCTTCGGCTTGGCCGGTGCCGTCACCGAAGCCGGAGGCTCCGCCTCGACGACCACCGGAACGAAGGCTGGCACGAGCGGGGCGGCTTCCGGCTCAATGCGCGCTTCCCGGCGCCACCCGAAGACCTGAAGCGGGCGAAGGCCATGGCGGCGGGCGACCTACGACACAACGGCTCCCGGCGCCAGCGTCTCTTCCAGAACCCGCACCTTCTGGTCGGGGGACAACTGTCGGCGGCCGCCAGCCCCGTTGATGATCTCTATACGGCGCACCGGGCGCGAAGGGTCAGGCCTACGGTCAAATCCAGACACAAAACGATTTTTATCTTGGATCGTCAGACTCCGCGCTCGCGAAAAGAAACGGAAGGTGGGGCCGGGAGAACGCTTACGGATAGTAATGCCACTCAGCGTCCGCTTTCGCGCGAATTGGCCGTGCGCACTTGTGATTTGGAAAGGTTGAAACCGGATGGTCACTTCCCGACGTCCGCTTTCAGGGCGCTCACCGACGCGGAGGGGTCGTTTCCGGAACAGCAGCTCTCTGACTGGCCAACCCACAAGCTGCCGGTCGACTTTCGGCACATTGCCCTTCTTTAAAAGAATGTCTCGCAACAGTTTTTGTCAGCATAGTTACTTATTTGCCCATCGTTGCCAGAGGGGACGAGCTTATTGTTGAGTTTCCTGCATTTAATTAGCAGACGTCATCCAAAACGTTGCTGGGATTCAGCGTCGAAAAGGTGGACGCGCTCGGGCTGAATCCGGATGGGAAGCACGTCGCCTGGTCCGCCGGCGAGATGGTCGCGCAGGACGACGACGAGATCGTCTTCGCCGAGCTTAACTACGAGTTGCGTCTCGGAACCCATGGGTTCGATGACCGAGATGATGCCCATTCCGTGCGTGGCAGCGACGTCGCCGAGATGGATGTGTTCCGGCCGGATGCCGTAGACGATACGTCTGTTTGCGTTCAGCTTCATGGCGCCTTCCGGCAGCGGCAGGAGGGTGCCGCCCTTGCTACGGAACATCAGCTCCGCCTTGTCGGAGACGATGTCGCCTTCAAGAAGATTCATCGACGGCGAGCCGATGAAGGCGGCGACGAAGAGATTGCGCGGCGCATTGTAGAGATCGAGCGGTCGCCCGACCTGCTCCACCTGTCCCCCATTCATCACCACAATCCGGTCGGCCATCGTCATCGCTTCGATCTGGTCGTGCGTGACATAGACCATCGTCGTCTTCAGCCGCTGGTGCAGCGACTTGATTTCCGCGCGCATCTGCACGCGCAGCTTGGCGTCGAGGTTCGACAGCGGTTCGTCAAAGAGGAAGACCTTGGGATCGCGCACGATGGCGCGGCCCATGGCGACGCGCTGGCGCTGGCCCCCCGAGAGCTGCTTCGGCAGCCGTTCGAGAAGGGGCCCGAGCGCGAGGATGTCTGCCGCCTTGCGCACGCGCTCGGCGATCGTGGCCTTGTCGCTTTTGGCCAGACGAAGCGAGAAGCCCATGTTTTCTGCCACCGACATGTGCGGGTAGAGTGCATAGGTCTGAAACACCATGGCGACGTCCCGCTCCTTGGGCGGCACGTCGTTCACGGCCCGTCCGCCGATGCGGATGTCGCCGCCGGTGATCTTCTCGAGGCCGGCGATCATTCGCAGGAGGGTCGATTTTCCGCACCCCGACGGACCGACGAGGATGACGAACTCGCCGTCGGCGATGTCGAGGTCGACATCCTTGATGACGGCATGGGCACCGTAAGATTTCTGGACGCCACTGAGGGAGAGGGGGGCCATGGCTGCTCCTTGAGCGGTCGGCGGATGGGGCGGATGACGAGTTCAAGCACCGAACGGCGTCACATCACGAAGACGGCTTTTTCAGTCCTGCGCTCGTCGAACATGCGGAAGGCCGTCTCGGCGTCGTCCAGCGCGAAGCGGTGTGTGGCGAGGCGTTCGAGATCAATGTTCTTGGCCTCGATGACGCGCGTGATCTCGGGGTATTCGGCAATGTTGAAGTACCAGGACCCGAAAATCGTCACCTGCTTGCGGATCAGCTGTTCGCTCGGACGGATCGTCGTCTCGCGGCTCTCGCCGACGCAGGCGAGCTGGCCGAACGGGGCGAGCGCGTCGAGCGCCATGTTCTGTGCACCGCCGTTGCCCGAGCAGTCGATCGCCCGGTCGAGGCCATGGCCTTGCGTGAAGTCCTTCAACGTCGCGAGGGAGGCGGGATCCGTCGGGTCGAGCGCGAGATCGGCCCCGAGTTCGAGCGAGAAGCGTCGGCGCTCCTCGATGGGATCGAATGTAACGACGCGCCCTCCAAGTGCCTTGGCGGCCAGGGTTCCGGCCGAGCCCATTGGTCCAAGTCCCCAGATGCCCACCGTCTTCGACCCGTCGATGCCGAGCTTCCTGCTCGCCGAATAGAGCGTGCCGAAGGCATCCGTGGAGATGGCCGCCGCAACGAAGGACATGGAATCGGGAATGCGCAGGAGGTTCCGGGCGGGAACCGCGAGGTATTCGGCGTTGCCGCCATCCTGCGTGAAGCCGAGGCAGGTCCATTGCGGGCAGAGGAACATCGAGCCCTGCCGGCAATATTCGCAGGTGCCGCAGCCGACGGCGAGGTACACCGCGACCCGGTCGCCGGAGCGGAACTGGGTGACGGCGGCGCCGACCTCGACGACGATCCCTGCTGGCTCGTGTCCGGTGATGCAGCGTCCGGCTGCCTCACCGCCCACCGTGGCATCGCCACCGTAGTAGAGGCTCATGTCGGACCGGCATATGCAGGAGGCCTTGACCTGGACCAGGACTTCGTCCGCGCGAGGCGTCGGCACTTCGACGGCGCGAATTTCGACACGCTTGTTGCCGGGGAGATAGACGGCTTTCATCGGATGTTCCTGAGCCTGGTTTCACTTCACCGCGCCGGCCGTCAGGCCACGCACGAACGAGCGCTGCATGAGAAGAAAGAGGACGACGAGCGGCGCGAAGGCGATGGTGCCTGCAGCGGCGATGCCGCCGTAGTCGACGCCGTAGCGCCCCTGCAGCGAGGCTGCGCCGACGGTCAGCGGCTTCAGCGTCTCCGTCTGAAGCACCACGAGCGGCAGGAGATATTCCTGCCAGGAGAAGAGGAATACGATGAGGGCGAGCGACATCAAACCGGGCTTGGCGACGGGCACCACGACCTTGAGAAAGACCTCCGGCATGGTTGCCCCGTCCATGATCGCCGCCTCGATCAGCTCGTTCGGCACGTCCTGCATGACGGTGCGCATCATGAAGATTGAGAAGGGCATCAGCAGTGCGGCCTGCGGAAGGATGACGCCGAGGCGCGTGTCGAGAAGGCCGACGGCCTGGAGGTTACCGTAGAGCGCGACGATGACCGACGGGGCCGGCAGCACGAGACCGGCGAGGAAGAGGACGAAGAAGGCCTCCTTGCCGCGAAAGGCGAGCTTGGCGAAGGCGAAGCCGGCGATCGGCGCCGTCAGCACGATCAGCGCCGTCGAGGACACAGCTAGGAGGACGCTGTTGGCGAAATAGGTGGAGAAGCCGGACTGCGTCCAGACGCGGGCGTAGTTGGACAGGTCGATCGGCCAACTCAGAGCCAGCGGCGCAGCGAAGAGATCGGCCTCGCTGCGCACCGAGGCGAGCAGCACGAGATAGACGGGCAACAGGGCATAGAGCGCAAAAAGCGTCAGGACGCCGTACTGAAGGATGCGGCCGGCTCGGATCATCGTGTCCTCAAGATACGGAAGCTCACGGCGCTGATCGTCAGGACGATCGCGAGGAGGACGACGGACAGGGCGGCGGCGTAGCCGAAGTCGCCGACGAGGAAGAAGGTCTTGTAGATATGGGTGGTGAGAACTTCCGTCGCGTAGCCCGGCCCACCCTGCGTCGTGACCCAGACGAGATCGAAGAATCTCATTGCCTCGATCGCGGCGTAGAGGCCGAGGAAGAGCGTGGTCGACTTCAGAAGCGGCACCGTGATGAAGCGGAAGCGCTGCCACCAGGTCGCGCCGTCCAATGAGGCCGCCTCGTAGAGCGACGGATCCACGGACTGGATCGCGGCGAGATAGATGACGACGCAGAAGCCGAAGAAGGTCCAAGCCCCGACGATGTTCAGCGAAACGAGGGCGCTTGAGGGCTCCGCCAGCCAGGCACCGGCGAGATGGCCGAGGCCGGCGATGTCGAGGCCCCAGTTGGCGAGGCCGAAGAGCGGGTTGTAGATCCATCCCCAGATGATCCCGGCGACGACGAGCGGGATGGTCCGAGGCAGGAAGTAGATGGCCCCGAGGACGCGGACCGTGCGCGGCGACATCTCGGCAAGGATCGCCGACAACAGGAGGCCCGCCATCAGCGGAAAGGCCAGCGTCAGGACGACCCAGATGGCGTTGTGCCCAAGGGCAGCCCAGAACACCCCGTCAGAACCGAGACGCAGATAGTTCGAGACGCCGGCAAAGCCTTGGACGATGCCGTTGTCAAATTTTAAGAACGAGTACACCGCCACCTGCCCGATCGGCAGTCCAACGAAGAGCATGTAGAGCGCGAAGGCTGGCAGAATGAAAAGATACGCCAGGCGGGTCTCGAACATGGAAGATCATCTCCTGGAGGGTGGACGCGGCGGCCTCGTTCCCCGGCGGATGGACGAGGCGCGTCGAGGCGACGCCCCTCGTTGAGGGCGTCACGAGACGGCCGCGACGGGACGAGCTTCGGATCGGCGGGGCTTAGGGCACCCAGCGCTCATTGTTGGCCTTGGCGGCCTCCCACGACGACTGCAGCGTTGCGAGAAACTCGGCGGGTTCGCTCTGGCCGCCGGCAAGGCGCTGCAGTTCGGAGTAAAGAACCTGCGTGACGCTTTCAGGCAAGGTCGTGTGAAGGTCATAGAAGTTGGTGTCGGGTGTCGCGAGACCCGCCGCGAAGAACTCCTTCACCACCGGCAGCACGTCCCAGCCCTCGATTTCCTCGACGGTCGAGCCGATCGGCACGAGGAACCCCTTCTCGCCCCACGTCTTTCGGTTCTCGGGCGTCAGCAGGCAGTCGACATAGGCCGCGGCCGCATCCTTGACGGGCTGCGCCGACTTTTCGGCAATCTGCCACTGCGAACCCTCGCCCCACATCGTACCGGCGGGAATGCCCTCGCCGATCGGCGGCAGCATGAAGACGCCAAGGTCGAACTTGGCGCCGCGGGCGATGTCCTGAAGAACCCAGGTTCCCGTGATCGTCATCGCAGCACGCCCGCCCAGGAACAGGGCGTTGGCCTCATCATAGCCGACGCCGTTGAAGCCGCGCGGGAAATAGCCTTTCGCGGTCCAGTCCTTCAGCGTCGTGGCGGCCTTGAGGAAGGGAGCATCGGTCCATTTGCCGTCGCGAAACAGAACGTCCTCTTCCATCTGACGGCCGGCCGAGAGGCCGAAGAGCAGCGAAAGCGTGTTGGTGGCGGGCCAGCGGTCGCGGTTGCCGAAGGCGATCGGCGTGTAGCCGGCCTGCTTGATCTTGTCGGCGGCCGCCTCGAACTCGGCGAAGGTCTTCGGCACGGAGAGCCCGAGCTCGGCGAAGATCGCCTTGTTATAGTAGACGCCCATCAGGTCCTGTTCCATCGGCACACCGTAGAGGGAGCCTTGATAGGAGTTCCTGCCGCGGTAGAAGGCGTTGATACCCGCCCACTTGTATTGATCGTAGTATCCGTCGAGCTTGGCGAGGCGACCGTTACGGGCATAGCCCGAAAGAACGGCCGCGGCGGGCCATGTGTAGGCGAGATCCGGTGTCTCGTTCGCCGACACGGCGAGGCGATAGGTCTCGCGGATACCGATCGAGGGCACCACGGTGCGCTTGACGTCGAGGTTCGGCAGCTTCGCCTCGCAGGCGCTGATCAGCGCCTCCATGGCTGGCCCAGCCGCCGTGATGCCGGTGGCGGCGAACTGGTCCCATTGCACGACGGGCGTTTTTTCCTGCGCGAGGGCGGGGGCCGACACGGTGGCGGCGAGCATGACAAAAGCGATGCGGCGAACGATCGACATGAATGAAGTCCTCCCAGAGATTCAAGATGCAGTGCAAAGCGATGGCCTCTCCCAAAGCCGCCGGACGTCGGTCAGTCGGTGAGCAGCGGCTTCAAATATTCATAGGAGCGGCGGGCGATCTGGTCGGGCTCCACTCCACGTCGATTGAAACCGACCTCCATCGTGACGAAGCCCGCAAAATTTACCGCCTTCAGCGCCGCGATCAGTGCGACGTAGTCGACCGTGCCGTCGCCGGGCGCGTTGCGGTCGACGTCGGCGATGTGGAGGTGATGAAGGTCCTCGCCGAGCCGGTACACGTAATCCGACGGAACCTCGTTGCGGTAGAGCGCGTGGTAGGTGTCGAACATGCCCTTCACGTTGGGCTTGCCAACCGCGCGTTTCAGCGCCAGCACGTCGTCGACCGTATCGATGAGATTGGAATCGGCGGACGTCGGCTCGATGGCCAGTGTCACCCCGTGACCCGCCGCGAAGTCGGCCACCTCAACGAGGGCCTCCGTCGTCCAGCCGATAGCTTCCTCGCGCGTCGTGCCGAAAATCTGCCAGCCCGCGACATAGAGGACAGTTTTTCCGCCCCATTCAGCACAGAGCTCCGTGACCTTCTTGTACTGGTCGATCGCGGCGGCACGCTCCTCTGAGATCGGCGAGGCAACGTTGAAGCCTGGGCCGCCACCAGGCGCAGGCAGCATCGAGGCCACTTCCAGCCCTACATCGTTCAAGAGATTGCGAATGTCGGTCCGGCGTTGCTTCGAGACGTGGTCTGGATAGGCATGCGGATTGGCCGCGCCGATCTCGATGCCGTCATAGCCGATCGCGGCGATGCGCTTGATCGTGTCTTCGAGCGTATAGGCTGGGACCCACACCGGGAAGCTCGAATAGACCCAAGTGTTGAACGCAAGCCTCATATTTATTCTCCCGCCTTCGCCACGGATGCCTGTCCTCAGGATCGGAGGATGCCCCCGTTCTTCCATGCGCAAAAGCACCTGTTCCACAGCGCTTTCGTTATCGGAGTTTCTTTTCACGTCGTCGAAGAGGGCGGGCACCTTAATTCGTCCAGTTTGGACCATTCGAATTTGGGCCGCTTCTGGGCCTTATATGGGAGACGCGTCCATCGGCTCGTCAGGTCTGCGCCTTCGCGTTCACCCAGGCTTACGAGGCAAGGCCTCCGCGCGCCGCTGAGCGTCCGTCAAAGCAGCTTTCGGTGCCTTCAGGCCAAGAAGCATGTCGTGCATCTCCTCTCCGGCGATCCGAATGATGGCCGAGATGCCCGGTATGGGAGGGCGCGGCCACATCCGCAGCGTGCGCTCGCGTGCCATGCGATCTACCACGCCGATCACATCAGAAACCGCTGAGACGTCCGGGTCGCTGTTGACGCTGAAGCGCGGGCTGGCGAGGCTGCCGTTGAGAATATAGAGCTTGGCGGCGCTTGCCGAGGTGAGCGTCGAGAGCGCCGTCCAGGCAGCCTCGATGCGATCAGGCGCGATATTGGCCGGGATCGCCAAGGCATAGCCACCGAGCGGAGCGACCGGGCTGCCTTTGCGGCCGGTCGGGTGAGGAAGATAACCGGTCTGGTCATATGCCGGCGAGGCAGGCTTCCGCGCGAAAAGATGCGCGAGCAAGGTGTGGGAGTAGGCTAAGGCCGTGCGGCCGGAGGCAAAGGCGCGAGCCCGGTCGTACCAGACCATGGACAGGATCTCCGGCGGCGAAAGCGACAGGAGTTCGCGCAACACCTCTGCCGTTTCCCGTGCCGCATCAGACAGGAAGGCCGGGCGCAACGCCGCATCCTGGGCGCGTTCGATGTCGAACTCGCCATCGCGGTCCCGCGGCAGGGCCACGACGGGCTCGCCATGGGCAGCCATGAGGGTCATGAACGTATGCCCAAGCGCCGTGCCGCGCCCCCCGTTCCACGCAATGCCGCTGATTCCACGCTCCGGCCGGTGCAGGATCCGGGCGGCTTCGAGGAGCGCGGGAATGGTTCGGGGCGGCTCGATGCCGGCATCGGTGAGAAGGTCGCGCCGATAGACCAGCATCTCGGCGGTTGCTAGGACCGGTATGCCGTACTGGCGACCGCGCCACCTCGCGCTCGCAACGGCATCCGGCACGAAGTCGCCAAGTTCATGCCCCGTCGCGAGGAGCAGGTCATCGAGCGGGCGCAACAGGCCGGCCGAACCCATCTCGCCGAACCAGGGCATATCGCATGCCACGATATCGTAGGCAGAGACCCGTTGCGCACCGTTCTCAACGATCTCGCGCTGGAGGCGATCAATCGACAGGGCGCGCGCATGGATTTCCACGCCGAGAATCACCTCGAACTGACGCTTGAGAGCGTTCATCGCCATGAACGTCGGGTCGGCATGAACGAGGAGCCGCAGACCCTTCGGCAGCGCGAGTTTAGTCTTCAGAACGGCTGGCGGAGAAATAACACCTCGAGCGGACTGCCCTGGTGATCTAGGGCGAGCATCGGGTTTCGACCGCGAGTCCGCAGTCAAGTCCGTCGCAGAATCGCGCAAAGCCTTGGCAAAGACCTGCCAGCGTCGCAGCAGTTCGCTGGACGGATGGAGGGACACGGACTTTCCCGTCGCCGTGCGCGCCCGCCGGACAATCAGGCCAGCACGCGCCAGTTCGTCGATCGTGCGTATAGCGCTGCCATGGCTCAGCCCCGACGCATGGGCCAGCGATGTCGGCGTGGTGAGGCGGCCGGACACGTAGTTGCGCATGAGCTCGACGGCAATTCCTAGACCTCGTCCGTCCAGCTCCGGCAAAAGTCGATCGCGGCGTGCAGCCTCTACGGCCTCGACGAAGTGTGCGACCTGCCTGACATCGATGTGAGACTGCGGGTCGATCCGCGCCCGATCCGCCGCCTCGTAGGGTCCTTCGGGAGCGTCTGCAGAAACCGGATTGGTACGACGGCTAACCACGACACCCTTACGACAGACTTCAAAAGGCAAGTCGCCAAGGGTCGCCTGGCAAATTTCAAAAGCCGATTATGCGCGATCTCGGCGGATCGAGAACCAGCAGTGCGCACGCATCTTACCGCGTTTGACCCGTTCCCTCGAGAAATTTGATATCACCCTAGGTGTTTGATCCCAGGGTTTGATGGTGTGATCCTCTCCATGGAATGGAAGGATGCCCTATGGGACAGGTTCGTCACGGCAGCGCCACGACCACGCACGCCATCCGAGCAGCAATACAGCGATCGGAAGCTTCGCTCGCGACGCTGAGCCGGGAGTCCGGCATCAACCCAAAGACGGTGGCCAAGTGGCGTAAGCGTCAGACCCTGGAGGTTATGAAGACCGGGCCTAATGAGCCACGATCAACGACCTTGAGTGAGGCCGAGGAGGCGATGGTTGTCGCGTTTCGCCGGCACACGCTGCTGCCCTTGGATGACTGCCTCTACGCCTTGCAGCCGACGATCCCGCATCTGACCCGGTCAGCGCTGCACCGGTGCCTCCATCGACACGGCGTATCCAGATTGCCAGACGTCGACGGCGATAAGCCTAAGCGGCAGCGCTTCAAGCGCTATCCCGTAGGCTTCTTTCACATCGATATCGCTAAGGTGCAGACCGGTGAAGGCAAGCTCTACCTGTTCGTTGCGATCGACCGCACCAGTAAGTTCGCGGTCACCCAGCTCGTCGACAAGGCGGACAGGCGGACGGCTTGGGCGTTCCTCGCGCGCTTGCTGCAGGTCGCGCCGTATCGAAGCCACACGATCCTGACCGACAACGGCATCCAGTTCGCCGAGCAGCCGCGGAACCGCAATACGGCCTGGTCCCGGCAGATGCGCTTCGACATGATCTGCGAGGCCAACGGTATCGAGCATCGGCTGACCAAGCCGAACCACCCCTGGACGAACGGTCAGGTCGAACGGATGAACCGCACGATCAAGGAAGCCACCGTCAAACGCTTCCACTCCAAGAGCCCCGATCAGCTTCGCACGCACCTCGCCAACTTCATGGCGGCCTACAACTTTGGCCGCCGACTGAAGACGCTCGGCGGTCTCACACCCCAAGACTAGATCGCCCGGATCTGGACCTCAGAGCCCAACCGGTTCATCGTCAATCCGGTCCACCAGATGCCGGGACTGAACACCTAGCTCCTCTTGGAATTATACGACGGGCTTCGCGGGCAACGATCGAAGTTTCCATCGGCTCGTCATATGGCGGCGCGGACGCCATCGGCGTAGATATGTGCATGCTGGGAGGGCATGACGACACGCAGCGCATCGGCTGGGATAGTGTGCTCGCGCGGCAGTTTGGCCTTGAGCCGGGCGCCGTCGGCTAGTTCCAGTTCCACGACGCGCACATTGCCCTGGTCCTGCACGCCAATCACTTGGGCGGGCAGGCCCGTATCCGTCGCGCTGAGTCGAATATGCTCTGGGCGGATTCCGACCGTCAGGGTGCCGCCGACGATTGTCGGCGCGTCGTTCCGGATGATCTCCCCGCCGACGCGGATCTCCCCACCGGACTGCGTGGCGGGCACGAAGTTCATTCCGGGCGAGCCAATGAAGGTGCCGACATAGGCGTTGAGGGGGCGCTCGAAGAGGTCCTTGGGCGTGCCGCGTTGGATCACCCGTCCCGCCTGCATGACGAGGATCTCGTCGGCGAAGGTCATCGCCTCGTTCTGGTCGTGCGTGACGTAGATGACGGTGTGGCGGGTGCGCTCGTTGGCCTGCTTGATGCGGCGGCGCAGATCGAACTTCATCTGCGGGTCGATGACGGTGAGCGGCTCGTCCATAAGCAGCGCTGCCACGTCGTCGCGCACGAGGCCGCGGCCGAGCGAGATGAGTTGCTTCTCGTCGGCCGTCAGCGACCGAGCGGAGCGCCCGAGGCGGGCGGTCAGGCCGAGAAGTTCGGCGACCTCCGACACCCGCCGCTCGATGCGCGCCTTGTCCCAGTTCCGACATTTCAGGGGAAAGGCGAGGTTCCCGAACACCGTCTTGGAACGGTAGACCACGGGAAATTGGAAGACCTGCGCGATGTTGCGGTCGGCGATCGGGGCGCGCGTAACGTCTTGCTCGCCGAGGCGCACGCGCCCATCGGAGGGAAACAGCAGCCCCGAGACGATGTTGAGCATTGTCGTCTTGCCGCAGCCCGACGGCCCGAGCAGGGCGTAGGTCTTGCCGTCCTCGAAGAGGATGTCGGCGGGTTGGAGCGCGTGAGATCGGCCACCGTCGTAGGAATGGCCGACGCCGTCGAGATGGATGCGGGCCATCAGTGTCCTCCCTGCGAAGTCGCGCGCGGCGCGGCCATGAGCTGTCCGTCGCCGTGTCCGGCGAAGCAGAACAGGCGGTCGGGCGGGATGCGGAACGTCATGCTAGAGCCGTTGTGGACGACATGGACGCCCTCCCGCTGGATCGCGATGGGGCCGAAGGGCGCGTCGAGATAGATGAAGCTCTCGGAGCCCGAGATCTCCGAATAGGTGACGAGGCCGGTCGCCTCGCCCCGGCCGGCCTCGATCTCGATCTCGCCGGCGCGGATACCGAACCGGTAGCGTCCGGGCGGCAGGTTCGCGAAATGAGCTGGCGGTGGAAGGCGCACCGCGCCCAGATTCAAAGCCTCGGTCGCCAGTTCGCCCTCGATCACGTTCATCGGCGGATCGTTGACGATGCCGGCGACGAGCGCCGAGGCGGGACGGTCGAAGACGTCGGCCGGCGTTCCCGTCTGAAGCACGCGTCCCTCGTGCAGCACGACGACGTGGTCACCGAGCATCATGGCCTCGGCGGGCTCGGTCGTGTTGTAGACCGCGATCGTGTCGGTCTGGGCACCGAGGATGCGCCGGAACTCGTCGCGCAGCTGCTCGCGCAGCTGGTAGTCGAGATTCACCAGCGGCTCGTCGAGGAGAAGGATCGGCGCGTGGCGCACGAGCGCGCGCGCCAGCGCCACGCGCTGCTGCTGCCCGCCAGAGAGCGCCGAGGGGCGCCGGTCGCCGAAGGCGCCGAGGCCCACGGTCTCCAGCTGCGCCTGGACGCGGGCCCGCACCTCGGCATCGCCCACGCCCCGGCGCCGAAGCGGGAAGGCGACGTTTTCGAAGACCGTGAGATGAGGGTAGTTGATGAATTGCTGGTAGACCATCGCGACGTCGCGCTGCCAGGCGGGCACCGTCTCGAAGGCGCGCCCGTCGAGCCGGATGTGGCCGGAGTCCACACCCTGGAGCCCGGCGAGCGCCCGCATCAGCGTAGTCTTGCCGGCCGAGGTACGGCCGATCACCGTGGTGAGGCGCCCGCGCGAAAACTCGGCCGTGATGCCGTCCAGGAAGGGCACGCCGCCCTCCCGGAGGCGAAGGTCGTCGAGAACGAGACTCATGGGTGGAACCTCCTATCGGATCGCGCCGGCCAGCGTGCCGCGCGAGAGAAGCCGTTCGACGAAGAAGGCGATCAGGATGAGGGGGGCAACGGAGACGAGGGCCGAAGCCGACAGGCTCCACCAGGGCGTCACGGATGAGTTCAGCGCGACTACCGCGACGGGCAGGAGCTGCGTGTCGGTGAAGGTTAGGGTGAAGGCGAAGAAGAAGTCGTTCCAGCCGAAGATCAGGCAGAACATGCCGGCGACGAGAATGCCGGGCAGCGAGTTCGGCAGGACGACGCACCGGAAGGCCTCGAAGGGCGAGCAGCCGTCGAGCATGGCCATCTCGTCGATGGCGCGCGGCACGCCGTCAAAGAAATCGACCATGATCCAGACCGCGATGGGCAGGAGGAGCGCGATGTAGACGAGGATCAGCCCGATCTTCGAGTCCAGGAGGTTCAGGAACTGCAGGAGCAGGAAGAACGGGATCGACAGGACGATCGGCGGCATGATCCGCTGGGAGATGAAGAAGAACACGAGGTCGGCGTTCTTCACGAAGCCAGCCTTGTAGGTGAAGCGCGACAGGCCGTAGGCGGCAAGCGTGCCGAGCACCAGCGAGATGGCGGTGGCGCTTAGCGTGACGATGAGGCTGTCGAGATAGGGTTTGGCGATGTCGATGCCGCCCGCCCCGCCGAACAGCGAGCGCCAGCCAGCGAGCGAAGGCTCGTACTGGAGGTAGGGGATGTAGGTCGGCCCGCCCGTCACGGCGTTGGCGGTCTTGAACGAAGTCGTCAGCGCCCAGAGGAGCGGCGTGACGACAAAGGCGCCCCAGAGGACGACGAGGACATACTTGAGCGCCTTCATGCCGTCTTTCCTCCGACGAACACACGAACCAGAAGCTTGGCGACGATCGTGAGCAGGACGATCATGATGACGAGGTAGGTGATCGAGAGCGCCGCCGCGTAGCCGATCTGGAAGTCGCGAAGGCCCCGGATGTAGATGTAGTAGCCGGTGGTCTCGGTCGCCGTGCCGGGCCCGCCCGAGGTGAGGACGTAGACCGTCTCCATCAGCTTTGACGCCTCGATGAGGCGGATGATGATCGCTCCGATCGAGACGGGCGCAAGCAGCGGGAATGTGACGTTGAAGAAGGTGCGGATCGGCCCCGCGCCGTCGATGGCCGCGGCCAGGAACGGCTCGCGCGGCAGCGAGATCAGGCCCGCGAGTAGCAGCAGGAACATGAAGGGCGTCCACTGCCAGATTTCGACCAGCATCACGGAGGCAACAGCCCATTCCGCCGAGGTCAGCCAGGGATACGGCCCGAGGCCGATGAAGCCGAGGAGGTCGTTGGCGGGCCCCAGCGACTCATGGAAGATCGTGCGCCAGATCACCGACATGACGACCGGCGTCGTCATCATCGGGATCAGGAACAGGACGCGCCACAGCCGGCGGAAGCGGATGTCGCGCCAGACGAGGAGCGCCAGCGCGAAGCCCAGCACGTACTGGATCAGCACCGTGCCCACCGCCATCAGGGACAGACGGCCGAGCGACTGCCAGAACCGGACGTCGTTGAAGACGCCGGCATAGTTGCGCACGCCCGCCCAGTCGAGGCCCGGCACGATCGCATCCCAGCCCGACAGCGAGACGCGGATGGTGAAGAGCAGCGGGAACAGGATGATGGCGAGAAGGACCAGGAGGCCGGGCAGGAGGAAGGCGAGCTTGTAGGGACGGAATTCGCGCTGCTGCATGACGACAGGGCTCCGATGCGCGGCGAGGGAGGCCGGGGCCGGCAGCAGCCGGTCCCGGCAGGGCTCAAAGCGTCGCGGTCGTCAGCGGCCGCGATCTTCCAGCGCCACCACGTTGGCATAGGCCTCGCGGACGCGGTCGGGACCGATCCGGTCGACGATCTCCTTCCACTGCGCGGCGACCCCGTCGAGCGCCTCCTGGGGACTGCGCTGGCCAGCCATGGCTTCGGCGACGCCGTTGGCGAGCGTCGACATGAACTGGTTCACGCCGGGCACGCGCAGATCGAAGACGCGGTTGTTGGACTGATCCATGCCTGACAGGGTGTCGACATAGGTCTTGGCCGTATTGGCCTCCCAGCCGAGCTTCTCCTGCCAGAAGGTCGGATCGAAGTGGGTGGTGCGATACGGATTGACGCCGAAGCGGCCGATCTGCAGATCGAGCTGCGTGTTGGCCTCGTTGGAGAAGAAGCACAGGAAGTCGAAGGCCATGTCTTGGTTCTTAGAGGCTTTGGAAACGGCCGACGTCCAGCCCCAGGTGATGTAGGGCGGGGCGTTCGGGGTCTCGAACGTGTCCCAGGCGTTGGTGTCGCGGTTCCAGACCTGCGTGGAGCCCGGCAGCGGCGCGGCCGCCACCTTGTTGCGGATCGGGCTCGACGCCTCCTGCGCCTGGATGAAGGCGTCGTCCCAGGAATAGCTCATCAGCGACTGGCCGCCGCCGAACGAGAAGATCTCGTCGCCAAGGCCGAAATTGGTGCCGCCCGGCGGGAAGGCCTTCTGCGCGTCGATGAACATCTCCAGCGCTTTCACGAAGCCCGGATTGTTGATCTGCGGCTCCATCGTGTCGAGCTTGAAGAAGTAGCCGCCCTTCACGTTGGGGTTCTTGGTATAGGCGGCGGCGCGGCTGATGAAGGCCGAGAACATCAGATCGTCGCGCTTGGTCACCTCAGCCGAGCCGAACTGCCCGCGCCCGTCCTTGCCCCAGTCCCAGCCGGTGAAGAACTTGGCGACCGCGTTGTACTCCTCCCAGGTGCGCGGCACTCGCAGGTCTTGGCCCGTCTCGGCCTTGAAGCGCTGCTGGTATTCCGGGTTATCGAAGATGTCGGCGCGGTACTTGAGGTAGTGCCGGTCGCCGTCGACCGGATACTGGATCATCTGGTCGCCCCAGGTGGCGACGTCGCGGTAGTTCTGCGTGACCTCCTTCATCCCCGGCACCTCCTGATAGGCGGCCGGCACGGGCTGGAGGTAACTCTGGACGTCGCCGATCCAGAGCGAGGGGTAGAACATCACGTCGTAGGCGGCCTGGCGCGTCTGGAACGGGATCATCAGGCGCTGGTAGAGATCGCCGAACGGAATGTGCACGACATCGACCTGCGCGCCGGTGAGCGCCTGGAACTGCTTGGCGTGGAGGTCCGTCGGCTCGCCGATCACCGGCACCGCGTGTGTGATGACGCGCAGCGTCTTGCCGGAATAGTCCTTGGCGTCGATCGCCTCGTAGGAGCAGGCGCCCGGAACGTCCGGAGCCGAGCCGTACTGCGCATAGTCCCCGTAGGCCTTGTAGTCGATGTCGGCGGCGAACGACGGCGCCGCGGTGGCGAGCGCGCAGGCCGAGGTCATCCAGAATGCATGCCGTTTCATGTGGGTCTCCTCCCGAGGATCGTCGCGCCCCTCCGGCGCAGGGTGGTCAGATAGAAAGACGCGGGGAACTCCCGTCCCGCGACTTTCGGGCATCAGGGGATCAGGACGGCACGGCCGTGGATTTTCCCCGCATTGAGGTCCTGCAGTGCCTGGTTGGCGTCGGCGAGCCGATATTCCACGGTCGCGAGATTCACGAGCCCGCGGTCGGCGAGCGCCATGAGTTCCACGAGCTCCGCCCAGGTCCCTACGAGATTGCCGATGATGCTCTTCTCGGCGATCACCAAGTCGACTGTGGGCACCACGATGTCCTCGCCGTAGCCGACGACATAATAGGAGCCTGCGCCGCGCGTCATCGCGAGGCCCTTTCTTGTGGTGCCCTTCTCGCCGACGAAGTCGATCACGGCTTCCGCGCCGTTGCCGCCCGTCAGCTGCAGCACGGCCTCGACCTCGTTGCCGTCGGCCTTCACGAGATGGTCGGCGCCCATCTTACGGGCGAGTTCCAACGAGGCGTCGGACTTGTCGACCACGACGACATCGGCCGCGCACATCGCCTTGAGGCACTGGATGCCGATATGGCCGAGGCCGCCCGCGCCGATCACGACGCAGGTCTCGCCAGGCAGGAGGTGGCGCGTCGCCTTCTTCACTGCGCGGTAGGCCGTGAGGCCCGCGTCGGAATAGGGCGCGACATCTTTTGGAGCGAGCGTCTTCGGAAGTGGCACGATGTTGCGGTCGGACGTGCAAAGGAACTCGGCATAGCCTCCGTCGCAGTCCAGGCCCGGGAACTTGCCGGGTGCGTGCATGTCCATGCCGCGTCGACAGGCGAGGCACGTGCCGCCCGAGATCTTCGGATGGACGATTACGGGATCGCCCACCTTCACGTTCTCGACCTCCTTGCCGACCGCCTCCACCCAGCCGGCGTTCTCGTGGCCCATGATGAAGGGCAGGAGCTGATCGGCGTTCGGATCCATGTGCGGACGCCAGACGCCCTCGATGATGTGCAGGTCGGTGCGGCATACGCCCGCCCCGCCGATGCGCACGATCACGTCGTTGGCCTTGGTGATGGTGGGGTCGGGAACGTCCTCGTAGCTCAGCCAGTTCGACGCCGTCAGATGATCGTCGTATGTCTTCAGGACCTGCGCTTTCATGCCTTCTCCTCCCGTCGCGGACACCCGCTGGACCGGTGCCTGACGACCCTCCTGCAACCGCCGTGCCAGTTCATTAACCTCCTGTGAAAGCAGGGCTTTGAGGCGTTTCCCCTCTGGAGGCCTAACGTCCAGTCGCTGGACGGCTCCCGCATCGATGTGTCCAGTTTCTGGTCATTGCAGCCTGTCGCGCGCGATGTAGTCTGGTCATGGCCAATGTTGCGGGAGGGAGGAGCCATGCAGCATCTGTTGTCGGGAATTGACCGTGCTCGGCTCGCCCTCGAGGCAGGTCAGCGCGTGCCGTCGGGAGCCCTATCGTCCAGCGTTTCATCGAGCTGGCAGCGATGCCGCGAAACAGGGCTTGATCCACGCTCTCGTCCACGCGGCGAAATCATTCCCTTCGTCGAGGTTGGGCATCGGCGCGAGGCGCTAGCGACGTTACGGCGTCTGGCGCTTGCCGAGATGCAACTTCTTCATTCGCAAATCGCCGGCTCGAACTTCGTGATTGCGCTGGGCGATGGCGAAGGCGTGGTGCTCGATACGATCAGCGACCACCAGTTCGCCGAGAGCGAGGCTGGGCGCTCCATTGTGCCCGGAAGCGTCTGGCGCGAGCGCGAGCGGGGCACCAACGCTTTAGGCCTCGCCGTGATGGAGCGCCAGCCCGTCGCGGTCTACGGGCGCGAGCACTACTTCGCCTGCCACGGGCATCTGTCCTGCATGGCGGCCCCCATCCTCGACGCGGAAGGCAATGTGCTTGGACTTCTTGATGCATCCTGCACCAACGAGGCGCGCCAGCAGCACACGCATGCCCTGGTTCGGATGGCCGCTTCGCAGATCGAGAACGGGCTCATCTATCAGCAGCGCTCGGAAAGCTTCATCTTCGCCTTCCATCCGCGCGTCGAATATCTCGACACGCTCTCGGCCGGCTTGATCGCGTTGTCTCGGGAGGGCGCCGTCCATTCGCTGAACCGGCCCGGTACGGCCCTTCTCGCCGGACTGCCGGTCGATCAGGGCATCCATTTCGACGACCTTTTCGAGGCCGGTTTCGGCAGCGCGATGGACGGGCTGCTCAACGGCGGGGTCGTTAGGATCCGCGACCGTGCCGGCAGTAGCGTGTTCATGGTCTGCCGCCAGATTGGACGCGCGGGGCTTGGCCGGATCGAGGCGCCGCAGAAGACCGCTGCCAATGTCACCGTTGTGGAGCGCAAGAGCCATCCGGATTTCGTGTGCGACGATCCCGAGCTTCGCGCTGCTCTGGAGGAGGTCGCCGATGCCACCTCGCTCCGGCTCCCCGTTCTCGTCACCGGCGAAACGGGAACGGGCAAGGACCGCATGGCCCGTCATGTGCATGCCGCCTCTGGACGGTCGGGCGAGTTCGTCGCCGTGAACTGCGGTGCTCTGCCGGAAAGCCTCTTCATCGCCGAACTCTTCGGCCACGAGCGCGGAGCCTTCACCGGCGCACGCGGCGAAGGCGCGCCGGGCCTCGCGCGCCAGGCACACAAGGGGACGCTGTTCCTCGACGAGGTGGCCGATATTCCGCTGGCCGCCCAGACCGCGCTCCTGCGCTTTCTCGACACGCAGGAGGTGCGGCCGGTCGGCGGACAGAAGAGCACCAAGCTCGACATCCAGATCGTCTCGGCGACGAACCGGGATCTGGAGGAGATGGTCGCGCAACGCCTGTTCCGGAGCGATCTTCTCTACCGCTTGAACACGTTCACCATCCGTCTTCCCTCGCTCTGCGCCCGCGCCGACTTCCCCCAAATCGTGCGGCATGTGGTAGAGCGGCTGGCGCCTGGAACTGTCGTCACCGATGAGGCCGTTCGTCGGCTAGGCGCGCGCAGTTGGCCCGGCAACATGCGCGAGTTGGAAGCCGTGCTTCAGCGTGCGCTCCTGCGTCGCAAGATGCCGTTCCTCGATGAGACGGCCTTCGAACTCATGCGCGCTCCGGCCGTCGCCGACACCTGCGGAGCCTGCCGCGGGCATGCCGTGAACGAGCCCCGCTGCTCCAGCATCCGTCTCGCCTACCGCTCGGCCGACCAAAACATCGCCCTGACAGCACGGCGCCTCGGCCTGTCAAGGACGACGGTTTACAAGCACGTCCAGTAAGTCCGAGAGTTAAGCCCAAGCCGTGGCCGAAAAGGCATTCAGATGAAGGGCAGCTGCGACTATCGCCTCGTTCGGCGTCGGAACGAACCTCATAGTCACGACAATGCACGATGCTTATTCTATCCTCCGTCGATGATGCAGGAGCAGCGGAACGGCAGCTTTGCCAAGTTTCAATCATAAAACTTCCGTTCCGCTTTCCACCCATCTTACCTATATCGAGACCGGCGACTTCGGGCTGGAAGCGGACCGGCAGCTCTGCGATTGGTCTTTTAGAAAGCCGACATTAGGCAAAAGCTGTCTATCGGCTCCTGCACGCTGTCTTGTGGCCAACGAAGCGACTTGACGGGTGATCGGCAATGCCATTTCGCTGAAATTGCCGTATGATCAGCGGATGTCGAGCGCTTTAAGAATTGCTCAGGGGAAATTCGGCCGCGTCGCCCTGTTGGACATGGATCGTCCGCTTGTGCGGCATGCTCATCCTCATTGCCATGTTCTTTTGAAGGTGGAGGGTGCGGATACGCAGTTCTCGGTGCGCGACGACCTCGTTCCTCTCACCGACGACAGCGCCGTCCTCGTCAATGCATGGGAACCACATGCCTATGCGCACGACGCTCGTCGCCCGCCGACGATTATCCTCGCGCTTTATATCGAGCCCAGGTGGCTCGCCGAATTTAGACCCAACTGGACCGCAAGCGGACGCCCCGGCTTCTTCGCGCGAGCCGCAGGCGCCATCAACCCGCGCATCCGCGTCCTCGCCGACGATATGGCGCGCGCGATGGTCGCGGAGCCGGGAAACCGAAGCCTGCACGAGACATTGTTATCGGCACTGATGGTGTCGGTCATCGAGCGATTCACTCCCTGGCGCGAGACGGCCGTCTCGCTCCGGGATCTGGCAAGGGGGCCGAGCATTGACCGGAGGATCCGTTTGGTCGCGGCCCAGATCAAGTCAGACCCGGGCGCGGTCCGGCAGATCGACGATTTGATCTCCGGCTCGGGCGTGTCACGGGCGCAGTTCTTTCGGTTGTTCGAGACGTCCTTCGGCGTTTCACCGCGCATCTATCTGAACGCCGCCCGATTGGAGCGAGCCGTACAGGCCGTTTCCGACAGCGAGGCGAACCTCTCCGCGATCTCGGAGAGTCTTGGCTTTTCCGTTCCTGCGCATTTCTCCCGCTTCTTTCACGACCATGCTGGTTCGTCGCCCTCGGGTTTCCGCGCCGTGACGCGAATGCCCGCTTAATTGTGAGACTCCTCGGTAAGCCGTGAGACCGGACGGGATCGTGCGTCTAGAAGGTTCTCCCTAGGCTCCTGTCCATGGCGCTCCCGACGGGTCGGCGCCTTGGGAGGATTCACATATGACCGCCATTCCGCCAACGGGCGGCTGGACGGGGCGTTCTGTGCCGCGCGTCGAGGACGCGGCGCTGTTGACGGGCCGCGGCCGCTACATGGACGATCTGCCGATCACGCCGGGAACGCTGCACGCCGCGATCCTTCGTTCGCCTCATGCCCATGCCAAGATCCTGAGCATCGATGCCTCCAAGGCGCTTGCTCTGCCCGGCGTTGCCGTTGTCCTGACGTCCGACGAAGTCCGACGCCTGTCGCGCGCGATGACCGTTGGCGTGAAGGCCGATGTCGAGGCCTGGCCGATTGCCGTGGACCGGGTACGCTACGTCGGCGAGCCGGTCGCCGTGATCGTCGCCGCTGATCGCTACATCGCCGAAGACGCCGCCGATCTCGTGGAGGTCGAGTACGAGGTCCTGGCCGCGGTCGTCGATCCCGGTGCGGCGGCCGAGCCGGACTCGCCAAGGCTTCATCCCTCCTTGAGCGGCAACGTCATCAACGAGCGCCTGTTTCGTTACGGCGACCCGGACGCGGCCTTCGAGAGTGCTGCCAATCGCGTGGCGGTCACCGTCCGCTATCCCCGCAATTCGGGCACGCCGATCGAGACCTATGGCGTCGTCGCGTCCTACGATCCGGGCGAGGATGCCTACGACGTTACGGCCAACTTCCAAGGTCCCTTCTCCATCCACGCCGTGATCGCGCGCGCCCTGAACGTGCCGGGCAACCGGATGCGCCTGCGCACGCCGCAAGACTCGGGCGGTTCGTTCGGCATCAAGCAGGGGGTGTTGCCCTATGTGATCCTCATTGCGCTCGCCGCTCGTTTGGCCGACCGGCCGGTGAAGTGGATCGAGGATCGGCTCGAACACCTCTCGGCTTCCGTGTCCGCGACGAACCGGGTGACGACCCTGGAGGCCGCGGTCGAGGCGGACGGGCGGGTCGCGGCGCTGCGCTGGGACCAGCTTGAGGATTGCGGCGCCCACCTCAGGGCGCCCGAACCCGCCACCCTCTATCGCATGCACGGCAACATGACGGGCGCATACGCCATTCGCCATGTCGCAATCCGCAACCGGATCGTGCTCACCAACAAGACCCCGACCGGCCTCAACCGGGGCTTCGGCGGTCCGCAGATGTATTTCGCGCTCGAGCGCCTGATGCAGCGGATCGCGGTGGAGCTGGGGCTCGATCCGCTCGACGTCATCCGGCGCAATCTCGTGCCGGCGGGGTCCTTTCCCTATCGAACGGCGACCGGCGCGCTCCTCGACAGCGGCGACTACCAGGCGGCCATGACCCGCGCAATCGACCAAGGCGGACTGGCGGGCCTCATCGAGACCCGCCGGGCGGCGCGCGCCGAAGGCCGGCTTTATGGAATCGGCTATACGGCCGCCGTTGAGCCGAGCGTCTCCAACATGGGCTACATCACCGCCGTGCTGTCGCCGGCCGCGCGCCGTAAGGCCGGTCCGAAGAACGGCGCGCAGGCGACCGCGACGATCGCGATCGATCCGCTCGGCGCGGTGTCCGTCAAGGTCGCCTCCGTGCCACAGGGACAGGGGCACCGCACGGTGCTCGCGCAGGTCGTCGCCGATGTCCTGGGACTGGAGCCCGGTGCCATCCGCGTTCTTGCCGATGTGGATACGGCGCGCGACGCCTGGTCCATCGCGTCCGGCAACTATTCTAGCCGCTTCGCCCCCGCCGTCGCCGGCGCGACCAAGCTCGCGGCTGACCGGGTCGCGGAGAAGCTGAAGCGCGTCGCCGCCGGGCAGCTCAACGTCGCGGCCGACGAGGTGGACCTTGAGAACGGCCGCGCCCAAGCGCGCGGCAACTCCGCGAACTCCGTATCCTTCGCGCGCGTCGCCGCCGCCGCGCACTGGGCGCCGGGAACGCTGCCCGACGACGTCGACCAGACGATCCGCGAGACGGTCTTCTGGACGCCGGAGCAACTGATCGCGCCGGATGACGAGGACGCGGTGAACTCCTCGCTCTGTCACGGCTTCATCTTCGACTTTTGCGGCGTCGAGGTGGACCGGCTCACCGGCGCGGTGCGCATCGACAAGTACGTCACGATGCACGACTGCGGCCGGATCCTGCATCCCGGCATGGTGGCAGGTCAGGTGACGGGCGGCTTCGCCCACGCGGTCGGGGCGGCGCTGCTGGAGGAATATGCCTACGGTCCGGACGGCAGCTTCCTGTCAGGCACGTTGGCGGACTACCTCATTCCCACCGTGATGGAAGTGCCCGAGCCGGTCATCCTCCATTACGAGAGCCCGTCGCCCTTCACCCCGTTGGGGGCCAAGGGCGTCGGCGAGGGGAACTGCATGTCCACCCCCGTCTGCCTCGCCAACGCGGTAGCGGATGCCTGCGACTTCGAGGATGTGACGCTTCCGCTCGTTCCTGCGCGTGTCGCGGATCGTCTTGCCGCCAAGGAAAAGCCCTCTCGCGAGGCCCCGACAAGAACGGCCGCGCCCGCCAAGCCCGGCGAGCGCAAGCTGACGGGGGAAGGCTCGGCACTGGTCGCGGCACCACGGCAGGCCGTCTGGGACATGCTGCTTGACCCCAAGACACTAGAGGCGGTGATCCCCGGCGCGCATGGCGTGCGCAAGGTGTCGCCCACGCGCTTCCTCGCCGATGTCACGCTTGGCGTCGGCCCGGTGAAGGGGCGCTACCGCGCCGAGATTGAACTCTCGGACTTGGCGGAGCACGAGGCCGTGACCCTGTCGGGCGGGACGGACGGGGCGCTCGGCTTCGGCAGGGGCTCGGGACGGATCACGCTGACCGAGACCGCGGCGGACCGAACCGAAGTCCATTACGCCTACGAGGCGGTGATCGGCGGCAAGGTCGCGTCCGTCGGCGGCCGCCTGCTGGACGGCGCGGCTCGAGTCGTGATCGGTCAGTTCTTCAAGTCGCTCGCTGCTCATGCGGGGGGAGGAAACGGTGCGGGGCTGGGTGTCCTGGCACGGCTCCGTCGCCTGATCGGGAGGCGCGCATGAAGCCCGCACCATTCGACTTCGTTCGAGCCGCTACCTTGGCCGAGGCGCTGGATGCCTTGGCGCAGGCGGGCGAGGACGGGCGGGTTCTCGCTGGCGGCCAGAGTTTCGTTCCCATGCTGAACATGCGTCTGGCGCGGCCCAGCGTGCTCATCGACATCATGGGCGTTGCGGATTTGCGCGGTCTCGACGTCGCGAAAGGCGCGCTACGCATCGGTGCTGGCGTCAGGCAAGTCGAACTGGCGCGCTGGCCCGATCTAACCACCCGGCTCCCGCTACTGGCCGCCGCCGTTCCTTACATCGGGCATGTCCAGACCCGGTCGCGCGGAACGGTGTGCGGATCACTCGCCCATGCCGATCCGAGCGCCGAGCTTCCCCTCGCGCTGATCGCGCTGGAGGGTGATATCCACCTGCGCACGAAGAAGGCGCGCAGGACCATCGCCGCGCGGGACTTCTTTCTTGGAATGATGGCGACTGCCCTTCAGCCCGGCGAGATGATCGAGGCGGTGTCGTTTCCGCTACGGCGCGCGGGCCAGGGATTCGGCTTCCGAGAAGTGGCCCGGCGGCACGGCGACTACGCCGTGGTCGCTTGCGCGGCAGTGGCCGGACCGCAGGGCATTCGGCTGGCTGTGGGCGGGGTCGGCGACGTGCCGACGCTGCGGGAGCTTCCCGATCCCGCGAGCGGCGATCTCGACGAGGCCCTCAACGACTTCGCTTGGTCGCTCGACGCGCGCGAGGACCTCCATGCCACTCCGAGATACCGGCGCGAACTCGTGCGCCGCCTCGGCCGCGATGCCATCGAGGAGGCGCTGAGATGCCGAAGCTGACGAAAGCCGAACGCCATCCCGTCCGTTTCACCCTCAACGGACGCCCCGTCGAGACCTGGGCGGAGCCCCGCACCCTCTTGACGGACGTTCTACGCCACGGGCTCGGATCCACCGGCACCCATGTCGGCTGCGAGCACGGCGTCTGCGGTGCCTGCACAGTCGAGATCGACGGCGAGCCGGCCCGCGCGTGCCTGGTTTTGGCGGGTCAGGTCGACGGTCAGGCGGTCCGCACGGTCGAAGGGCTGGAGCCCGAGGCTGGACGCCTCTCAGTGCTCCAGGAGGCGTTTCGCCGGCATCACGGGCTGCAATGCGGGTTCTGCACGCCCGGCATTCTCATCACCCTCGATTGCCTGTTCCGCGCTCGACCGGACGCGGACGAGGCGGAGATCCGCGATCACCTGTCAGGGCATCTCTGCCGCTGCACCGGCTACGCGCCCATCATGCGGGCGGCGCTGGATGCCCGAGACAGACTCAACCAAGCACGACGGGAGGAAACGCATGCTTGATCTCGGGACCAGCTTTCTCGCGAGCGTCGAGCGCGATCCGGGCGCGCTGGCGATCGTCGACGGCACGACGCGACTGACCTATGCCGAGTGGCTGCCTCGCATCGTCGCGCTGGCGAAGGGCCTCACGGACTTGGGTCTCCGGCCGGGCGACCGCGTCCTGACCCTCCTGCAGAACCGCTGGGAGAACGCCACCCTGCACTGGGCCTGCCAGTTCGCGGGGTTGGTCGTCACGCCGCTCAACTGGCGCGCGAAGAGCGACGAGATCGACTACGCGCTGGAGGATTCCGAGGCACGCATTCTCGTCTACGAACCCGTGTCCTTCGATGCCGTCAGCGCCAGCACGCGGGCACAGGAGGCGATCCGGCTGCCGGTCGAGGACGGGAACGGCGGCATGAGCCTGGCCGGACTGATGGCGGGCGACGGAGCGACCTTCGAACCCCGCGCGTCGGCGCAGAACTGGTCGCTGATGCTCTATACGTCGGGCACCACGTCGCGGCCGAAGGGGGTGCCGCGCCGCCACCACGCCGAGCGCGCCGGCGCGCTCGCCCATGTCGCGCAGAACCTCTACCGGCACGGCGAGCGCACCCTCGGCGTCATGCCGCTCTACCACACGATGGGCGTGCGCTCGCTGCTCGCCACCTCGCTGATCGGCGGCACCTTCGTCTGCCTCCCGCGCTTCGACGTGGAAGGGGCGCTGCGCGCCATCGAGGAGAACGGGATCACCAATCTCTATCTGGTCCCCACTCTCTACCACGACATCGTCCACCATCCGTCCTTCTCGCCCGGCCGCGTGCGCAGCGTCACCAAGCTCGGCTTCGCCGGCGCCTCCATGACCGACGGCCTCATGCGGCGCCTTGGCGAAAGCTTCCAGCCCGAACTCTTCGTCAACCACTACGGCTCGTCCGAGGTCTACACGTTCACGATCGATCAGAAGGCGCCGGAAAAGCCCGGTTCGGCGGGCCGCGCGGGCATCAACCAGATGGTCCGTGTGGTGAAGCTCGGCGAGCGTGACGCCTCCCGACGCGCAGCCCCGCGAGAGGAGGGCGAGATCGCCGTGCTCCTGAAGGGGGACGAGAGCTTCGAAGGCTACTGGAAGCGCCCCGAGGCCGACGCCAAGGCGATCCGCGACGGTTGGTACTTCACGGGTGACACCGGCTTCCTCGACGAGGACGGCGACCTCTTCGTAACCGGGCGCACCGACGACATGATCATCACCGGTGGCGAGAACGTCTCGCCAGTCGAGATTGAAAGCTGCCTGTCGCTCCACCCCTGCGTCGACGAGGTGGCGGTGGTCGGCCTTCCCGATGAGCGCTGGGGCAAGGTCGTCACCGCCTTCGTGAAGCGTTCGGGCATGGTCGACGAGGCCGAGCTCGACGAGCACTGCAAGCGCTCGGGCCTCGCCAACTTCCGGCGGCCCCGCGCCTACGTCTTCGTGAACGCCATCCCCAAGAGCCCGGTCGGCAAGCTGCTGCGTCGCCTTCTGGTGGCCGGGGAATACGAGCTCGAAACCCCGGCCGCGACGCGCGCCGCCTCCTGACAACTCACCAAAAGGATCATCCCCATGAGCGAACCCTATCGCTTCGACCATCCCGAGCTCCGATCCCTCGACGGCTTCGCGGTCACGATCGACCCGGCCCACGAGCGGGCCGACATCGTGCTTGATCGTCCCCCTTACAACGTCGTATCGATGGCCGCGCGCGACCAGCTCCGTCTGGCATTCGAGGCGCTCGACGCCGATCCGCGCGTGCGGGTAATCGTCCTGTCGGGCGCCGGCGAGCATTTCTCCTCGGGCGGCGACATCAAGGGCTTCCTTGAGGCGAGCCCCGAGCACGTCTCCAAGCTCGCCTGGAACGTGGCGGCGCCGGCGCGCTGCGAGAAGCCCGTGATCGCGATGAACCGCGGCTACTGCTTCGGCGTCGGCTTCGAGCTGTCGCTCGCCTGCGACTTTCGTGTGGCGTCCGAAACGACGCTCTACGCCCTGCCCGAGCAGAAACTCGGCCAGATTCCGGGCTCGGGCGGATCGGCGCGCCTCCAGAAGATCGTCGGCGTCACGCGCACCAAGGACATCGTGATGCGCTCCAAGCGCATATCGGGGTCCCAGGCGCTCGAATGGGGCATTGCCACCGAATGTCACCCAGATGATGCGCTGGAGGCCGCCGTCGCGACGCTGGTCGAGGAATTGCGCACCTTCTCGCCGCTCGCCCAGCGCACCGCCAAGAAGCTCTTGAACGACAGCGACGACGCGCTCCTGACCACCGCGATCGAGCTGGAAGGGCTGAACTACTCGCGTCTGCGGATGTCGGAGGACTTCCGGGAAGGCGTCGAGGCTTTCCACGCCAAGCGAAAGCCGACCTTCAAGGGGGTCTGACACACCCCGGTCATCCGGGCTTTCGACCGGCGCATCATCATCGAAAACAATGGCTTGGCCCCCGGCGTCCCGCCGGGGTCGGGAGAGACATGCCCAAGCCACCGACGCCGGCACGCAAGACCGGCCCTTAAGCGGAGGAAACCATCATGACAGCGCTTGAACAGGCGGACCCATCCGCCATCCCGCCCCCCACGCGCCGGCAGACCGTCACGGCCGCCGCCGCGTCCCTGTTCGGATGGGGGCTCGACCTCTTCGACCTCTTCATCCTGCTCTACGTGGCCCCGGTGGTCGGGCGTTTGTTCTTCCCGTCCGAGCAGCCGATGCTGTCGCTGGCGGGCGCCTACGCGTCTTTCGCCGTCACGCTTCTTGTGCGCCCGCTCGGCTCGGCGATCTTCGGCTCCTATGCCGATCGCTTCGGCCGTAAGCGGGCCTTGATGGTGGCAGTCACGGGCGTCGGCCTCTCGACGGCGATCTTCGGGCTGCTGCCGACGGTGGGACAGATCGGCTGGCTCGCCACGGCGCTGTTCCTGTTCTTCCGCCTCGTGCAAGGCATCTTCGTCGGCGGCGTCGTGGCGTCCTCGCACACGATCGGCACGGAAACCGTCCCTGAGCGCTGGCGCGGCTTCATGTCCGGGGCGATCGGCGGCGGCGGCTCGGCCATCGGCGGCCTCCTCGCCTCGCTAGTCTTCTTCGTGGTCTCGCTCCTCTTTCCCGGCGACGCCTTCGCCGAGACCGGCTGGCGAGTGATGTTCTTCTCCGGCCTCCTGACCTCGGTGATCGGCCTCTTCATCTTCCGCAATCTCGAGGAATCGCCGCTTTTCAAGCAGCTTCAGGCGAAGAAGGCGCTGAAGAGCGCGACCGCGCCGAAGGATGCCTCGCCGGTCAGAACCCTGTTCTCCCGTCCGCAGCTCAATGGCTTCCTTCTAACCCTGCTTC
>NZ_CAJYIU010000164.1 GCF_913775355.1 uncultured Aureimonas sp.
TCGCCGCGTCGCCCGCCGCCGGATCGAGCGACTGGATCGTCGCCGAGATCGATCCGATCGTGGTGAGAAGGCCCCAGAACGTGCCGAGAAGGCCGAGGAAGACGAGAAGGCCGACGAGATAGCGCGAGACGTCGCGCTGCTCGTCGAGGCGCCCGCCGACGGAATCGAGGATGGCGCGCACCGACGGGGCGGGGAGCGTGCGCGGCATCGCGCCGTGGCCGATCATCGCCTCCATCGGCGCGAGCAGCACCGGCGAGCGCGCGCGGCGCTCGCGATCGTTGTCGCGAAGCGCGTTCAGCCAGCGCACCTCGCGCGCCAGTCGCGCGATCTGGAGGACCGCCATCAGGATGCCGACGGCGAGGACGCCGAGGATCAGGCCGTTGAGGCCCGGATTGGTCGAGAAGGCCTGGATGACCTGCCGGCCGAGGATCATCGCCACGAACCCGGCGAGCGCCAGGAATACCAGCATCGCCCACAGGAAGACGAGCGGGCTGGAGAACCGTTCCGGCCCCCCATGCGGGATGGGGCGGCCGTCGGGAGGAGAACTCGAAACCTGCATCGATACGGCACCCGCTTGGCGAAGTCGCTGGCTGGCCGCGAAGCTAGCCGAGCGGGCGCGCGCTGCAAACCGGTTTTTCGGCAAAAGCGCGCGGCTCACAAGGCTTTGGCGGCCCGAAACGGGGCCGCCGGGACACGCCGTCCGGCGTCAGGAAGCGGCCTCGGGCGCGTCCGCCTCTTCGGCCTTGGGCTTGGGCGTTCCGCGCATGGCGGTCGCCGCCTTCTTCAGCTCGCCCACCAGCGCCCGGTGGACGATCTCGTTGCCGCAGGCGATGTCGCCCTCCACGAACTCGAACTTCGAGCCGTCGGAATGGGTGACGAAGCCGCCGGCCTCGCGCACCAGCATCGAACCGGCCGCCACGTCCCAGGGCTGGAGGGAGTGCTCCCAGAAGCCGTCGATGCGGCCCGCCGCGACATAGGCGAGGTTCAGCGACGCCGAGCCGAAGGCACGGATGCCGGCCGCCTCGCCCATCATCTTGCGGGCCTCGAAGAGGTAGCGCGCGTGGTCGGCGTGGCCGAGATGGGG
The DNA here is from genome assembly GCF_913775355.1 of uncultured Aureimonas sp. Classification (GTDB taxonomy): domain Bacteria; phylum Pseudomonadota; class Alphaproteobacteria; order Rhizobiales; family Rhizobiaceae; genus Aureimonas. Next base: position 1,085 of record NZ_CAJYIU010000164.1, read on the forward strand.
GATGCCCGTCGCCAAGACGCATTCGGCCAGCTTGGTGCGCGCGGCGACGCGGATGCGCCGGTCGTTCAGGAAGGCGCCGCCGCCCTTCTCGGCCGAATAGAGCTCGTCCGTGGCCGGGTTGAAGATCACGCCGGCGACGATCTGGCCGTCGCGCTCAAGCCCGATCGAGATCGCAAAATGCGGGATGCCGTGCAGGAAGTTGGTGGTGCCGTCAAGCGGATCGACGATCCAGCGGTGCTGGGGATCGCGGCCCTCGATCGCGCCGCGCTCCTCCATCAGGAAGCCCCAGTCGGGCCGCGCGCGCGACAGCTCCTGGAAGACGATCTCCTCGGCCTTGCGATCGGCATGCGACACGAAGTCGGCCGGTCCCTTCATCGAGACCTGGAGGTTCTGCACCTCGCCGAAATCGCGCGTGAGCGAGCGCCCCGCCTTCATGGCGGCCTGCGTCATCACGTTCATCAGCGCCGAACGGGCCATGGCTTCAACTTTCCTGACAACAATCGAAAGAACGGGCGGAGACCGCCTTTGGCGGACGCCGCGCTCCCGCAGCCGGACGCGGCGCGGGACGAAATGGGGAACGGGCGCCTTGGAACCACAAAACGCCGGTCGGTTCAAGTCCGGGGCGTCAGCTCGCGCGGAAGCGGTTGGCGGCTTCGAGCGCCCCCTTCTGGTCGGCATCCGGCAGGGTGCGGAACCAGCCATCCAGCGTCGCGTCGGAGTTGGAGGCGCGCCGGGCGAGCACCGTCCACATCGCCGCCTGCGCCCGGTCGCGCGGGGTGCCGACGCCGTCCTTGTAGAGATGGGCCATGCGGTTGACGGCGATCGGATTGCCGCGCTCGGCCGCGCCCTTCAGCCAGCGGAAGCCCTCCACCGGGTCCGGCACCCCGCCCCGGCCGTTGATCAGCCAGATGCCGAGCTCGATCTGCGCGGTGTCGCTGCCGCCCTTGGCGGCTTCCGTCAGCCAGCGGCGCGCCTCCGCGTCGTCGGCCTTCTCGACGCCCTTGCCGTAGGCGTAGAGCTGGGAGAGCGCGTATTGCGCGTCGGGCAGGCCGGATTCGGCCGCCTTGCGGAAATAGCCGGCGGCATCGCCGAAGCCGCCGGTCGGCGCGGCGCGGATCAACATCTGGCCGTAGTTGTAGGCCGCGAGCGGGTTGCCGGCATCGGCCGCCGCCTTCATCAGGTCGCGGGCCATGGCGTCGTCGTGCGCGACGGCGCGCCCCTCGATCAGGAGCATCGCGTAGCGGAATTGGGCCTCCGGCACGCCGGCCTTGGCCGCGACGCCGTACCAGCGCGCCGCCTCGGTCTCGTCGCGCGGCACGCCGAGGCCGCGCCCGTAGATCTCGCCGAGCAGCGTCTGCGCCGCCGGGTCGCCGAGATTGGCGAGCGGCTCGGCGATCCGGAGCGCCGAGAGATAGTAGCCGCGCTGGAAGGCGCCGTAGGCCTGCGCGCGGGCCGAGGTGCCGTCGGCGGCGGTGGGATCGTCGGTGGCCTTCGCGACCGGCGTCGGCAGGAGGTTGGGCG
>NZ_CAJYIU010000165.1 GCF_913775355.1 uncultured Aureimonas sp.
CGCGACGACGCTTCCTGCGCCGGCGCGGCCATGCGACTGGAGCCCATGTCCCCGATCGATCCCTTCCGCGCCACCCGTGCGCTGTTCGACCTTCCCGACGGCCTTGTCTATCTCGACGGCAATTCGCTCGGCGCGTTACCGAAGAGCGTCGGACCGCGCGTCGCAGAAGTGATCGCGAACGAATGGGGCGGGCAGCTTATCAGCGCCTGGAACAGCGCCGGCTGGGTCGATCTGCCGCGCCGCGTCGGCGACCGCGTCGGCCGCCTGATCGGCGCGCCGGCGGGTACGGTCGTCATGGGCGATACCTTGTCGATCAAGGTCTACCAAACGCTGGCCTCGGCGCTGGAGCTCAAGGCCGACCGGCGCGTCATCCTGTCGGACACCGGCAATTTCCCGACCGACCTCTACATGGCGCAGGGGCTGATCGCTTCGCTCGGCCGCGGCCACGAGCTCCGCGTCGTCGAGCCGGAAGCCGTGGAGGCTGCGATCGACCCGAGCGTCGCCGTCGTCATGCTGACGCAGGTCGACTATCGGACCGGTCGCCTGCACGACATGGCCGCACTGACGCAGAAGGCCCACGAGGCGGGCGCCCTGATGATCTGGGATCTCGCCCATTCCGCCGGTGCGCTGCCGATCGATCTTGCGGCAGCGGGGGCAGACTTCGCGGTGGGCTGCACCTACAAATACCTGAACGGGGGACCGGGCGCTCCGGCCTTCATCTATGTCGCTCCGCATCTCGGCGGGGACGTGCGTCCCGCCCTTTCCGGCTGGTTCGGCCACGACGCCCCGTTCGCCTTCGAGCCGACCTACAGGCCGGCCGCCGGTGTCGAGCGGATGCGAGTCGGAACGCCGCCGATCCTGGCGCTGGCCGCCCTCGACGCGGCGCTCGACGCCTGGGAGGGGATCGACATGGAGGCGCTGCGTGCCCGTTCGATCGAGCTTGGCGAACTGTTCATCTCCGAAGTTCGTCGCTCGCTTCCGGATCTTGAACTCGCGTCGCCCGCCGATCCGACGCAGCGGGGTTCGCAGGTGTCGTTCCGCCATCCCGAAGGCTACGCGGTGATGCAGGCGCTGATCGCGGAAGGCGTGATCGGGGACTATCGCGCGCCCGACATCATGCGCTTCGGCTTGACGCCGCTCTATCTCGGCGAAGACGACGTGAGGCGTGGTGCGGCCATCCTCGTCGACATCCTGTCGAGCGGTCGCTGGGACCGCCCGGAATTTCGCCGCCGGAACAAGGTGACCTGACTGGCGGCGACTTGGCAGGGTGAGGGATCAGACCGTCGCGCCACCCGCCTGATTGACGATCACGTTCGCGCCGGTGCTGGCGCGGTCGTAGAGGTCGATGATGTCGTGGTTCATGAAGCGCACGCAGCCCGACGACACGGCCTTGCCGATGGTCCACCACTCCGGCGTGCCATGGAGGCGGTAGAGCGTGTCCTGGCCGTTCTGGAACAGGTAGAGCGCGCGGGCGCCGAGGGGGTTCTTAAGGCCCGGTTCCATGCCTTCGCGATAGATTTCGAGCTCCGGCTGGCGCGCGATCATCTCGGACGGCGGCGTCCAGCGCGGCCATTCGCGCTTGAACTGGACCTTGGCCCGGCCTTCCCAGGCGAAACCGTCGCGGCCGATACCGACGCCGTAGCGCATCGCGGTGCCGCCTGGCTGGATGAGGTAGGCGTAGCGCGTCGGGGTGTCGATGATGATGGTGCCCGGCTCTTCCGGCCCGGCATAGGCGACCTCGCGGCGGAGATAGCGCAGGTCCATGCGGCGAAAGTCGATGCCGGGGATCGTGTAGCCGCCGTCCTGGATCGGGCCATAGGCGGTCAGATATTCCGGGCTGACGCCGGACGGACCCGTGCCGCCGTTGAACGGCGTCAGGTTGGCGATGCGCGCGCGGTTGTCGGTGGTGCACCCGGAGAGGGCGAGGGCGGCGGCGCCGAGGCCGAGACCCTGTAGCAGGGAACGGCGCGAAAGGGCGCGCGGAGAACGATCTTCGGTCATGATCCAGCCAGAACTTGGCGACCGCACCTGCCTTCTTTTGGCGAAGGCTTGCGATCCGGTCGCGTCAACACATGCGCTGAGAACGCGCGGGTTCGATTTTCGTTCCCAAGCCTTAAGGTCTCCTGACGCATGGGGCGTAGCGGCTCGGCCCGGGAAGGATATTCCCCGCTCGTCTGGTCATTCGCAACGCGCGAGGCTGACAAACAAGCGGGGAGGCTCTAGCTAAGGGCCCGGTTTCAGCGCCCGCCGGCAAGACCGAATCGCCACGCCGGGGGCTCGCGAAGAAGGAGACGACCGATGGCCTTCACCCTGCCCGAACTCCCCTACGCCTACGATGCCCTCCAGCCCTACATGTCCAAGGAGACGCTGGAGTATCATCACGACAAGCATCACCAGGCCTATGTCGACATGGGCAACAAACTTGCCGCCGACGCCGGTCTCGCCGATGCGTCGCTGGAAGAGGTGGTGAAGCAGTCCTTCGGCAAGAACCAGCCGCTCTTCAACAACGCCGGCCAGCACTACAACCACATCCACTTCTGGAAGTGGATGAAGCCGAACGGCGGCGGCAAGAGCCTGCCCGGCAAGCTGCAGACGGCGTTCGATTCCGATCTCGGCGGCTACGACAAGTTCCGCAACGACTTCGTGGAAGCCGGCAAGACGCAGTTCGGTTCGGGCTGGGCCTGGGTCGCCGTGAAGGACGGCAAGCTGCAGATCGTCAAGACGCCGAACGGCGAGAACCCGCTGGTGCACGGCGCGACCCCGATCCTCGGCGTCGACGTGTGGGAGCATTCCTATTACATCGACTACCGCAACGCCCGTCCGAAGTACCTCGAGGCGTTCGTCGACAACCTGATCAACTGGGATTACGTCCTGGAGCGCTACGAGGCCGCCGGCGCCTGATCGCCGACGCGCTCCGATCCATTCGAGAGGCCCTGCCGCACCCGCTGCGGCAGGGCCTTTTCCATTCCGGCATCGGTGCGTCATCGAAGATGGATGGACAGGGCGTCCAATCCCCTGTTGTCTCTCTGGAGACGTTCCAAATCTGGCTCCTGGAGAATCGGACATGTCGACTTGGAAGATGGGTTTCGCGGGTCTCGTGGTCTCCGCAGCGCTTCTGGCGCCCCTCCTGCCGGCAACGGCACAGAACTCCGACGTTATCGCCGAGCGCCAGCAGCTGATGAAGAACAACGCCAAGGCGGCGCGTTCGGCCAATGCGCTCATCAAGGGCGAGGAGCCCTACGACGCCACCAAGGCGAACGCGATCTTCACGATGCTGAACGCCGACGCGAAAAAGTTCGGCACGCTGTTCCCCGAGGACTCCAAGACCGGCGGGAAGACCGAGGCCTCGCCGGCGATCTGGGAAAAGCCGGCCGAGTTCGAGGCGGCGAACGCCAAGTTCGTCGCTGATACGCAGGCCGCGCTCGATGCCAAGCCGGCCGACGTGGAGGCCTTCAAGACGGCGTTCGCGAGCGTCGCCGCCAACTGCCAGAGCTGCCACCAGCAGTTCCGCGCGAAGTAGCCTGATCCGGTGGTCGCGCGCCGGATCCTCGTCGCCTTCGTCGCCGTGGTGGTCGTCGCCGGTGGCGCCTATGCCCTCACGACGCCCCGTCGCCTGCCGCCGGATGCGATCGCCGCCGAGGCAAGCGGCGACGCGGCGCGCGGCGAGCGCCTGTTCCACGCCGGCGGATGCGCGTCCTGCCACGCGCCGTCCGAGCCTGCGGGCGATGGTGCGGTGGTATTGGCCGGCGGTCCGCCGCTGGTGACGAAGTTCGGAACGTTTCACGCGCCCAACATCACGCCCGATCCGCAAGCCGGGATCGGCGCCTGGTCGCTCGCCGACTTCGCCAACGCGATGCAGCGCGGCGTCGATCCGGGCGGCCAGCCGCTCTATCCCGCGTTCCCCTATACGTCCTATGCCCGGATGACCGCCGGCGACATCGCCGACCTCCATGCCTACCTGATGACGCTGCCAGCCTCGGCGAGCGTCGCGCCGCCCAACGATCTCGCCTTCCCTTACAGCGTTCGGCGCGGCGTCGCGCTCTGGCAGCGCGTGTTCCTCGATCCCAAGCCCGTCGTCGCGCTGCCGGCCGATGCGTCGGAGGTGGTCAAGCGCGGGCAGTATCTCGTCGAGGGGCCGGGCCATTGCGGCGAATGCCACACGCCGCGGACCTTCGGCGGGCTCGGGGGGCTCGATCATTCGCGTTGGCTGGCCGGCGGTCCGGCGCCCGAGGGCGACGGCAACATTCCCGACATCACGCCGGGCGGCGAGACGGCCGACTGGTCGGAGGC
>NZ_CAJYIU010000166.1 GCF_913775355.1 uncultured Aureimonas sp.
AGGCTCAGCTGCTGGGCCTTCGGTGCCACCAGCCCGCGCAGGTTCTCCCGGTCGGTGAGGCCCCCCGGCGTCCAGTCCAGCGCCTGCACGAAGGGGCGCACCTTCTCGACGGAGTGGCAGAGGCGGGCGACGTCGTCGAGCCGCAGCGTCCGGTGGCGGCGGGTGGAGAGGATGCGATCGACCGCCTTGGTGCCGAAGCCCGGCACGCGCAGGAGCATCTCGCGGTCCGCCTTGTTGACGTCGACCGGGAAGCGGCCGCGGTTCTTCAGCGCCCAGGCGAGCTTCGGGTCGATGGCAAGATCCAGCATCCCGTCGGCCGAGCCGCCCGATACGATCTCGTCGCGCCCGAACCCGTAGAAGCGCATCAGCCAGTCGGCCTGATAGAGCCGGTGCTCGCGCATCAGGGGCGGCTTGGCGAGCGGCAGGCGCGAGGACGCATCCGGGATCGGCGAGAAGGCAGAGTAATAGACGCGCCGCAGGCGGTAATTGCCGTAGAGATTCTCGGAGCGGCCGAGGATCAGGTCGTCGTTCGCCCCGTCGGCGCCGATGATCATCTGCGTCGACTGGCCGCCCGGTGCGAACTTGGCCGGCTTGGCGCGGTCCTTTGCCTCTCCCTTGTGCTCGTCGATCTTGATGCGAAGGTGCCCCATCGAGCGCTTGATGTCGCGCGGCTTCTTCTCGGGCGCCAGCGCCTCCAGCGCGATGTCGGTCGGCAGTTCGATGTTGATCGACAGGCGATCGGCGAAGAGCCCGGCCTCCTCGATCAGCTTCGGCGACGCGTCGGGGATCGTCTTGAGGTGGATGTAGCCTGCGAAGTTCTCCTCCATCCGCAGCTTTCGCGCGATGCGGACCATCTCCTCCATCGTGTAGTCGGAGTTGCGGATGATGCCGGACGAGAGGAACAGGCCCTCGATGTAGTTCCGCTTGTAGAACTCCATCGTCAGCTTCACGACCTCCTCCACCGAGAAGCGCGCGCGCGCGACGTTGGAGGACGAGCGGTTCACGCAGTAGACGCAGTCGTAGATGCAGAAATTGGTCATCAGGATCTTGAGCAGCGAGATGCACCGCCCGTCCGGCGCATAGGCGTGGCAGATCCCCGATCCTTCGGTTGAGCCGATGCCCTTCGACTTCGTCGAATCCCGTTTCGACGTCCCGCTGGAAGCGCAGGACGCGTCGTACTTGGCGGCGTCCGACAGGATCGCCAGCTTCTGCATCAGGGTCGGCTTGCTCATGCTCTTTATATAGTGTTCCCGCTTCGTTCGGGCCATGCGCGGCAACGGCTTTTCCACCGCCTGCGACCAGGACGCTCGAACGCGACGCGTTCAGGTCGCGTTCAGGTTGCGACGCTCATTTTCTGACCATGGATGGAACCGGATGAGTGATCCCCGGTTCCTGCGGTCCGTCACTCCGGTCTGTAGCCGCGACGCTACCGCCAACCTTTGGGAGAAAGCCCTTCATGCGTAAGCTGTTCCAATCCTTCATGGCCGCCGCGGTGCTGGCCACCGGCGTCGTCACCTTCTCGGCCCCGCAGGCCGAGGCCCAGAGCTTCCGCGAGCGTCAGCGCTTCGTCGAGCGCTTCTGCGCCCGCAACCCCGGTGCGCGCGACTGCCGCGACTTCCGCCGCGACGGCCGTCGCTGGGATGAGCGTCGCTACAATCGCTGGTACCGCGAGAGCTATCGTGACCGGAACCGCGGCGATGCCGCCGCCGCCGCGATCTTCGGCTTCGCTGCCGGCGCTGCCGTGGGTGCCGCCGCCAACGCCAACCGCGGGCCCGCCTATCGCGAGGGCGTCGTGGTGAGCCGCTCGCAGGTCGAGCGTTGCGCCGCGCGCTACCGCACCTATGATCCGCGCACCAACACCTATGTCGCCAACAGCGCGGGCGAGCGTCGCTACTGCAACCTCTAAGTCGCAGCGATATGCTTCATGGGAAGGCGTCGGGCACCCGCCCGGCGCCTTTTCTCGTGGCGGCACCTTTCCGTCATTTAAGGGTTTGCGGCGGAAACTTCCGCGTTCAGCTAACGTTCATGTGCGATCGTGCTTCATCGCCGTCGACAGCCGGGCGAGCGCCCGGCATTGAGCGAACCGGCGGTGCCGGATGGGAGCTTTCCATGCGCAAGACGTTTCTTGCTCTCGTAACCTCTGCCCTGGCCCTGACCGCCGCCGTGCCGGCGGCGCAGGCCGACCCCTGGCGCCATCGCGACCGGGGCAATGCGGGCGACGTGCTGCTCGGCGGCGCGGTGGGCCTGGCCGCCGGTGCGCTGCTCGGCTCGGCCCTGTCGCAGCCGCAGCAGCCCCGCTACTACGAGCCCGCGCCGCGCTACTACGAGCCGCCGCCGCGCCCGGTCTATGTCGCGCCGCCGTCTTACGAGGATACGATCCCCGCGCCGCCGCGCTACTATCAGGCGCCGCGTCAGGCCCGCTACTACGACGACTACGGCACCTACACGCGCCGCGCTCCGCCGAGCCATGTCGAGCGCTGCCTCGCGCGCTACCGGTCCTATGACCCGCGCACCGACACCTTCGTCGGCTACGACGGCTACGAGCGTCGCTGCGATCTTTGAAGGTTCGCGCCGTCGGATAGGAAAAAGGGGCGGTCCCGCCGGGCCGCCCCTTCTTGCGTTCGCGAGGGTCGGGAAGCGTCAGCCGCGCGCCGAGCGCACCGCCCGCTTGGTGACGACCGGCACGAGATTGGCGCGATAGGCTGACGAGCCGTGCAGGTCGCCGATCATCTCACCCTCGTCGACGGAGACGCCGTCGAGCGCCTCCGGCTCGAAGCGGGCGGAGAGGGCCGCCTCGCCCTCGTGCCAGCGGAAGGCGCCGTTCGAGCCGGCGCCCGTCACGGCCACGCGGGTCTCGTCGCCGCGCCGGGCGACGAAGACGCCGCACATGGCGTAGCGAGACGCAGGGTTGCGGAACTTCTCCCAGCCCGCCGCGTCCGGTGCCTCGAACGAGACGCCCGTCACGATCTCGTCCTCCTCCAGCGCCGTCTCGAACAGGCCGAGAAAGAAGTCGTCCGCCCCGATCTCGCGCCGGTCGGTGTGGATCGTGCCGCCGAGCGCGAGGAGCGCCGCCGGGTAGTCGGCCGCCGGGTCAAAGTTGGCGACGACGCCGCCGATCGTGCCCATGTGGCGCACGGCGGGATCGCCGATCAGGTTGGCAAGCTCGCAGAAGGTCGGGCAGACCGCCTCGATCTCCTTGGACGCTGCGACCTCGGCATGGGTGACACCGCCGCCGATGCGCACGCGCCGTCCCTCGACGGAGATGCCCTTGAGATCGGCGATGTGACGCAGGTCGATCAGCGCCGAGGGGCTGGCGAGCCGCGCCTTCATCGTCGGGATCAGCGTCATGCCGCCCGACAGGTACTTGCCCTCGCCACCCGAGGCGCCGACCATCGCCTTGGCCTCGTCGAGCGATCCGGCACGCTTGTATTGCGTCTGGTACATGCGTCCCTCCTCAGGCCTTGGCCGCGACGGCGTTCAGGGCGCGCCAGACCTTTTCCGGCGTCGCGGGCATCGACAGCGCATTGTTGCCGATGGCGTCGGTGATCGCGTTGATGACGGCCGGCGGCGAGCCGATCGCCCCCGCCACGCCGCACCCCTTGATCCCCAGCGGATTGGTGGTGCAGGGCGTTTCGTTGGTCAGCACCTCGAACAAGGGCAGATCCCAGGCGCGGGGCATCGCGTAATCATTGTAGCTGGCGGTCACGAGCTGGCCGGATTCGTCATAGTGAACGCCCTCCAGTAACGCCTGCCCGATGCCCTGCGCCAAGCCGCCATGCACCTGCCCCTCGACGATCATTGGGTTGACGATGCG
>NZ_CAJYIU010000167.1 GCF_913775355.1 uncultured Aureimonas sp.
GCCGACACGCTGTTTCACGTGGAACTCGAATACGGCGGCGTGTTCCGCCTCGAGGGCTTCCCGCAGGAGCACATGCTGCCGGTCCTCTTCATCGAGTGCCCGCGCCTTCTGTTCCCGTTCGCGCGGCAGATCGTCGCCGACGTGACGCGCAATGCCGGCTTCCCGCCGCTGATGATCGACCCTATCGATTTCGCGGCGCTCTTCACGCAGCGCCTCGCCGAGGAGCGCACGAAGGCGCAGGTCCAGCCGGTCATCTGACAGCAGCTTGCCGAAGCATCGATCAGGGGCGCCCGGGACACCGGCGGCGCCCTTTTTCGTCAGGCGGCGCTGCCAGCGCGGATAGAGAAGGCCGAGCACGAGGCCGGACATGACGAGGAGCGCCGCCGCGATCTTCCACATCGGCAGCGGCTCGCCGAGGAGAAGCGCCGAGGCGCCCATGCCGAACAGCGGCACGAGGAGCGCCATCGGCGTGACCAGCGCGGCCGGATGGCGCGACAGGAGCCAGCCCCAGGCGGCATAGCCGAACATCGTGTTGCCGACGGTCTGCCAGAGGACGGCGGCCCAGGTCACGGCGTCGGCCTGCGCGAGCCCGGCACGGATCGCGTCCCAGCCCTCCAGCATGAAGGACAGGGCAAAGAGCGGCGGCGCCGAGAAGACGCTGCCCCAGATGACGTAGGGCAGCATGTTGGTGACGCGGCTGTGGCGCGCGACGATGTTGCCGCCCGCCCAGGACAGCGCCGCCACCAGCACCAGCGCGAGGCCGAGCGGCGTCGTGGTGCCGTCGGTGTGCGTCAGGATCACCCCAAGGCCGGCGAGCCCGAGGCCGAGCGCCACCCACTGGAACGGGCGTATCGTCTCGCCCGACAGGCGCATCGCCAGCGCGATCGTGAAGAAGACCTGGCTTTGGATGACGAGCGACGCGAGCCCCGGCGAGATGAGGCCGTTCATGGCGATGAACAGGAGACCGAACTGGCCGGTGCCGATCAGGACGCCGTAGGCGGCGAGATGGCTCCAGGGCACACGCGGGCGGGGAAACAGGAGGATGCCGGGCAGGGCCGCGAACAGGAAGCGGAGCGCCGCGAAGAGGAGCGGCGGCAGATGCTTCAGCCCCTCGTGGATCACCACGAAGTTGGTGCCCCAGACGGCGACCACCGCGAGACCGAGAAGGAAATGGCGAAACGGGAGAAGCGGCGCATCCATGCCGCCGCTTCTAGAAGCTCCGCGCCTCCCTGAACAGGCGCGCGATCGTCAGCTGTCGTAGCCTTCGACGCGCCGCCACAAGGGCGCGTCGCCGAGCCCCGAGACGAAGGCGCGGTGGGCCTCGTCCTCGGCGGCCGTCAGGCGGGATCCGAGCGGCACGGGGCGCGGCGGCAGCGCACGGCGCGCCCCGCCCTCGCCGCCCTCGTTCGCCCGCGCCTCGTCCTCGGTGACGAGGCGCAGCGCCGACTGCCGGCCGCCGATCAGCTCGATATAGACCTGCGCGAGAAGCTCGCTATCGACCAGCGCGCCGTGCTTGTTGCGCTTCGAGGTGTCGATCGAGAAGCGCGAGCAGAGCGCGTCGAGCGTCGCGGGCGCCATCGGAAACTTGCGCCGCGCCATGGTCAGGGTGTCGATCAGGCGGTCGGCCGGGATCGGCGGCCGGTCGAGGCGCGCGAGCTCGGCATTGATGAAGCGCATGTCGAACGTGCCGTTGTGCGCGATCAGCCGGGCGTCGTCGAAGAAGGCGAGGACGTCGTCCACCACCTCGGCGAAGACCGGCTTGTCCTTCAGGAAGTCGTCGGAGATGCCGTGGATGTCGAAGGCACCGGGATCCACCTTCCGCCCCTGCGGGCGGATGAAGCAGTGGAACTCGCGCCCCGTCGGGATATGGTTCCACAGCTCGATGCCGCCGATCTCGATCACCCGGTCCTCGGCGAAGTCGAGCCCGGTGGTTTCGGTGTCGAAGACGATCTCGCGCATGGAATTTCCCTCGGGGCTCTCCCCTCTCCATGTCGGACAGGCGGCGTCCGCGTGCAAGCCTCAAGTCTCGGGCAGCGCTCCGAACCGCTCGACGATCCGCCGCACCGCCTCCCGCGCGGCCTCCAGCCCCCGGCCCGTGTCGATCACGACATCGGCGCAGCGCCGCTTGTCGGCGTCCGGCATCTGGCTGGCGAGGATCGCCTCGAACCGCTCGGCCGTCATGCCGGGGCGTGCGAGGACGCGCGCGCGCTGGACCTCCGCCGGCGCAGTGACGACGAGGACGGCATCGACCCGCCCCTCGCCGCCGGTCTCGAAAAGGAGGGGGATGTCGAGAACCACGAGCGGCGCCCCCGCCTCGCGCGCGCCATCGAGGAACGCCTGCTCCTCCTCGCGCACCAGCGGGTGGATGATCGCCTCGAGCGAGGCAAGGGCCGGCTTGTCGCCGAGGACGCGGGCGCCGAGCGCCGCGCGGTCGACGACGCCGTCCCGCACCGTGCCGGGAAAGCGCGCCTCCACCAGCGGCGCGGCGCGTCCGGCATAGAGGCGGTGGACAGTGGCGTCGGCGGAATGGACGGGCACGCCGAGCGCTTGGAACATCTCGGCCGTCGTCGACTTGCCCATGCCGATCGAGCCGGTGAGGCCGAGGACCTTCACGCGGTCGCCTCGATGTCGGCGATCACGGCCGCACGCAGCGCCTCCTCGACGGCGGGCCGCCGCCCGAACCAGCGCTCGAAGCCCGGCACCGCCTGGTGCAGGAGCATGCCGAGCCCGTCGGCGGTGCGAAGGCCGCGCGCGGAGGCCGCCTGAAGGATCGGCGTCGCCAGCGGGACATAGACGATGTCGGTGACGAGGGCGCCCTCCGGCAGCGCCTCGATCGCGCGGACATCGGCCTCACGGAGGCCCTCCGGATCGGCGGGCCGCGTGTTGACCACGAGGTCGCAGGACCGGGCGAGCACGGAAAAGTCGTCCTCGCCGCCCGCCTCGGCCCGGAAGGCCTCCGCCAGACGCTCGGCGCGCGCGCGCGTCCGATTGAGGATGGTGATGCGGGCGATCCCGGCTTCGCGCAGCGCATGCACCACGGCGCGCGCCGCGCCGCCGGCGCCCAGCACCACGGCGGTTTGCGCCTCGCGCCAGCCGCCGAGGCGCTCGTCGAGATTGGCGGAGAAGCCGTAGGCGTCGGTGTTTCCGCCGGTCAGACGGCCGTCCTCGAACCAGAGCGTGTTGACCGCGCCGATGGCCTCCGCCGCCCCGTCGAGCCGCGCGGCGGCGGCGAACGCAGCCTCCTTGTGGGGAATGGTGACGTTGCCGCCCACAAAGCCCTCGCCCTGCAGCCGGTCGAGAAAGCCCGAGAAATCCTCCGGCGGCACGGCGATCCGCTCGTACGAGCCCGGGATCCGCAAGTCACGAAGCCAGGTCCCGTGGATCAGCGGCGAGCGGGAATGGGAGATCGGCCAGCCGGTGACGAAGGCGCGGGGGGCCTCACGCATCGAGCGCGCCCCGCGCCCGCAGCTCCCGGATCAGCGGCAGCATGGGCAGGCCGATGATGGTGAAGAGGTCGCCCTCGATCCGCTCCATCAGCTGCAGGCCGCGCCCTTCCACCTGATAGGCGCCGACGCTTGTCAGCACCCCGTCGCCGGCGGCGGCGAGGTAGCGCCCGATCTCGGCCGGCGCGAGGTCGCGGAAGGTGATCGAGGCGCGCGAGACATGCCGCCAGACCGCCGTGCCCCCTTCGGCCAGCACCACGGCGCTGTCGAGATGATGCGTGCGGCCCGACAGCTTCAGGAGGGTGCGACGCGCGGCCTCCATGTCGGCTGGCTTGTGCAGCACCTCGTCGCCGATCGACAGGACCTGGTCGGCCCCGATCACAAGCGCCCCGGGGCGCCGCTCGGACACGTCGACCGCCTTCGCCTCGGCCAGCACCAGCGCCACCTCGTCGGGCGTCGCGCCGGAATCCAGCAGCGGCGCTTCGACCAGCCGCTCGTCCAGCGTCGAGGGATCGGCCTCCGCCGTGATGCCGGCTTGCGTCAGCAGCGCCTGCCGGTGGCGGCTGCCCGAGGCCAGGACGAGATCGCGATTCATGCCGGCATCCTTTCCCGCGCCTTGCCGCGCGTCCTTAAATCTTTGTTCAAACAGCGCTTGTTTATTAGAGCCCGCGAAACGCGGGAAGCGGCTGCGCGAAGCGGGACTCGATTCTTCCCCGCCCGTCCAGCGAAAGCTCGGGCGGCCCCCGCAATTGTCGGCCCTCTGTGGGAATCAGGGGACCGGCGGCACGCCGCTCTGGCAAGCGATTTCGCCCCTTTTGAAAACTCCGCCGTCATCCACAGTTCACGAGCGCTCCGGGGCTGTGGTCCGGCGCTTGTGAATTTCGGGGACGCTCTTTTCCGCTCCCCGGCTTCTTCGCCTGCCAAACGCCTGATGCGGCGGCCGCTTCGCCCCCGCGCACCGCCAGCTGCGCCGAACCCCTCTTTGCGGCGCTTCGTTTCGCCCCTGTGAATTCCCGTGATCCACCGACTCATAGAATCAGAATCTCAGATTCATGGATTTCTTTTCTAAGAGGGGCGGACGGGAAAACCCTCCGGGCTATCTGACGAGCCATCGGCGCCGGGCCACGGGCCGGTCTCGAAAGAGACTGGACGCGGGGCCTCGCGCCGGGCATCCCTCGCCTCGCCCGTGCCGCTTCCCGAAAGGTGTCCCATGCCAGAGCGCAAGCTCCTGCGCGTTCTCGCCGGCGAGACCGTGTTCCCGCCCCCGATCTGGCTGATGCGTCAGGCCGGACGATACCTGCCCGAATATCGCGAGACGCGGGCGCGGGCCGGCGGCTTCCTCGACCTCTGCTACAATCCGGATTTTGCCACCGAGGTGACGCTGCAGCCGATCCGCCGCTTCGGCTTCGACGCGGCGATCCTCTTCTCCGATATCCTCGTGATCCCCGACGCCCTGCGGCGCAACGTTCGTTTCGTGCAAGGCGAGGGTCCGCAGATGGATCCGATCGCGCCGCACGAGATCGCCGGCCTCGACCCGACCAATGCCGAGACCCACCTCGCGCCCGTGATCGCGACCGTCGCGCGCCTGCGCGCCGAACTGCCTGACGAGACCACCCTCATCGGCTTCTGCGGGGCGCCCTGGACGGTGGCGACCTACATGATCGCCGGCCACGGCACGTCCGACCAGGGTCCGGCGCGCCGCTTCGCCTACCAGCACCCGGAGGCCATGGACGAGCTTCTGGAGCTCCTCGCCGAGATGAGCGCCGAGTATCTGATCCGCCAGCTGCAGGCCGGGGCCGACTGCGTCCAGATCTTCGATTCCTGGGCGGGCGTCCTCGACGAACTGTCCTTCCATCGCTTCTCGATCGGACCCACCCGCCGCATCGTCGAGCGCGTGCGCGCCGCCGTGCCGCACGCCCGCATCATCGGCTTCCCCAAGGGCGCCGGACCGCTCCTGCCCGCCTATCGCGAGGGCACGGGCGTCGACGCCGTCGGCCTCGACTGGTCCGTCCCCTTCTCCTTCGCCGCCGACCTCCAGAAGACGGGACCCGTCCAGGGCAACCTCGATCCCTTGCGCCTCATCGCTGGCGGCCGCGCGCTGGACGAGGGCATCGACGCCATCCTCCAGAGCCTCGGCCACGGCCCGCTGATCTTCAACCTCGGCCACGGCATTACGCCCGACGCGCCGATCGCCCATGTCGAGCACCTCGTCGAGCGGGTGCGGCGGGGGTGAGGGAAGACGGGGGCGCCGCCCCCGGCCCCGCCAGGGGAAATGATTTCCCCTGGACCCCTCCTTGTTTCGCGATGTGTCCGAAGGTCGGGAGGGCCAGCGGCCCTCCCGACCTTCGGAAAAGTCCCGAACGAAAAGAAGGGTTCGGGAATTCCTTCCCGAGCGGGGATCGGGGCAGCAGCCCCGCCATCCCGGCACCCCGCCGCTTCCGTTCGGTGCGGTTCTCGACTAGGCAGGCGGGGTGCCCTGCCGGAGGATGCCATGACCGTTTCGCCCAAGCCCGTCGCGAAGGACCGTTCGCTGCTCTACGCGCTGGCCGGCGGGGTGGTGCTGGCGGTCCTCCTGTTCGGGCTGGTGCCGCTCGAGGCGCAGCTCTGGGTGAAGAGCCTGCACATCCTCGCGGTGATCTCGTGGATGGCGGGGATGCTCTATCTGCCGCGTCTCTTCGTCTACCACACCGAGGCGGGGGCGGGATCGCGCGAGGCCGAGACGTTCAAGGTGATGGAGCGGCGCCTGATGCGCGGCATCATCAACCCGGCGATGGTCGTGACCTGGGTGGCGGGCTTGTGGCTGGCGATCGAGGTGTTCCAGTTCCGGGGCGGCTGGCTGCACGCCAAGCTCCTGTTCGTGGTGCTCCTGTCGGGCGTCCACGGCTACCTGTCGGCCTCGCGCAAGCGGCTGGAGCGCGACGAGATCACCAGGTCGAGCCGGCATTGGCGGATCATGAACGAGGTGCCGGCGCTCCTCATGGTGGTGATCGTGATCCTCGTGGTGGTGAAGCCGTTCTGATCGCCGCTTGCCTTTCGCCGCGCCGGTGCGATCTATCGCGGACCTGAAACCCGACGGAGCCGAGGTTCCCGTGTCCGACGCCCCCGACCGCCCCGTCTGCCTCGTCGTCATGGGCCCGTCGGGCACCGGCAAGACGACGACGGCCAAGGGACTAGCGGCAAGGCTCGGCTGGCGCTTTGCCGAGGCCGACGAGTTTCACCCGAAAGCCAACATCGACAAGATGTCGGCCGGCATTCCCCTGAACGACGAGGACCGGGCGCCGTGGCTCGTGGCGATCCGCGACTGGGTGTCGGACGAGGCGGTGGCCGGACGCTCCACCGTGATCACCTGCTCGGCGCTGAAGCGGCGCTATCGCGACGTGTTGCGCGGCGCGGCAGCGCGGGTGCGCTTCGTGGAGCTGAATGGCGACGAGGCGCTGATCCGCGAGCGCATGGAGAAGCGGAAGGGGCATTACATGCCGCCCTCGCTGCTCGCCTCGCAATATGCCGACTTCGAGCCGCTGCAGCCGAACGAGGACGGCGTGCGGGTGCCGGTCGAGGCGGCGCCGGAGGCCGTGGTGGACGACGCGCTCAGCCAGCTTTCCCTCGGACCCGCGGTGCCGATCGGCGGCGGCTGAACGAAGCCCGCTTGCGCTGGCGCGCCTGCGGCATTATAGACTGAACGCGTATCCCGCCTCCGGCGCGACGCAGCCATGCCTGCGATCCCGCCCTTTCAGCCGAACATGTCCATCCTCGTTCCGGCCTGACCCTTTCCCCGATCGTTGACGCCCCCGTGCCGCGCGACCCCTCGAAGGTCCGGATGGGGTTGGAGCCCATTTGACATGTCCGAGATCAAACTCCAGGACCTCAAGAACAAGAACGCCGCCGAACTCGTCGCCTTCGCCGAGGAGAACGAGGTCGAGAACGCCTCGGTCCTGCGCAAGCAGGAGCTCCTCTTCGCCATCCTGAAGCGCCTCGCCGCGCAGGACGTCGAGATCATCGGCGAGGGCGTCGTCGAGGTGCTGCAGGACGGCTTCGGCTTCCTGCGCTCGCCGGAGGCCAACTACCTGCCCGGCCCCGACGACATCTACATCTCGCCGTCCCAACTGCGCCGCTTCTCGCTGAAGACCGGCGACACGGTCGAGGGCACGATCCGCTCGCCGAAGGATGGCGAGCGCTACTTCGCGCTCATGAAGGTCAACACGATCAACTTCGACGACCCGGAGAAGATCAAGCACAAGAGCCACTTCGACAACCTGACGCCGCTCTACCCGAACGAGCGCTTCAAGATGGAGTTCGCGGACTCCACCAAGAAGGACCTCTCGGCCCGCGTCATCGATCTCGTCGCCCCGCTCGGCAAGGGCCAGCGCGCGCTGATCGTCGCCCCGCCGCGCACCGGCAAGACGGTGCTCCTGCAGAACATCGCGCACTCGATCACCGCCAACCACCCGGAATGCTACCTCATCGTCCTGCTCATCGACGAGCGCCCCGAGGAAGTCACCGACATGCAGCGCTCGGTGAAGGGCGAGGTCGTCTCCTCCACCTTCGACGAGCCGGCGACGCGCCACGTGCAGGTCGCCGAAATGGTGATCGAGAAGGCTAAGCGCCTCGTCGAGCATGGGCGCGACGTCGTCATTCTTCTCGACTCGATCACCCGCCTCGGCCGCGCCTACAACACGGTGGTCCCCTCCTCCGGCAAGGTCCTGACCGGCGGTGTCGACGCCAACGCCCTCCAGCGCCCCAAGCGCTTCTTCGGCGCCGCGCGCAACATCGAGGAAGGCGGCTCGCTGACGATCATCGCGACGGCCCTCATCGACACCGGCTCGCGCATGGACGAGGTAATCTTCGAGGAGTTCAAGGGCACCGGCAATTCCGAGCTCGTGCTCGACCGCAAGGTCGCCGACAAGCGCATCTTCCCGGCGATGGACATCCTCAAGTCCGGCACGCGCAAGGAGGACCTCCTCGTGCCGCGCCAGGACCTGCAGAAGATCTTCGTCCTGCGCCGCATCCTCGCGCCCATGGGCACGACCGACGCGATCGAGTTCCTCAACGACAAGCTGAAGCAGACGAAGTCGAACACCGACTTCTTCGATTCGATGAACACGTAAGGCTTTCCAAGCCGTCCCGCATCGAAGGGCCGCCGTGGCGACACGGCGGCCTTTTTCGTGGGATCGCGCGCCGTGATGCGCTAGAGCCGGAGACGACGCTACCAGCCCGAGGCCGCGCCGCCATGTCCGATCATCCGACCCGACCCGATGCCGTGCGGCGCGTGGAGATCGCGGCGCTCGCCAAAAGCCTGCCCATCCGCGTCGTGGAAACCGAGACCATCGCGCGCACCGCGGAGGAAGCGGCGAGCGCCGTCTCGGTCGCCGTCGGGCAGATCGTGAAAAGCCTCGTGTTCCGGGGCAAGGAGACGGGCGAGCCCTATCTCCTTCTCGTGTCCGGGGCCAACCGGGTGGACGAGAAGGCGGTCGCGCAAGTCGTCGGCGAGGCGCTCGGCCGGGCGGACGCCGACTTCGTGCGGGACGTGACCGGCTTTGCGATCGGCGGCGTCGCGCCGCTCGGCGCCCCGCGCCCCTTGCGCACCTTCATGGACCGCGACCTCCTGGCTTTCCCCTTCGTCTGGGCGGCGGCGGGCACGCCGTTCCACGTCTTCGAGACCGTGCCGGACGCGCTTCGCATCGCCTGCGACGCCGACGTGATCGCGGTCCGGTGAGCTTCGACGACACGATCGCCGCCCTCTCCTCCGGCGCGCTGCCGGCGGGGATCGCGGTGCTGCGGGTCAGCGGGCCGCAGGCGCGGCTGGCGATGGAGCGGATCGCCGGCGGCGTGCCGGAGCCGCGCCGAGCCTCCTTGCGAACCTTTCGCGACGGCACGGGTGCCCCGATCGATCGCGGGCTCCTCCTGTTCTTTCCGGCGCCGGGTTCGGTCTCGGGCGAGGATCTCGCCGAGTTCCATGTCCATGGCGGACGGGCGGTTGCCGGCGCCATGCTCGCCGCGCTCTGCGCCCTGCCCGGCATTCGCCTCGCCGAGGCCGGCGAGTTCACCCGCCGCGCCTTCGAGAACGGCCGGATCGATCTGACGGAAGCCGAAGGGCTCGCCGATCTCCTCGCCGCCGAGACCGAGGGCCAGCGCGCCCAGGCGCTCGCCCAGGCCGAGGGCGGCATGCGCCAGCTCGCCGACGGTTGGATGCGGCGGCTCCTGCGAGCGCGGGCGCTGATCGAGGCGGCGTTCGACTTCTCCGACGAGGGCGACGTCGCGGACGATGTCTCGGCCGGCGTCTCGGCCGAGGTGCGGCGCCTTGCCGCCGAGATGCGCAAGAGCCTCTCCGGCGCGCGTCGCGGCGAGATCTGGCGCGACGGCTTCCACGTTGTGATCGCGGGGGCACCGAATGCCGGCAAGTCCAGCCTCCTCAATGCGCTGGCCGAGCGGGACGTCGCGATCGTCTCGGCAATCCCCGGCACGACGCGCGACGTCATCGAAGTGCGGCTCGACCTCGCCGGCATTCCGGTACGCCTGTCCGACACGGCAGGCCTGCGCGAGACGGGCGACGTCGTGGAGGCGATCGGTGTCGAGCGGGCGCGCCGGGCG
Source organism: uncultured Aureimonas sp. (assembly GCF_913775355.1). Classification (GTDB taxonomy): domain Bacteria; phylum Pseudomonadota; class Alphaproteobacteria; order Rhizobiales; family Rhizobiaceae; genus Aureimonas. The sequence continues at coordinate 10,032 of NZ_CAJYIU010000167.1, forward strand.
TTGGACGAGGCGGATCTCGTGCTCCACCTCGTCGCGGCGGACGGCGACGAGGTGGCATTGGAGACCCACGCTCCGATCCTCCACGTTCGTACCAAGTCCGATCTCGTAGCTGAAGGTTTGCCGGCAAACTCGAACTTGGCGGTTTCCGTGCACGATGGCCGTGGAATCGGCGAGCTTCTCGATCGGATCACCGCGGCCGCGCGTGCCAAAGCAGGCGATCCAACGCAGGTGGTGCCGACGCGCCTGCGCCATCGCGAGATCATCGCCGGCACGCTGGAATGGCTGGAGGCCTACGATCCCGAGCACCAGCCACCGGAGGTCGCCGCCGAAACGCTGCGCCTTGCCGCCGACCGTCTGGGGAGCCTCACCGGCCGCACCGGGGTCGAGGACCTTCTCGGTGTGATCTTCGGCGAATTCTGCATCGGGAAATGAGGTCGGCGGCGCGGGTGGAGAACAGCCATGCCAGGCGACGAACGGGTGGGCTGGCGAGGGCAGCCTGACCGGCCTCGATTGACAGTCTTCGTCCGCTGCGGCTTAACCCATCTCATGACACAGAAACCAATGGATGTTTCCGCCGACGTCGTGGTGATCGGCGGCGGCCATGCCGGCGTCGAGGCGGCGTGCGCCGCCGCGCGGGCGGGCGCGGCAACGATCCTCCTGACGCATGCCTTCGAGACCGTCGGCGCCATGAGCTGCAACCCCGCGATCGGCGGGATCGGCAAGGGCCACCTCGTGCGCGAGATCGATGCGCTCGGCGGCGTCATGGGTCGGGCGGCGGACCGCGGCGGCATCCAGTTTCGCTTGCTCAACCGGCGCAAGGGCCCGGCGGTACGTGGGCCCCGCACGCAGGCCGACCGCAAGCTCTACAAGGCGGCGGTCCACGCCGCCGTGTGGGCGCAGGACGGGCTGTCGGTCGTCGAGGGCGACGCCTTCGATCTCGAACTCGATGCGGCCGGGCGCGTTGCAGCCGTGATCCTCGACGATGGTCGCCGCATCGCCTGCGGCGCGGCGGTGCTGACCACCGGCACGTTCCTCAACGGTCTCATCCATATCGGGACGGAGAAGATCCCGGCGGGCCGCGTCGGTGAGAAGCCGTCGCTTGGCCTCTCCGCCACGCTGCGCCGCTTGGGGCTCCGCCTCGGCCGCCTGAAGACGGGCACGCCGGCGCGGCTCGACGGCACGACGATCGACTGGGCCTCGCTCGACCGGCAGGGCCCCGACGCTGAGCCCTACCCGTTCTCCTACCTGACGACCGTGATCGCGAACCCGCAGATCGACTGCGGCATCACCCGCACGACGCCGGAGACGCACCGCATCATCCGCGACAATCTCCATCGCTCGGCGCTCTATTCCGGCGAGATCGAGGGCGTCGGCCCGCGCTACTGCCCGTCGATCGAGGACAAGATCGTCAAGTTCGGCGACCGCGACGGCCATCAGGTCTTCCTCGAGCCGGAAGGCCTCGACGACGCGACCGTCTATCCCAACGGCCTGTCGACCTCGCTGCCGGCATACGTGCAGGAGGCGTTCCTGCGCTCGCTGCCGGGGTTGGAAAAGGTCGAGGTGCTGAAACCCGGCTATGCCATCGAATACGACCATGTCGACCCGCGCGAACTGACACGGGCGCTGGAGGTGCGCGCTGCACGCGGCCTGTTTCTCGCCGGTCAGATCAACGGCACCACCGGCTACGAGGAGGCGGCGGCGCAGGGGTTGCTGGCGGGCCTCAACGCGGCGCGGCGCGCCGGCGGGGCGGAGCCCGTCGTCGTCGATCGCGCCGACGCCTATCTCGGTGTGATGGTCGACGACCTGACGCGCACCGGCGTCACCGAGCCCTATCGCATGTTCACGAGCCGCGCCGAGTTCCGCTTGAGCCTTCGCGCCGACAACGCCGACCGCCGCCTGACCCCGCTCGGCATCGAATGGGGACTGGCCGACGGGGAGCGCCGCGCGGCGTTCACGGCCAGCGAGGCGGCGCTCGGCGCCGCGCGCACCACGCTGGAAGGGCTGACCCTGACGAGCAGCGAGGCAGCTCGGCAGGGTCTGCCGGTGAATCAGGACGGGCGCACCCGCTCGGCCTGGGTGCTGCTCTCCCACGCCGACATCGGTTTCGACGATCTGACCAGGGTCTGGCCGGAACTCCAGGCGATCCAAGGGTCGGTTCGTGACCGGATCGAGATCGAGGCCGGCTATAACGTCTATCTCGACCGCCAGCGCCGCGACCAGATGCAGCTGAAGCGCGACGAGGCGAAGGTCTTTCCGGCGGGGTTCGATTTCGATGGGATCAAGGGCCTGTCTAACGAACTTCGCCAGAAGCTCGTGGAGCGTAGGCCGGCGAGCCTTGCCGAGGCGGAACGCATCGACGGCATGACCCCGACCGCTCTCGCCCTCCTTCTCGTCGCCCTTCGAAAGCAAGACCTTGCCCGCGCCGCGTGACCGACGGGGCCCGCCGCCCCGCAAGCCCGCGGACGTAAAGCGTCCGGCGCCCAAGCCCAAGATGGGCAAGGCCGCGACGGAGGCGAAGCTTGCCGAGGAGCGCGCGCTCGTCCTCTCGCGCCACGCTGTTTCACGTGAAACAGGGGAACGGCTCGACGCCTACGTCGCCCTACTGCGGACCTGGCAGAAGAGCATCAACCTCGTCTCGCCCGCGACGATCCCCGAAATTTGGACCCGGCACGTCGAGGACGGGCTGGTGCTCGGCGAACGCGCCAAGGGTATCTCGCGTTGGGCCGATCTCGGCTCGGGCGCCGGCTTGCCGGGTCTGATCCTCGGCATCCTCATGGCCGAGCGCGAGGGCGGCGAGGTGCATCTCGTCGAGAGCAACGCCAAGAAGGCGGCGTTCCTGCGCACGGTGGCGCGCGAACTGTCGCTTCCCGCAACGGTCCATGCCGAGCGGATCGAGGACTGCGGCGCAGTGCTCTCCGCCGTCGAGGCGATCAGCGCGCGCGCGCTCGCATCGCTGGACGATCTCTTCGCGCTCGTCGCACCGCACACCCGGCCGGACACCGTCTACTGGTTCCTCAAGGGGCGCACCCACGAGAGCGAGATCGCGGATGCCGCTGCCCATTGGCGTTTCGACATGGTAAAGCATGCCTCGCCGGTCGAAGACGGCTCGGTGCTCCTGGAGATCCGTCGCCTCGAGCGCCTGGCGGCCCGCTAGGGATCCACGACCCGCAATCGAAGGCATGGACCCGGCCTCCCCAGACCCGGGTGGAGTTGACACGATGGACACGCTTTCCGTCCCGCGCATGCGGGTCATCACGGTTGCGAACCAGAAGGGCGGCGTCGGCAAGACGACGACCGCCATCAACCTCGCGACGGCGCTGGCCGCCATCGGGAAGCGCACGCTCCTGATCGACCTCGATCCGCAGGGCAACGCCTCGACGGGCCTCGGCATCGATCGCGAGGACCGCGCGGTGTCGTCCTACGACGTCCTCGTCGAAAGCGCGTCGGTCACCGATGCGGCGATGGAGACGGCCGTTCCGAACCTCTGGGTCATCCCCTCGACGCTCGATCTTCTCGGCGTCGAGATGGAGATCTCGACCGCGGCGAGCCGCGCCTACCGCCTGCGCGACGCGCTGCATTTCCATGTCGAGGAGACCGCGCGCTTCGATTTCGTGCTGGTCGACTGCCCGCCCTCGCTCAACCTTCTCACCGTCAACGCGATGGCGGCGGCCGACGCGATCCTGGTGCCGCTCCAGTGCGAGTTCTTCGCGCTGGAAGGTCTCAGCCAGCTTCTGGAGACGGTGGAGCAGGTGCGCGACACCTTGAATCCCGCGCTGTCCCTCCACGGGATCGTGCTGACGATGTTCGACGGGCGCAACAATCTCGCGAGCCAGGTGGTGCGCGACGTGCGCTCCTACATGGGCGACCACGTCTACGAGACGATCATACCGCGCAACGTGCGCGTTTCGGAAGCGCCGAGCTTCGGCAAGCCGGCGATCCTCTACGACATGAAGTGCCCGGGCAGTCAGGCCTATATCCGTCTGGCCTCCGAGGTCATCCAGCGCGAGCGCGATCTCGCCGCCGCCTGACCCGTCCGGTTCGCCGGCCCATCGTTTTCGGGCAAGACGCCCCCGTATCTGAACCAGGAGACCCCGCATGACCGAGGACAAGGGACGCCAAAGGCTGGGACGCGGGCTTGCGTCGCTGATCGGCGGTTCGGCCTCCTCGACCCTGCCCTCGCGGGCGGGCAGCGCGTTTCCCGGGCCCGCGATGGCGCGCGAAGCCCAGGTCGGCGAGCGGCGCGTCCCGACCTCGGACCTCCGTCCCAATCCGAAGAACCCGCGCCGCCATTTCGACGAGACCGAACTCGAGGAGCTGACGGCGTCGGTCCGCCAGCACGGCGTGGTGCAGCCGATCCTGGTGCGCCGGGTCGAGGGCGCGGGCGGCTTCGAGATCGTGGCCGGCGAGCGCCGCTGGCGGGCCGCCAAGGCGGCGGCGCTGAAGGACGTTCCGGTCGTCCTGCGCGAGATCTCCGACCGCCAGTCGCTCGAGATCGCGATCATTGAGAACGTGCAGCGCGCCGACCTCGACCCGATCGAGGAGGCGCTCGGCTACGAGATGCTGATCGCCGAGCACGGCTACACGCAGGCCGACCTCGCCGACGTCGTGGGGAAGAGCCGCAGCCACGTCGCCAACACGCTGCGTCTTCTGAAGCTGCCCGACAGCGTCAAGGACATGGTGCAGCGGGGCGAACTGTCGGCCGGCGCCGCGCGCACCGCGGTGGCGCAGGACGATCCGGAAGCCTTCGCCCGGCGCATCGTCGACGAGGGCCTCAGCGTGCGCGAGGCGGAAAGTCTGGCGCGTGGGCCGGACGCCCCCCCTGCCCCAAAGCCCGCCCCGCGTCGCCGCACGCCGGTCGCCCCGGCAGCGCCGCAGGCGTCGGACGCGCGGGCGCTCGCCGATCTCCTGTCCGAGACGCTCGGCCTGCCCGTGTCGATCGAGATGGCCGGCCAGGGCGGCACGCTGCAGCTCGCTTTCCGCGACCTCGACCAGCTCGACGCCGTCTGTCGCCTGCTTCAGGCCGGCGAACGCCGGGACACCGAGAGCGGGCCGCGCATCCGCAGTCTGTAAGCCGGCTTACTCGGCCGGAAGCGGGCAGGCCATGTCGCCCTCCTCGCAGTCGAGATAGTCTTGGAGATCGGCGCTGCGGCGCGCGGTCTTCTCGGCTCGGCACTGGGCCTCGACCATCGGCTGGGCGCTGCCGCC
>NZ_CAJYIU010000168.1 GCF_913775355.1 uncultured Aureimonas sp.
GCGCCTGGACCGACGAAGAACTGAAGAAGTACGAGACACGCTGGCCGATCGGCTCGACGCCGCGCCTCGTTTACGCGCTCGGCCTGTGGCTGGGCCATCGCCGCTCTGATCTCGTCCGCCTGAAATGGGCGGACGTGAAGAGGGAGACCGTCGAGATCGAGCAGACGGCGAAGACCGAGCGGAAGGTCGTCCTGCCGATCACGCCGATGCTGCGTGAGGTCCTCGACGCCACTGAGAGACGCGGCGAGACGATCCTCTTCACGCGCTACGGCAAGCCGTTCTTCGACAAGGCGCTCGGCGAGCGCATGCAGGTCTGGACGAAGGCCGCGGGATGCGAACCCGGCTGCACCCTGCACGGCCTGCGCAAGACCCTCGGCCGCATCCTCGCCGAGAGCGGCGCCTCGACGCGCCAGCTGATGGAAGTCCTCGGCCATGACGACATCGAGCACGCCGAGTTGTATTCCCTCGATGCCGAGCGGTCGCGCCTGTCGCGCGATGGCATGGCCCATGTCGTGCGCCTTCGGCAGAAGAGTTAGCCCCGGATCGACGAACAGAGGCGGAACTGGCCTGGCTAACGCGACCTGTTAACCGGCTGATTTCGTTCTATCTCGGCTGTCCTGCCGGGCCCACCCGGCTCAGCGCGAGATGCGCAGAGCGGAAATCTCGTCCGTGATGGCCGAAAAGGCCAGAAGCAGGTCGTTCGAGTTCTTGGCGTCGTAGTAGAGCTTGTTGCTTTTCCCGTCGATGCCGTTCGAGGCGCAGTTGCGCAGGCGGTCCTTGATCGGGCTGCCGTCCTTCAGGTCGAAGGCGATCGAGAAGATCACGATCCCGTCGCCACCCTCGTCGTTCGTGCCGTCCTTCTTGATGTTCTCGCAGGTGATGCTCATCGTCTCGTTCATCGCCGCCGTGATGTTGGCGATGGCGGGCTTGGCGGCCGTCGTCTTGGTCGCGTCGAACATGCGGCCGTTGTACAGCTTGTTATCCGCGCCGAGATACTGACCGAAGCCGTAGGTACCGAACTGGGACTTGTTAGCGTTGGTCAGTTCGATCTGTTCGCCGGACGTGTAGGCTGCGTTGTATGTATTCTCGCCATCCGTCATCAGCACGATGACCTTCAGATTCTCCTTCGTATTGCGCGCACGGCCTTCCGAAAACGGCTGACCACTGGTGAGCGTGCGCCAACCCCAGGCCAAGCCTTCGCCAATGTTCGTACCACCACTGGCTATCATACCAGACACAGCATTGAGCGCGGTTGACTGGGCTGCGGTCAGCGGCGTGATTGCAGCGGTGGTACAGCCGTTGTTTGGGCCCTTCTTGTCTTTGTAGGTCAGACTTTTGACCAAATATCTGGAAGCGTCGCGTTGTGCCTCGAGCGCCTCCTTATCATTCTTGTATGAGCCGGAAATAGAGATGTAGTCGTTCCGCACGCTTTCGAGCGACGGACTGGTCCAATCGTATTCGGACGGCGACAGGAACGGCACGAAGAGCGTATTGGGCTTTGCGATCGTTGGCTCGTCATCAGTCACGGCGTAGCCGAGAGGTCGCGATTGAACGCAACCTCCCCATTTCCATGACGGATTGCGTAGGGCGAGCTTCTCGAAAAAAAGATACTTCGATGTCGGAAGTATGCCCCAATCGAAATCATCTTTGTTGGCGTCGCTGAGGCCGGCAGTATCGATCCAACTGGGTGCGGGGAATTTTACCCCGACATTTACCGACGCGGCGAAGGGCACGACGGAGATACGGACAGGATCGGTCGAATTGGCCTGCGGATAGGTCGACAGCATCTGCTTGACGAGCTTCTGCGACGCATCCTTCAAAGTGGTGATCTTCGGCGTCGTGCCGCCCACGGGCGGGTTCTGCATCGACCCAGAATTGTCGAGCACCAGGGCCAGCTCGACCGTGCGGTTGGCGACGATCACCTCGCTCGCGACCGAAAGGTGCCAGGTCTCGAGATCGACCTTCCCGCCCGTGACGGCCTTCACGGCCTTGCCGAAGAAGGTCGGCACGTCGCGCGTCGCCGACACGCGCACGACGTTGTTCCCGTCGACGCGCGTCACCCCCTCGTAGGTGAAGCGCGTGTCCTTGTCGTCGTTGCCCTCGTTGGCGAAAAAGAGCGACTTCGCCCACTTCTCCAGCTCGACCGGATCCTTGGTCTTGCCGAACTGCTTGGCGGCGGCGAGCGCGGCAGCGTCCGCGGAACTCTGTAAGCTCCATTTCGCCTCCTCGACCTGGGACGTGTCGACGGCCATGCCGCTCACAACGATGATGACGGGCAGGGTCAGCGCGAAGATCATCGCGACATTGCCGGAGGTGGCGCGTCCAAAGGAGCGGATGATGCTCACGGCAGGTCCTCGTTCGGGGCGGCGGCGCGGGCGCGCGGTCATTTCCAGGCGACCTCCGCGCCCTTGCGAGGCCGGAAGCTGAAGGTGCGATCGAACTTGACGCCGCCGAACACACCTCCGACGTCGAAGGTCGGGTCGAAGCGGTACTCGACCCTCGTGACGACGAAGTAGGCGTCGGCCAGCCCGGCCAGATTGTCGGCAAGCTGGTAGGGCGTGCCCGAGGCGACGCCCGCCGCCGTGCCGACGCGCTGCCAGTCCACGGTCGCCTTGCCGCTGGCGTCCGTCTTCACGGTGGTGATCGTGACCTTGGGATCCTCCCCCTCGACGTCGCCGGCGATGCCGTCGAAGACCAGGAGCACGTTCTTCAGGCGCGTCATGTTCATCTCGGGCGAGCGGGCGACGATCCCCCCTACGGCTTCGGCTGCGCTCTCGACCTTGCGCTTGGTCATGATCAGGTGGGAGGCCTCAAAGGCGCCGAGGTAGAGAACCAGCATCACCGGCAGGATGATCGCGAACTCGACGGCCGCCGTGCCGGATCGGTCGCGCAACAGGCGCATCAGGCGAGCTTGACCCGTCATCGCCCGCCTCAGCAGTTGGCTTTGGACGAGACGGCCCCGCCGAACGGCTCGTTCATGAAGGCGGCCATGGCCCCGAGGATGAGGTTCCCGTTGGTCTTCTCGGTCATCTGGTTGAGGACCGACGTGGTCCAGGGCCATTCGTAGTAGGCGCGGATCACGGTGATCGTATCTTGGCGGCCAGGGTCGAAGCAGAACGACGTGTCGTCGACGGAGCCATCGCGCAGGGAGACCGGGCCGGAGAACGGCGTTCCGGCCGGATAGGTGCGCATGTCGAGGCTCAGGCGATCGCACGACATGAGAAGGTCGATGTTGCCGCAGATCATCTTGCGGAAGCCGTCGGCATCCATGTCGGATTTCTGCACGGCCCCCGTCAGCACCTGCCGGGCCGCCGATCCCACCGCATTGTTGAGCATCACGCCGGCCGTTGTCGCCAGCGCGGTCTCGATCATCGCGAGAAGCAGGAAGAAGAACGGAAACGCGATGAGGGCGAACTCGACGGCCGCGTTCCCTCGCGTGTCGCGGCGAAAACCGCCGGACACTCCATGTGGACTCCCCGATGACCTGATCAACCGCCGCATCATGCGGACGAGTTGTGGGCTTTCAGGTTCTAACGGGGCCTTAAACCGTTTGGTCAGAATCGGTGAGTGCGCAAACAATTGATGGGCAGTCGCCCGTCAGCTCCGATCGAACGCGCAGTCGAAGAGGGTGTCGCTTCCGAGGGCGAACACGCGCGTCTGCGGTCGCAGTGCCCCGGAGAGCTTCGAGATCGGCGCCAGCGCCAGGCCCGGCGCGCCGGAACCTATGATGATCGGGGCGATACAGACGTGCAGACGGTCGACGACGCCGGCCTCCAGAAAGTGGCGGATCGTCGCGGCACCGCCTTCCACGAGGATGTGGTGCAAGCCGCGCTCGCCGAGCGCATCGAGAAGCGCCACCGTGCAGAGGCGTCCGTCGTCGCCGCGCGGCAGGCGGATCGTCTCGTGAGACGTCGACGCCCCGCAGCCGTCCGCGCGCACGAGGATGGTCCGGGTCTCCGGCGAGAGGCATCGGGCGTCCGCCGGAATGCGGGCGCTCGGATCGATCAGCACCCGCACCGGCGACGGTCCCGAGACCTCGCGCACCGTGAGGCGCGGATCGTCGGCCACCACGCAGCCAGCACCGACGAGGACGGCGTCCGACAGCGCACGCAGGCGATGAAGATGCGCGAAACCGTCCGGTCCCGAGATCGGCGCGGCGTCCCCGTCCACCGTGGCGACGCGGCCGTCGAGGCTCTGTCCGACCTGCGCCAGCACGAAGCTGCCGCCTCGTCGGCGCGCCAGCGGCTCGTAGATCGACCAGGCGGGGTCATCGGCATGAGCGAAATCCCCTGCCCCTCCGTCGCGCAGCGCCAGAAGCGACGCCCAGACCTCTTCGGACACGTCGACAGGCTTCATGACGCGTGGTCCCCGCCGCTCATGGCACGCACGAAACGCTCCCGGAAGTCCTGCATCGGCAGGACCGGCGCGGCCGGTCCCGGCACCATGCCGGGCACGAGGCCCCAGCCGTCGAGGCGATCGAGAATGCGCGGGTCGGCGGTGAGGATGTGCAGCGGCACGTCGCGCGTCGCGTCGGGGCCGGTCACGAGTTCGGCCGGCTGGTGGTCGCCGACGACGATGACGACGGCATCGCGCGCGAAACGGTCGACGAAGGCGCCGACGGCTTCGATCGCGTAGTCGATCGACAGGCCGTAGTTCTCGCGCACCCGCTGCGGGTCGCGCCACAGCACCTCGGGCGCGACGCCGCTTGTCGCCTGCGCGTCGAACACGTGGCCGTCGCCGATCGTCTCCCACGGCACGATCGTCGGGATCGGCGTCCAAGGGGCGTGGCTGGAGATCAGCGCCGTCTGCAGCATCACCGGCTGGCTTGTGCGCTGGAGGATCTCGCCGATGCGCAGGAGGGTGAACTGGTCGGGCATCGTGACCCAGTTGAACGGCCGGCCGCGATAGTCGAGGTCCTTCGCGGCGAGAATCTCGTCGTAGCGGAACCAGCCGGCCTCCGGCCAGGGCATGGTGATCGCCGGCATCACCGCGACCGTCCGCCACCCCGCGCCCCGGAACAGCGCGTTGAGGCTTTCGTGGTCACTCTGGAGCAGGCTCTCGTAGCGGGTCTGGTTGTCGATCGTGAGGCCCGACAGCATCGTCCCGTGCGCGAGCCAGCTCTGCCCGCCGGCCACCGGCGAGCGCAGCCAGCCGCTGCGTGCCAAGACGCCGACGCGCGCGAGATCGGCCTCGACCGCGCCGAGACGCGCCAGCGTGCGCGGCGCGAACAGGGGGTTTTCGATCGCACTGCGGCCGTAGGATTCGACGAACACGAGGAGGACGTCGTGCCCGTCGAGGGCTGCGAGCAGCCGTTCGGGCGGTGCGTCGCGCAGCGGGTCGCTAGCCACCTCGCGCGCGAAGGCGGCCTGCGCCGCGTAGGATTGGCGGGCGGCAGCGAACTTCTCGCCGGCATAGGCCGACAACGCGGCGGACACCGACAGCGTATCGGCGGGCATAAGGGCAAGCGCGATGGTCGCCAGCGCACCAGCCGCGAGCGTCGCGATCCCCAACGCCGCGCGGGTGCGCCCCGCCAGCCGTCGCACGCCGGACAGGCCGTAGGCGAGGATGAGGACGAGGCAGAGGAACAGGACGACGGCTGACCCCAACGCTGCGAAGGCCGCCCCGTTGCCGATCGTTCCGGACAGGAGGTGCCAGCCTGCCACGAGGATCGATCGATCCACCACCGGATCGAAGGGGCGCGAGAAAGCGGCGATCGTCCCCCAGTCGGCAAGCCTCAGGACGGTGGTGGACGCCGCGAAGGCCAGCACGAGCGCGGCGAGGAGGCCGAAGCCACGGCCCCGGACGAGCGTGAGGGCTCCGACGATCCAGAACCACTCGACCGGAAACCGAAGGTCGCCGATCGGCCCCGGTCGCGGCGGGAGGGCGAAGACGACGAGGAGGAGCACGAGACCGAGGCCGACGCGCAGGGCCACGCGCAGGCGTGGGACGCTCCGTTCGGGCCCGGCCTCCCCTGCGGTTTGTCGGTCGTGCCGGCTCAAGCCGGTCTCTCCACGAGGCGCGCGTAGACGTCGCCCGAGCGGCGGTTGCGGGCAGCCTCTTCGGCGAGACGCGCGCCGAACGCTTCCGGCGGCATCCATGCGGGCAGGCGGAAACGCGATTCCTCGCCGATCACGAGATTGAACTCGTAGCGGCCGAGCGAGGCCAGCCGGTCGATGCAGCGAGTCGCAAGGTCCAGCGTCGCGGGCGTGTATTCGAAGGCGATGCATCGCAGCGGTCGCGACAGGCCGGCGAGCACCTCGGCCTCGTGGCCCTCGACGTCGCTCTTGCAGAAGGCGGGCTCGCCGTATTCCTCGATGAGGAGATCGAGGGTCGTCACCTCGACCGACACGCGGCCGTCCCACTCGACGTGCCGGAAGCCGTCGTCCGCCGCGACCCGGTCGCGCCAGTCGCTGGAAAGCGTCGAGACCGTGGGGTGATAGGCCGAGACCGCGAGCGTCGCGCGGCCCGGCTCGCGGCCGACCGCGCGCCGGTCGAGCCGAATCCGCGCGGGATCGAGGCGGCGGGCGAGATAGTCGCCGAACAGGGGCTGCGGTTCGAAGGCCACGACCTGCGCCCCGGCCCGCGCCAGCCCGCGGGCGCGGCTGCCGACATGGGCGCCGATGTCGAAGGCGAGGTCGCCCGGTCGCACCAGCGCGGACAGGAACCGGTCGATCCCGCGCCGACGCCACGGCTGGCCGTTGTAGACGACGATCGAGCGCCAGAGGCCGAACGTGGCCGGGTCGACGCCGACCTTTGAGAGAAGTCGCCGGCTCATGCGGAGCGGCTCAGGAGCGCGCGAATGTCGATCGCGAACGACCAGGTGAGGAGACCGAGCGCCAGAACCGCCAGCGCGTCCGAAACGGGCGACGGCACGGGCGGCAGGAGCACCACGCAGAGAAGCGCGATCTGGAGGACGCACACGGTCTTGCGCCGCATCGAGGGGGCGAGCGGCCGGGCGAGCCTCGGGTCGAGCGCCGCCCATCCGAGAAACGCGTATCGCATCAGTCCGATCGCCAGCACGTAGACGCCCGCCTTGTCGCAGGCGAGCGCCAGAACGCACAGGATTAGGATCAGGAAGGCGTCGACCTCCATGTCGAACCGTTCGCCGAACGGCGACGCGAGCCCGGAACGGCGTGCCAGGAACCCGTCGATCCCGTCGAGTGCCAGTGCGAGAAGCGCCGATCCGACAAGCAGCCACTGCAGGGCCCCGTCGGTCGCGGTCAGCCGTCCGTATTCACAGGCACAGGCCCCGATCACGGCCGCCATGCCGCCGCGGGCCGTCGTCACGATATTGGCGGGACCGAAGCGGCCATGGCGATGGTCGTCGAGGCGCCAGACGACGAAGCCGACAGTCGGCAGGAAGAGCGCGAGCGACAGCGGCAAGGTCTGCCAGCCGAGCCCGGCATGCGAGACGAGAAGGCTGGCGGCGATCGTCAGGAGAAGTGCGGTCGCGGCCAGCGTTGTGCAGGCGCCCGGCAGGCTCGGCGCGTCGGCGGGTGTCGCGGCGGGAAGGCGCGCTCCGGCCCGTGCCGGAAGATGGATCGGGTCGAAGCGCATGCGTGTCAGCCGAGCTTGGCTGCGATGGCCGGCCAGTCGAGAAGATGGCCGGCGCGGCGCGCCTTGGTCACGAGGTAACTCTGGTTCTCGGCGGTCACCGTGCCGAGCACCGCCGTGCGCGCCTGGACTTCGATGCCAGCCGATTGAAGTGCGGCGATCTTGGTTGGGTTGTTGGTCATCAGTTCCACCGAGCCGATGCCGAGCGAGCGCAGCATCGCCACCGCCGCGCCGTAGCGGCGCCCGTCCGGCTCGAACCCGATCTGCGCGTCGGCGTCGATCGTGTCTAAGCCCTCGTGCTGCAGGCCGTAGGCGCGCATCTTGGCGGCCAGTCCCGTGCCGCGGCCTTCCTGGTCGAGATAGAGGAGCACGCCGCCGCCACGCTGGGCGATCAGCTGAAGCCCGTTGCGCAGCTGGTCGCCGCAGTCGCACTTCAGAGAACCGAAGAGGTCGCCCGTGATGCAGGACGAATGGATGCGCACCGGCACCGGCCGCGACAGGTCGGGCTCACCCACCATGATCGCCAGTTGGTCGCGCTGCGCGAGGCCGCCACGAAACACCACGAAGCGGCAGTCCGAGATATCGCGCAGCGGAACCGCCGTGCGGACGATTTCCGTGAAGCGGGTTTCCTCGACGAGTGCCGTGCGCACCTCGGCGTCGGAGACCGACAGACACCGCCCGCCGATCCGGTCTTCGGCGCGCGCGGGCCGCACCAGGAAGGCCGGCAGGAGGAGCGCGAGCCGGGCGAGGTCGTTGAGCGCAGCAAGCTCGGAGGCCGGCCGCCAGTCGCCGGGAAAACGCGTCTCAGCGCCGAAGGCGATCCGCGACAGGTCGGGAAGATCCGCCGCGCCGGTCTTCAGGCAGACCGGACCGATCGTCGAGATGCCGATCGCCCGCGCCCGATGCGCGCTGAGGAAGAGGCCGACCTCGTCCGGCGTGTCGCCGAAGAAGCGCTCGACGTCGCCGGGGGCGGCCGCGTCGATGGACAGCACGGCATGTTCGGCCCCGCCCGATTGCAAGAGGACCGTCCGGCCGTAGCGGAGTTCTGAAACCGCACGTTCCGTGTTCACCTTGGCGAACTCTGAGTGGGTTTCATCCCGAAAGAGGATGTCGGAACTGCCCTCGCTCATCGCCTGCTACTCCTCGAACCCCATGAAACGAAGCGCTCGCACGGCGTTGGCCCGCCGGTCCGCTCCTCCATGACAGCTAGACGACGCCTGCTTTTTATCCAGATTGGGTCGCGAACAAGCACGTGATGAGGGCCGGTCGCAGGGTAACCCCGGCGACTGGTCGCCAATCGGAGACACGGTCATCGTTGCCCGGCAAACCATTGAGTTAACGGACATTCAAGCTGAGGCGGAACCTCAGGCTCTGTGGATCGAGGCGCCCGGCCGGGCGGTTCTGCGTCGAAGCGTCGCCCCGGTGCCGCAGCCCGGCGAGTGGCGGGTGCGCAGTGAATTCGGCGCGATCAGCCGTGGAACCGAACGGCTGGTGTTCGAGGGCCGCGTGCCGGAGGAAGAGTACGAGCGGATGCGCGCACCTCTTCAGGAGGGCGCGTTCCCGTTCCCCGTGAAGTACGGCTACAGCGTCGTCGGCTGCGTCGAGGACGGGGACGATGCCCCGGTCGGCCGCGCGGTGTTCTGCCTGCACCCGCATCAGGAGCGCTTCACGGTACCCGCTGCGGCGTTCCGCGTGGTGCCGGAAGGTGTCCCGCCCGAGCGGGCGGTGCTCGCCCCGTTCAGGGAGACCGCCCTCAACATCGTCTGGGACGCCGCCGTCGCGCCGGGCGATCGCGTCGCGGTCGTCGGCGCCGGCCTGATCGGTTGCCTCGTCGCGTACCTCTGCGCCCGCATTCCCGGTACCGAGGTGACGCTGGCCGATCCGAACGAGGCGCGGCGCCGGGCGCTCGCGGGATGGGGCTGCGATCTCGTCGCCCCGGCTGAGCTTCCGGCGGACCGGGACGTCGTCGTCCACGCATCCGGGTGGCCGGAGGGCCTGTCGGCGGCGATCGAGTGCGCGGGGCTCGAGGCGCGGGTCGTGGAAGCCAGCTGGTTCGGGCGACAAGACGTCACGGTTCCGCTCGGCGGCGCGTTCCATTCCCGGCGGCTGCGCCTCGTGTCCTCGCAGGTCGGGCGCGTTCCGGCGGACCGCCAGGCCCGTTGGACCACCGGGCGACGCCTCGGCACCGCGCTCGCGCTCCTCGCCGATCCGCGTCTCGATCGCATGTTCTCCGGGGAAAGCGCCTTCGGGCACCTCGACCGCGACTACGCCGTCATCCTCTCCGACCCCGATACGCTCTGCCACCGCATC
>NZ_CAJYIU010000169.1 GCF_913775355.1 uncultured Aureimonas sp.
CAGCCGGACGGCACGGGCCGCGTGGCGATCGGCGGTGTGGCGCCCAGGCCCTGGCGCATGGAGGAAGCCGACGCGCAGCTGCGCGAGGGCGCCAAGGCCACCGCCGCGCGCCTCTTCGCCGACGCCAGGACCACCGAGCACAACGCCTTCAAGATTCCGCTGACCGAGCGCACGCTCGGCGCCGTGCTGACCGAAGCGAGGAGCTGATCCGATGAAGTTCGACACCCCCGCCGGCACCAACCCGATCGACCGGCAGCGCGTCGTCGGCCAGCCGCACGAGCGCATCGACGGTCGCCTGAAAGTGACGGGCACCGCGCCCTACGCCTACGAGCACCACGACGTCGCCGAGAACGTCGCCTACGGCTACGTCGTCGGTTCCGCGATCGCCAAGGGACGCATCACGCGCCTCGACTCGACAGCCGCCCGCCGCGCGCCGGGCGTCGTCGCGATCGTCACCCACGAGAACGCCGGTGAACTCGGCAAGGGCGACAAGAACACGGCCAAGCTCCTCGGCGGGCCCGAGGTGCAGCACTACCACCAGGCCGTCGCGGTCGTCGTTGCCGACACCTTCGAGCAGGCCCGCGCCGCGGCCATGATGCTCGACATCGCCTATGAGAGCACCGATGGCGCCTTTGACCTCGCAGCCGCCAAGGACACCGCACCCGACGCGCCAGCCAGCGAGGAGTCGCCGACCCAGACCCAGGCCGGCGATTTCGACGGTGCGTTCGCCGCCGCGCCGGTGAAGTTCGACCAGAGCTACACGACGCCCGACCAGAGCCATGCGATGATGGAGCCGCACGCTTCGCTCGCCGAGTGGAACGGCGACAGCGTCACCGTCTGGACCTCCAACCAGATGATCGCCTGGGGGTCGGCCGACCTTGCCAAGACGCTGAAGATCGCGCCGGAAAAGGTGCGCATCGTCTCGCCCTTCATCGGCGGCGGCTTCGGCGGCAAGCTGTTCCTGCGCGCGGATGCCGTGATGGCGGCGCTCGGCGCGAAGGCGGCGGGCCGTCCGGTGAAGGTCGCTCTGTCGCGGCCGATGATGGCCAACAACACGACGCACCGCCCCGCCACGATCCAGCGCGTGCGCATCGGCGCGGAGCGCGACGGCAAGATCACCGCGATCGCGCATGAGAGCTGGTCGGGCGATCTGGAGGGCGGCCAGCCCGAGGTTGCCACGCAGCAGACGCGGCTTCTCTATGCCGGCGCCAACCGGATGACCTCGCTGAAGCTCGCCGTCCTCGACCTGCCGGAGGGCAACGCCATGCGCGCGCCCGGCGAGGCGCCGGGCCTGATGGCGCTGGAGGTCGCGATGGACGAGCTGGCCGAACAACTCGGCCTGGACCCCGTGGAGTTCCGCATCCTCAACGACACACAGGTCGACCCCGAGGATCCGTCGCGTCCCTTCTCGCAGCGGCGGCTGTCGGACTGCTTCCGCCAGGGTGCGGAGGCGTTCGGCTGGAGTGCCCGCAAGGCGCGTCCGGGCCAGGTCCGCGACGGACGGTGGATGGTCGGCATGGGCGTCGCGGCGGCCTTCCGCAACAACATGAACATGGATTCGGGCGCCCGCGCCCGGCTCGGGGCCGACGGCGTCGTCACCATCGAGACCGACATGACCGATATCGGCACCGGCTCCTACACGATCATCGCCCAGACCGCGGCCGAGATGATGGGCCTGCCGCTCGACAAGGTGCAGGTGACGCTCGGCGACTCGATGTTCCCCGTTTCCGCCGGCTCGGGCGGCCAGTGGGGCGCCAACTCCTCGACCGCCGGCGTCTACGCCGCTTGCGTCAAGCTGCGCGAGGCGATCGCCGGCAAGCTCGGCCTCGACCCGGCCTCGGCCGAGTTCGCAGACGGCATGGTGCGCGCGGGCGATCGGCAGGTGCCACTCGCCGAGGCGGCTGCCGGCGGCGATATCGTCGCCGAGGACAAGATCGAGTTCTCGAAGGAGCTGATGAAAGAGAAGCAGCAGTCGACCTTCGGCGCTCATTTCGTGGAAGTCGGCGTCGACATGGCGACCGCCGAGGTGCGCGTTCGCCGCATGCTCGCCGTCTGCGCGGCCGGGCGCATCCTCAATCCCCTCACCGCCCGCAGCCAGGTCATCGGCGGCATGACGATGGGCGTCGGCGGCGCGCTGATGGAGGACCTCGTTGTCGACAAGCGGCACGGCCTTTTCATCAACCACGATCTCGCGGGCTACGAGGTGCCGGTTCATGCCGACATTCCCCATCAGGAGGTCGTGTTCCTCGACGAGACCGACCCCGACGTCTCGCCCATGAAGGCGAAAGGTGTCGGCGAACTCGGGCTCTGCGGCGTCTCGGCGGCGATCGCCAACGCGATCCACAACGCCACCGGCATCCGGGTGCGCGACTATCCGATCACCCTCGACAAGCTGATCGAGGACCTGCCGGACGTCGCCTGAACGACGATCGGCGGCGGGCGTGGAGCCTCACGGTTCCGCGTCCGCCGTTGCAATGTTTGATCCGGCAGGCGCTTTCGGACGGGACGCGGCGTCGCGCGCACCCTACAACCGGAAGGGACCCAGACGATCCCGATTCCTTCCCGCTCCGCTTCCTTGTCCGATACCTCTCCGCTCCTTCGCCCGTTCCGCAGCCCCGACTTCCGCCTCCTCTGGTCTGCGGTTCTCGCCTCCAATCTCGGCGGCCTGATCCAGGCGGTCGGCGCCGGGTGGATGATGGCGAGCATCGCGACGTCGGACGACATGGTGGCGCTGGTGCAGACCGCCACCACGCTGCCGATCATGATCTTCTCGCTGGCTGCCGGGGCTCTCGCAGACAGTTACGACCGGCGGCGGGTGATGCTGGTCGCGCAGAGCCTAATGATGGCGGCCTCCGTCGCCCTCGCCGCACTCACCATCCAGGGCTGGATGACGCCCTGGCTGCTCCTCTTCTTCACCTTCCTGATCGGCTGCGGCACCGCGCTCCACAACCCGTCCTGGCAGGCTTCGATCGGCGATCTCGTCAGCCGCTCCGACATCCCATCGGCCGTGACGCTGAACAGCATGGCATTCAACCTGATGCGCAGCATCGGGCCGGCCATCGGCGGCCTGATCGTCGCGTCCGTCGGCGCTGCGGGTGCCTTCGCGTTGAACGCGGTCAGCTACATTCCCCTCATCGCGGCGCTTGGCCGGTGGGGCTATCGACGCCAGCCCTCGACGCTGCCGCGCGAGACGTTCCGCCATGCGATGTCGGCTGGCCTTCGCTTCGTGGCAATGTCGCCGAACCTTCTGACCGTGA
>NZ_CAJYIU010000170.1 GCF_913775355.1 uncultured Aureimonas sp.
GGGTCCTGACGGTGGAGACGCACTCGCTCCGCCCCGCCGGACCTCGCAATCGGGTCAGGCGCCGGCGGCGTGGATCGTGGCGGCTGGTGCCGCCTCCTGGCGTCGTCGTCGCAGCATGGGAAACCCGTTGCTTCAGGCCTGCCTATCGGCCGATCCGCTCCATATCACCGCATATGTGCCGCGTCGAGGGCGAAGCAATTCCCCGCGCGCGGCTTTCGCGATGGGTGATGCAGATGGGCCTTCTGGTCGATGGCAAGTGGCAGGACAAGTGGTACGACACCAAGTCGTCGGGCGGCAGCTTCCAGCGCACCAAGACGGCGTTCCGCCGCTGGGTGACGCCGAACGGCGAGCCGGGTCCCGACGGTCAGGACGCGGTGCCGGCCGAGGCCGGGCGCTACCACCTCTACGTCTCCCTCGCCTGCCCCTGGGCGCACCGGACGCTGATCCTGCGCAAGCTCAAGAAGCTGGAGGACGTCGTCTCCCTCTCGGTCGTCGACTGGTTCATGGGGGCGGAAGGCTGGACCTTCTCGGACCGCCAGGGCTGCATCCCCGACAGCGTGAACGGGGCGGAGCGCCTCTACGAGGTGTATCTGAAGGCCGATCCGACCTTCACCGGCCGCGTCACGGTCCCGGTGCTCTGGGACAAGAAGGACGGCACCATCGTCAACAACGAGTCGGCCGAGATCCTACGCATCTTCAACTCGTCCTTCGACGCGTTCGGCGACGCGTCGGTGGATTTCTGCCCGGCCGACCTTAGGTCCGCGGTCGATGCGACCAACGAGGAGGTCTACGAGGCGGTCAACAACGGCGTCTACAAGTGCGGCTTCGCGACGACGCAGGAAGCCTACGAGAAACCCTTCCACGTCCTGTTCGACACGCTCGACCGGCTGGAGGACCGCCTGTCGCGCCAGCGCTATCTCACGGGCGACCGGATCACCGAAGCGGACTGGCGCCTGTTCACGACGCTCATCCGCTTTGATCCGGTCTATGTCGGGCACTTCAAGTGCAACAAGCGCCGCATCACCGACTACCTCAACCTTCAAGGCTACATGCTGGAGCTCTACCAGTGGACGGGCGTGCGCGAGACGGTGGATTTCCACCACATCAAGCATCACTACTACGAGAGCCACGACACGATTAACCCGACGCGGATCGTGCCGCTCGGCCCCGAGCTCGACCTCGACCGCCCGCACGGGCGCGAGCGGCTGGCCGCCGCCTGAGCTACCAGTCCTCGGTGGGCGGCTCGCCGCCGAGCACCTCGGCGAGGCGTCGGCGCGTGGCCGGCGTCGTCCCCTCGGGCAGATCGTCGAGCGCGAAGAAGCCGCTCTCGGCAATCTCCCAGTCGGCCTTGCGCGGCGCGGTCTGCCGGACGCGATCGCACCGGTAGACCATAACGTGGTCCCGCCCTTCGCGACGATTGTAGTGGATCGAGACAAGGACTGGTGTCGCCTCGCAGACGAGGTTGCCCTCCTCGCGGGCCTCGCGCACCACCGCCTCAAGCGCCGTCTCGCCGGGATCGACGGCGCCGCCCGGCATGTACCAGCCCTCGCGGTAGCCGTGACGCACGAGGAACACGCGGCCCTCCTCATCCAGCGCCACGATGCGCGCGCCGAGCGTCATCGATCGCGTGAGGAGGCCCCAGACGCGCAGCACCCGTGCAAGCGGCCGCGAAAACCAGGGCGTCATCGGCCTGCCCTTCCCATCGCGCCCGGTCCGGCTAGTTCACCGCCCATGTTTCGTCTCGCTCATCTGTCCGACATCCACCTCGGTCCGCTGCCGGACGTGTCCTACCGCGAGCTCGCCTCGAAGCGCATCACCGGTTACATCAACTGGCAGCGCAACCGGAAGCGGGCGATGTTCGGCGACACGCTGCTGAAGCTCGTCGCCGACCTCAAGGCGCAGTCGCCGAGCCATGTGGCGGTGACCGGCGACCTCGTCAATCTCGCAACCAAGACCGAGATCGTCGGCGCGCGGGTCTGGCTGGAAGACCTCGGCGACCCCGCATGGGTCTCGGTGGTGCCGGGCAATCACGACGCCTACGTGCCGGGGGCGCTGAAGCGCGTCTACGAGGAATGGTACCCGTATCTGATCGGCGACGGCGGCAAGGCGCCCCATCATCGGCGCTATCCCTACATGCGCGTGCGCGGCCAGGTCGCGATCATCGGCACGTCGAGCGCGGAGGCCACCGCGCCGTTCTTTGCCACCGGCACCTTCAAGCGCGGGCAGGCGCTTGCGACCGCCCGCCTTCTCGACGAGGCCAAGGCGCGCGGCCTGTTCCGCGTGGTGATGATCCACCACCCGCCGATCGCCGGTGCGGCGGCCTGGTCGAAGCGGCTGATCGGCAAGCAATATTTCTCCAAGGTCATCCATGACGTCGGCGCCGAACTGGTGCTGCACGGCCATACGCATCTCGACACGCTCTACTGGCTGACGGGGCCGGGCGGCGAGCGCGTGCCGGTCGCCGGCATTCCGTCGGCGAGCCAGAACGTCGGCGGATCGAAGCCGGCCGCGCGCTACAGCCTCTTCGAGATCGACGGCGCACCGGGCGACTGGTCGCTCGTCCAGCGCGAACGCGGCTTCCGGGCCGATGGCGGCGGCATCGACTGGATCCGCGAGCGCCGCCTCCTCAACGACGGCACCACGATCGACGTCGAGCCCGGCGTCGCCGCCTGATCTGCGGACGGTCGCAGCCAAGGAAGCGCTTGCCAGGGACGGACACGGCCGCGTAAGGCGCTCGGATCGCCGTTCGCCGATCGAGGCCCGCCCGATGCGCCCTCCCCCGTTGCCCGCCCTTTCGGCGGGGCTGCTTGCGGCCTTCGTCGGTTTCGCCAGTTCCTTCTCCGTGGTGCTGCAGGGGCTGGTCGGGGTCGGCGCTTCACCGGAGGAGGCCGCGTCCGGCATCATGGCCCTGTCGATCGCGATGGGCGTCTGCGGTATCCTCGTCTCGTGGCGAATGAAGATGCCGATCTCCGTCGCCTGGTCGACGCCCGGCGCCGCGCTGCTGGCCGGGGCCGGCGCACCCGCCGGCGGTTTTGCCGCGGCAATCGGCGCATTTATCCTGGCAGGAGCGCTCGTGGTGCTGGCCGGCCTCGTGAAGCCCGTCGGCCGGGCGATCTCCCGCATTCCGCTGTCGCTCGCCAACGCGATGCTGGCGGGCATCCTGCTTCCCCTCTGCCTCGCGCCCGTCAAGGCGGTGGCCTCGATCCCGCTCGAAGCCCTCGCGGTCATCGCGATCTGGTTTCTCGTCGGGCGCTGGAGCCGGGTCCTCGCGGTGCCGGCGGCCGCCGTCGCGACCTTTCTCCTGCTCTTTCTCGCCCACAGCGGCCCGGCAGGCGCGTCGGCGGTGATCCCCTCGCCGGTCCTCGTCCTGCCGGACTGGTCGCCGGCCGCGCTGGTCGGGCTGGGCCTGCCCCTCTTCCTGATCACCATGGCCTCGCAGAACATTCCGGGCCTTGCGATCCTGCGGGTCAACGGCTTTGCCGCCGAGCCCGCCCCGCTCTTCACGGCGACGGGCATCGCGAGCCTCCTCTGCGCCCCGTTCGGCGGCCATGCGGTCAATCTCGCCGCGATCACCGCGGCGATCTGCGCGGGCGACGAGGCCGGACCGGACCGGGCTCGTCGGTGGTGGGCGGGGATCGTCTCGGGGGTCGCCTATATCGCCTTCGGTCTCACCGCAGGCTGGGCCACGGCGTTCGCCGCGCAGTCTCCTGCGCTGGTCCAGACGGTGGCCGGCGTCGCGCTGATCGGCGCCTTCACCGGCGCGCTCGGGGGAATGGTCGGCGAGACGCGGGACCGCGAGGCGGCGATCCTGTGCTTCGTCGTCACGGCGTCGGGCGTGCCGTTCCTCGGCATTAGCGCCCCGTTCTGGGGCCTCGTGGTGGGGGGCGTCGTGCTTCTGGCCGTCCGCCGGCGGGGCTGACGCGGTCCGTCAGACGATCGGCGCGCCGCGATAGGCGGCGATCGCCATGAGGATGCCGGCGCCGACGACGATGCCGATCATCAGCCAGGAGACGGCGATCACGAAGTCCGTCGAGCGCGGGCGCGGCGCGAGACGGATCGGCTCGAGCGAGGCGGCGGCGGCGAGCGCGGCCGGCCGCTCGGCGGGCCGAAGACCGATGCCGTCGGATGCGGCGAGTGCGCGGTCGCGCTCCACCATCCGCTCGGCGACGTACTCGGTCACCTTGTCGACGATCACGCGGCTTTCACCCGATTCGGCGAGCGTGATGCGGCCGAGGCGGGTGTCCCGCACGAAGCGGTAGGTGCGCCGGTCTCGCGCCATCAAAACCTGCGCCGTGCCGTCGACCCAGTAGCGGGGCTGCGGGCCACCGGAGAGCGTGAAGTCGAAGAGGTCGTCATCGGCCGGCACCGCATCGATGATCGGCTGAAGTTCCTCGGCGAAGATCTCGAGGCGGGCGCGGTCCGCCTCGCGGATGTCGACCACGATGTCGGTCCGCTGCGAGGAGGCGATCTTGGCCGCGCGCACCGCGTCGGCCAAACGCTTGGTTCCGCTCGTCACCGACAGGGCGCCCCGGGACTCCATCATCATGCCACCTCGACCTCGCGCGGCGGGCCGTCATGGCCCGCCGTACGGTTGTCATGCGTACCGCCGCTGGCTTTCGTGAAACCGGAACGGCACGCAAGCGGAAAGGTTTCGTTAACCCTGACTATCCACGATCCGGTTGGCCGCCGCAACGATCGCGCGCAGCGAGGCCGTCGTGGCGTTCTGGTCGATGCCGGCGCCGAAGGCCCGTCCGCCCGGATGCTCGATCTCCATGTAGGCGATCGCCGAGGCGTT
>NZ_CAJYIU010000171.1 GCF_913775355.1 uncultured Aureimonas sp.
CGACGGTGGCCGGGCCGACGCCATGAAACCGGCCGACCGGCAGCGCCTCGACGAAGGCCGCGCCCATGGCGGGCGTGACCACGAAAAGCCCATCCGGCTTGCGATGGTCGGAGGCGAGCTTGGCGAGAAACTTGTTGTAGGAGACGCCCGCCGAGGCGGTGAGGCCGGTGACCTCGCGGATGCGACGGCGGATCGCCTCCGCGATCGCGGTGGCGGACGCGATGCCCTGCTTGTTCTGCGTCACGTCGAGATAGGCCTCGTCCAGCGACAAGGGCTCGATGATGTCGGTGTGCTCCGCGAAGATCTCGCGGATCTGGAGCGACACGGCCTTGTAGACATCGAAGCGCGGCTTCACGAACAGGAGGTCGGGGCAGCGGCGCTTGGCGGTGACCGAGGGCATGGCAGACCGCACGCCGAAGGCGCGGGCTTCGTAGCTTGCCGCCGCCACCACGCCGCGCTGCGCCGAACCGCCGACGGCCAGCGGCTTGCCGCGCAGCGACGGATCGTCCCGCTGCTCGACCGAGGCGTAGAACGCATCCATGTCGACATGGATGATCTTGCGCTGACGGGTCGGCATTGGGGCGCCCGCGCGTTCATCCACGTCGTCGGCCTCTCCCTCCGTCTCGCGCGCCACCATCGCCTTTCTCTGCGCCCACATCCATCCGCCGACAGAACAGATCAGGAACGCGTTGGCAAGACGGTTCGCGGGGGGATCACTCGCGATTCACAGAGGCGAGCGGCTGCCGTCAGACGATCCAGCGCCAGATGCCGGCGGCCCAGCCGGCCAGGGGAATGTGCGCCCAGGTCGCGGCGAGCCAGACCACGGTGCCGCCCGCAAGGGCATGCATGCCGAAGCCGCCGAGACGCGCCCGACCTGCCGCGACGGCGGCGAGCGGCCAGAAGCTGGTCCGCGCGCTCCAGGATCGCCACCCCGCGGGGTCGAGCGCCGCGCGCTTGCGCTCCTGCAGTGCCGAGCCGACCAGCGCCAGAACGATGATCGCCGCGCAGAGGACGACGTTCTTCGGGATCGGGTAGACGAGAATGTGCGACAGGCCCCAGATCGCGAAGGACCACATCATCGGATGACGGGTCACGGCGAAGACGCCGCGCGCCTCGGCATGGGCAGGATCGGTCTTCGAGCCGGACAGCGTGGGGTTGCGGATCAGCGAGCCCATGAAGAGGAACGAGGCAACGAGCATCAGGACCGTGGCGAGAGCCCAGAGGCCATCGCCGACCTGCCAGATCGGTTCGGTGACGGACGCTGCGCGATAGGCCCAGACCGTGGCGCCGAGCGTCGCGAAGGCGACGAGCGTGTTGACGCCCTGGAAGCCTTTCTCACCGAGCCTAGCGACGAGAGGGGCCCGCAGCGGATGGGACAGGAGAAAGTGCGAGCCGACGAAGAGCGCCGACATCACTAGAACACCGAACGTGCCGCTCATTGGCCGTCTCCCGCGATTGATCGGTGAAAGACTAGCCGATTCCCGCGAACGGCGCGTGACCCGTTCTGTCGCGGCTCCGATCAGCTCTGGACCGGGATGGGCCGTGGCTTCCGGTTGGCGTCGATCGCGACGAATGTGAAGACGCCTTGCGTCACCTGCTCGACCTCTTCGCCCTCGCGGCTGCGGCGCCAGGCCTCGACGTTGATGCGCATCGAAGTGCGGCCGACATGCAGGATGTCCGCGTAGAGGCTCACCTCGTCGCCGACATAGACGGGCTTGAGAAAGCGCATGGCTTCGATCGCGATGGTGGCGCAGCGACCGCGGGCGAGCCGGGCGGCTGCGGTGCCGGCGGCAAAGTCCATCTGCGCGAGCAGCCAGCCGCCGAAGATGTCGCCGGCCGGGTTGGTGTCGGCCGGCATGGCGATTGTGCGGATCGTCGGGGCGCCTGACGGGGCGGTTGCGGGCTGCGGTTCGGGCGCGTCCAATGTTCAAGGCTCCGGTTTCGGCGACACGGACCACCATGTCGCCGAAACCCTCATCGATCGGCAAGGGCGCATTCTCCGGGGGGCCATCGGGCCGACCGCCCCGAAGGATGGTGCGCCGTGCCGGGTCAGCGCTGCGTCGGCTTCACCTCGTAGCGGTCGAGCATCATCACCTTGTGCCAGGCGTCGACGAACTCGCGCACGAAGCGCTCCTTGCCGTCGTCGGCCGCATAGACCTCGGCGATCTGGCGGAGCTGCGAGTTCGAGCCGAACACGAGGTCGCAACGCGTGGCGGTGAAACGACGCTCGCCACTGTCGCGGTCCTTGATGTCGAACGTCATCTCCGAGGCGTCCTGCGGCGACCAGACGTAGTCCATCGAGGTGAGGTGACGGAACATGTCGTTCGTCAGCGTGCCGACGCGATCGCTGAAGACGCCGTGCTGCAAGCCGCCGGCATTGACGCCGAGGACACGCAGGCCGCCGGTGAGGGCGGCCCATTCCGGCGCGGTCAGCGACAAAAGCATGGCGCGGTCGAGGAACAGCTCCTCGGGCGACACGGTGAAGTCGATCGACGTGTCATGGTAGTTGCGGAAGCCGTCCGACACCGGCTGAAGCCAGTCGAACTGCTCGACGTCGGTGAGGTCCTGCGTCGTGTCGCGGCGACCCGGCACGAACGGGACGTCGACGTCGGAGCCCGCGTCGCGCGCCGCCTTTTCGACGCCCGCGCAGCCGGCGAGCACCACCATGTCGGCGAAGGACACACGCTTGCCGCCGGCGGCCGAGCCGTTGAAGCGCTCGGCGATCTCCTCCAGCTTCGGGATGACGCGCTCCAGCCGGTCGGGCTCGTTGATCGCCCAGCCGCGCTGCGGCTGCAGGCGGATGCGCCCGCCGTTGGCGCCGCCGCGCTTGTCGGAGACGCGGTGCGTCGAGGCGGCGGCCCAGGCCGTCGCGACAAGGTCGGTCACCGACAGGCCGCTGGCGAGGATGTCCGACTTCAGGCGGGCGATGTCCGCCTCGTCGATCACGGCGTGGTCGAGCGGCGGAATCGGGTCCTGCCAGATCAGGTCCTCGGCGGGCACCTCGGGACCGAGGTAGCGCACCTTCGGGCCCATGTCGCGATGGGTGAGCTTGAACCAGGCGCGGGAGAAGGCGTCGGAGAAGTAGTCGAAGTCGGCGAGGAACTTCTCGCAGACGGCTCGATAGGCCGGGTCTTCCTTGAGGGCGATGTCCGAGGTCATCATCATCAGGGCGTGAGACTTGCCGGAGAGATGCGCGTCCGGGGTCTTCGGCGCGTCCGGATCGACCGGGGTCCACTGGATCGAGCCGGCCGGGCTCTTGGTCTTGCGCCACTCGAAGCGGAAGAGGTTCTCGAGGTAGTCGTTGTCCCACTGCGTCGGGTTCGGCGTCCACGAACCCTCGATGCCGTTGGTCATCGTGAACTCGGCGTTCCCCGAGCCTTCCGGGTTGTGCCAGCCGAGACCCATCTCGTGCATGCGCGCGACTTCCGGCGCGCCGCCGATGCGGTCGGCCTTCACCATACCGTGCGACTTGCCGAAGGCGTGGCCGCCGGCGATCAGCGCGACCGTCTCCTCGTCGTTCATCGCCATCCGGCCGAAGGTGAGGCGGATGTCGCGCGCCGAATCCAGCGGATCGCCGTTGCCGTTCGGGCCTTCCGGATCGACGTAGATCAGCGACTGGTGCGAGGCGGCGAGCGGGCTGTCGAGCTCGTAGGTCGCGTCCTTCGGGCCGTCCTGCCAGCGCAGGCCGCGATTGACCATTTCCTCCGGGTGCCCGGCCATGGGACCGCGCGGCGCGTCCTTCGCGGCCTTGCCGGTCCAGCCCTCGGGGCCCCAGTAGGTCGAGCGGTCGGGCTCCCAGGCGTCGACACGCCCGCCGGCGAAGCCGAAGGTCTTGAAGCCCATGATCTCCAGCGCGCAGTTGCCGGTGAGGACCATGAGGTCGGCCCAGGAGAGGGCCGCGCCGTACTTCTGTTTGATCGGCCAGAGAAGGCGGCGGGACTTGTCGGTGTTGCCGTTGTCCCACCAGGAGTTGACCGGCGCGAAGCGCTGCATGCCCTGGCCCGCGCCGCCGCGACCGTCCGCGATGCGGTAGGTGCCGGCCGAATGCCAGGCCATGCGGATCATCTGCGGACCGTAGTTGCCGTAGTCGGACGGCCACCAGGAGACCGACGTCGTCAGGAAGGCCTTGATGTCCGACTTCACGGCCTGCAGATCGAGCGCCTTGAAGGCTTCGGCGTAGTCGAAGTCAGGTCCCAGCGGGTTGGCCGCCGGCGGCTCCTGATGCAGAAGCTCGACCTTCAGCCGGTTCGGCCACCAATGATCGATCTGCGGCTCGCTGCCGGCCGCACCGCTGATCCGGGTCCCGCCAAAGGGGCAGGTGCCTGCGCCGGGCGTCATCGTGTCCATGTCGAGCTCCTTCAGACAATCGCGCGGCAGCATGCAGCCGTCGGATGATCGGGAAGGGGCACTTAGGCGGGAACGCTTCGCCGGCTAGGGACCCTCCCGCCGCTGCGTATAGCTTGCGACAACCTGCCCGCCCGACGCGCTGGGGCCACCGGTTCGACGTCGGCCTTTGTCACGCTCGAAGGGTACAACCGACAGGTCAAACCGTCGCCGCGATCTCGCGCAGCGCCTTCTTGTCCGCCTCCAGCGTCATGGCGACTTCGGCCCGTGCGAGCGCCTGCCTTGCATGGTGCCGGGCGGCCGGCGCGTAGTCGGGATGGTCGAGACGCGAGAGCGTGCGCAGCGCTTTCTGGAGACGCACTCCGACCTCGATGATGCCGGCCCCGTCACGGGCCACCGCGAGAAAGGCATCGTCGAAGAGGTCATCGACCCGAAGCGGCGGGACGAGGACCTCGGCGAACGCGGGCTCGTCGGCTTCGCCCGGCGCGGCCCATGCGGCCAGGACGCGCAGGAGCCGGCCGACGACGTCGACCGCCGTGCCGAGATCGTTGGTCGCCGGCGACAGGGCACGGCTGGCGACCTCCGTCAGCACGCAGACGCCGAAGCGCGGGTCCTGGTCGAAGGAGCGACGGTCACCGATCGTCACGCATCGGAGAAGCGCTGCTTCCTCGATCCGCGCGCCCTCGACGGCCAGGATCGCTTCGGTCGGGTCGGCCATCTCGCCGGGCAGACGCAAAACGAACACGCGTGCCTGAGCGCGGCGGGCCAGCGAAGCCAGCGCTTCGACGTCGATGTGCTGGATGTAGCCGATCTCACGCGCCGCCAGCCGCACGGCACCGGCCGGAACGCCGGACGTGCGGTCGTGCAGCGGTAGCCCGCCGAGATATGGCCGCCGCCGCCTCTCGCGGACCGCCGCGATGGCGGCTTCCTCGACGCGCTGCGTCGTCTCGGTGACCCGGCCGAGCCGCGAAAGATGATCGATCCAGCGAAGCAGCGTCACGATGATGAAGCCGATGACGAGGATCGTGACGCCGAACAGGACGACGCGCCCCTGCTCGCCATAGGTGCCGGTCGACAGGGCGATGATGCCGACGAGGCTGAACAGGAACGAGCCGATGAAGGTCGACAGGACGTTCTGGGTGGTCGAGTCCTCCATGATGAGGACGTTCGCGCGCGGCGTGACGTTGCTGGTCGCGGCGGAATAGGCCGAGACCATGGTCGACAGCGAGAAGGTCGTAACCGTCAGCATCGAGGAGGCGAGGATGCCGAGTATGTTGTCGACCGCATCCGCGCCGATCGAGGCCGACAGCCCGAACGAGATGAAGGGGCTGGCCCACGCCCCGACGAGCGCCGTCGCTACGGCCAGAAGCGAGAACAGTCCTGCCCGGAACCAGATGCGCCGCGTGACGCGGCGCAGGACCCACTGCCAGCGCGTCGCCGTCACGTCGCTGGGCCCTCGCGTTCGCTGCGTGTCTGCCGAAGCACCTCGGCTACGTAGTTGCGCGAGAGGCTGTGATAGAGAGGCGTGCCCGAGACGAGCCGCGCCGTGCCGAAGCCGATCAGCGACGCCAGCATGATCGGCACGACGTTCCCCTGGTTGCCGGTCATTTCGAGGATGATGACGAAGGCGGTCATCGGCGCCTGGACGACGCCCGCGAAATATCCGGCCATGCCGAGAGTTGCGGCAAGGCCCGTGCCGACGCCGAGCACGAGACCGATCGTCGAGCCGAGGCCGGCCCCGACCGAAAGCGACGGCGCGAAGATGCCGCCCGGAATGCCGGAGATCATCGAGACGAGACCGGCCGCGAACTTCGCCAGAAAGAAGAAGGCGGGAAGCGGCGCGCCCTCGACGGCGGAGCGGGCCTCCTCGTATCCCGTGCCGTAGGTCGTGCCGTTCGAGGCAAGGCCGATCAACGCGACGGCGAGGCCGCAAGCGGTGGCGACTCCGACGACCCGTCGGGCGCGCCCGCGGGTCCAGCCGCGGATGCGGCGCATGGCGCCCAGCGCTGCAGCGCTGAAGAGTGCGCCGAGCGCACCGCCGACGACGCCGCACGCAACGGTAAGGACCCAGCCGCTCGCCGATACGACCACGGCGTCGCTCCGCCCGAAATAGGTGTAGTTGCCGGTGAGCGCGAGCGAGGCGAGACCGGCGAGCACCACCGCGGACAGGACGAGGCCGTTGGTGCGCGCCTCGTAGGCCCGGCCCATCTCCTCGATCGCGAAGACGATGCCGGCGAGCGGCGTGTTGAAGGCCGCGGCGATGCCGGCGGCCGATCCGGCGAGGATCAGTCCGCGCGCATGGGCCATGCCGCCGACGCGGCCGGCGGCCAGCATGATGGCGGCGCCGACCTGCACCGTCGGGCCCTCGCGCCCGATCGAGGCGCCGGACAGGAGCCCGAGGAGGGTGAGGAGGATCTTTCCGGCGGCGACCCGCAGCGACAGGAGGATGCCGCGCTCCTCGTCACGCTCGAAATGCCGCGCGGCGATCGCCTGCGGGATGCCGCTGCCCTGCGAATTGGGAAAGTATCGAAGTGCGAGATAGCTCGACAGGGCAAAGCCGAGCGGGGGGACGAGGAGCGCCGCGAGAACGCCCGTTGTGCCTTCCGTTCTCATCGCCGCGAAGGCGCGCTGCGCCCAGTCGGCCATCTCGGCAAAGGCGACGCTGACGAGCCCGACAGCCAACGCGCCGAGCCAGAACACCAGCCGCGGCCGCCAAAGGCGCTTCGACATCCACATGGCGCGCGAACGCCGCACCATCGGGGCGCGCCCGATGCGGCGACGCCGCGAACCGGAACCTGTCGTCTTCACCATGAGAACCGTCGCTTGTGAGCCTGACCCGTGATGGGCAGATCGACTGGATATGTCGAGCCCCGTTCGCGCCGTCGATCGAGATACCCCACGGAGAGCGCCGCAGATCAGGCGTGTGCCCGAAGCGCCGCGACCGCGGCGAAGGCTTCGTCGGCGGCGCGCACGCCCGTGTCGTGCGCGCCGTGCGCGGTGGAGAAGTCCGCCCGGCTGGTCGCTTCGCCCGCGAAGAACACGCGGTCGTCGAAGGGGCGGGCGAGCCGTTCGCGCGCGCCGGCCTCGCCGGGCAGGGCGCAGCTGTATCCGCCGCCGATCAGCGGGAGACCGCTCCAGTGGGTCGCCTTCAGCGGGCGCAGGAAGCGCCGGATGTCGGCGCCGAAGAGGCCGCCGAGTTCGGCAAGCGCGAAGGCGAACCCAGCCTCCGGCCCATCGTCGAGGACCGCCGCCCCGTCGCCGCCGAGGAAGCATTCGACGACCGGTGCCCCGAGCGGGCGGATGTAGTAGCTGCCGGTGGCGCGGCTGCGAGGCGAGCCGACCACATGCGTCTCGTCCTCGAACGGCGCGTCGCCGACGATCTCGAGGAAGACCTTCTCGTTGCGACCGAGCGGCAGACGGGCCGCCGCATCCCGCCACGGGTCGAGCGCGGCCGGCATCGCGATCGCGCCGCCGGCGAGGACAGCGGTCGAAACGGTGAGGATGACCGCGCGTGCCCGAACCGTGCCGTCGCCGGTCGCGACCGCGACCCGATCGCCGTCGATGTCGATCCGCCGGACCGCGACGCCCGTGCACAGATCGGCGGACGGCGGCAGGCTGACGGCGACGAGTGTCCCGTATCCGGCGGGAAGGCGCCAATTCTCGTCCGAGGAGGCCTCGTCGTAGGCGAGATAATCGGCGACCGAAATCCGTTCGGGGCCGACCCCGCTGATGTACCCGGTCCGCGCCGCGATGAAGTCGTTCCACGGATCGCCCGGCCGCAGCGCATCGCTCGCGCGGTCGCTCGCGGGCGACACGTCGTCGAGCCGTTCCGCCCAACGAGCCATCGCCTCGGATGCCGCGGCGTGGTCGGCGGGCGGAAAGCCGAGGTCGCGGTACTGCCGTCCCCAGGCCGGGGTGCGACGGTCGACCGCAAAGCCCGCATCCTCGGCGATCCGGGTCCAGGCGTTGCGCTCGGCCGAATGGAGCCAGCCGCAGCCGAGGTCGAGCGCAAGGCCGCCGGCGTGGTACGTTTCGGCCCGCCCTCCGACTTGGTCCGCCGCCTCCAGAACGAGAGGCGAGGCGCCGAGGCTGCACAACCGGCGCGCGGCGCCGATGCCGGCGGCACCCGCTCCGATGATGAGGAAGTCGACGTCCTGGGTCATGCGGTTCCGATGGGCTGGGGAGGAGGCAGGGCAGGGCTTTCGGATCGCCTCGCCCACCACCGCAAACGGCGGGCCCATGGCGGCGTTCCGCAACCGTGAGGCTCTCGTGAGGATGCCGCACCGGTTTTCCTTCGATCAGGCAGGCTTATGTACCGCCGCGACCGAGGCGCGGCTGCGCCTCAAGACTATGGGAACGAAGACATCATGAACCAGCATCCGACCGTCTCCTTCAACGACGGGAAAGGCATTCCCCAGATCGGTCTCGGCGTCTGGCGCACGCCCAACGACGGCGCCGCGGGCGCGGTTTCGACGGCCATCGAGGCCAGCTACCGCCATATCGACACGGCTGCCGTCTACGAGAACGAGGCGGGCGTCGGCGAGGGGCTGCGCCAGTCCGGCATCGCGCGCGGCGACATCTTCCTGACCACCAAGGTCTGGAACGCCGATCAGGGCTACGACGCGACGCTGAAGGCCTTCGACGCCAGCCTGCAGCGGCTCGGCCTCGATCATGTCGACCTCTACCTCATCCACTGGCCCGCCCCGAACCGCGACCTCTATGTCGACACGTGGCGGGCGCTGATCCGCCTGCGCGAGGAGGGCCGCGCGCGGTCGATCGGCGTCTCCAACTTCACGGTCGAGCATCTCGACCGGTTGATCGCGGAAACCGGTGTGACGCCGGTCCTCAACCAGATCGAACTGCATCCGCGGTTCCAGCAGCGGGAGATGCGGGCCGCTCACGCGCAGCGCGGGATCGCCACGGAGTCCTGGAGCCCGCTCGGCCAGGGCCAGCAGCTGGAAGACCCGACGATCGGCGAGGTCGCGCGCAAGCACGGCAAGACCCCGGCGCAGATCATCATCCGCTGGCACATCGACAACGGTCTCGTGGTCATCCCGAAGTCCGTGACGCCGAGCCGCATCAAAGCGAATGTCGACGTGTTCGACTTCCGGCTCGACGAGGACGACATGGCGAAGATCGCCGCGCTCGACGCGGCGGACGGCCGCATGGGCCCCGACCCGATGACGGCGAACTTCTGACGCAGGGAGCGGGGCGGGTGTCGCCAACGCTGGTCCCGTTCGCAGCCGGACTTACACCAGCCCTTCGGCGGCCGCCTGCCGCACGGCATCGGTCAGGCGCGGCAGTGCGGAAACCGGCAGGCGGGCGACGGTCCAGTACAGGGTGGTGTCGAGCGGCTTGCCCGGCACGAGTTCGACAAGGTGGCCATCGGCGAGGTGCGGCTCGGCCAGCGCCGCCGGCTGCATTCCCCAGGCCAGCCCGGCGCGCGCGAAATCGAGAAAGGCGTGGGTCGAGGCCACTGTGAATGTCGGCGCGTCGAACTCGAAGCCGAGAACGTCCTCGGCCCAGCGCGCCTGAAGCCGGTCGCGGCGGTCGAAGCGAAGGCAGGGGGCCGAAGAGAGCGCCTCGCGCGTTACGCCGCCCCGGAAGTAACGCCTCGCAAATTCCGGGCTTGCGCAGGCACGATAGCGCAGAGCCCCGAGGCGAAGCGTCCGGCAGCCCTGAACGGGGCGCGGATCGGCCGTGACAGCCGCCAGCACCTCACCGGAGCGAAGGCGGTCGGCCGTGTGCGCCTCGTCGTCCAGCGTCAGGTCGAGCGGCGTGTCCACCGTCTGTCCGAAGGTGGCCACGGCGCGCGGAAACCACGTCGCGAGGCTGTCGGAATTGACCGCGACCTTCAGCGGAAGACGACGCTGTCCGTCCTGAGCCGGTTGAGGGAGGAGAGGCGCAACTTCTCCCTCCAGCAGACGGACGCGATCGAGGTGGGCGCAGAGCGATCGGCCGAGGTCGCTCGCCCCGCATGGCTGGCCCCGCACCACGAGCACGGCGCCGAGGCGCTCCTCCAGACCCCGCACGCGCTGCGAGACGGCGGACGGCGTGATGCCGAGCGCCAGCGCGGCGCGTTCGAACGAACCCTCGCGGATGACGGCGGCGACGGCGGACAGGGCGGGATAATCGAGCACGGATGAAGCTATGCTTCACGTGCGTAAGAAGAACAAGTTTTACTTCAGTCGACGGCCGAGGCATTCGGATACGCATGACCCCCGTCCTCTCCGCCTTTCTCTCCGGCTTCGCCCTGTCCGCCGCGCTGATCGTCGCGATCGGCGCGCAGAACCTCTTCGTGCTGCGGCAGGGGCTGCGCGGCGAGCATGTCGGCCCGCTCGTCATCTTCTTCGGAGCATCGGACGCGATGCTGATCGCGGCCGGTGTCGGCGGGATGGGGGCCTTCCTCGCGGCGGCGCCGCAACTGACACTGGTGCTGGCCCTCGGTGGAGCGGCGTTTCTCGCCTGGTACGGCATCGCGGCGTTCCGGCGGATGGCCTCGCCCGGCGCGCTAACGGCGGGCGTCTCCGAAGGCCTCTCGCTCGGGCAGGCTCTGGCGACCGGCGCCGCCTTCACCTTTCTCAATCCGCACGTCTATCTCGACACCGTCCTCCTCATGGGAACGGCCGGATCGGCGCAGCCCGAAGCCGTGCGTCCCGTGTTCGTCATCGGCGCGGCGGCCGCGAGCTTCTTGTGGTTCGCGGGTCTCGGCTACGGCGCCCGGCTGCTCCAGCCCGTCTTCAGGCGCCCGTCGGCCTGGCGTGTCCTCGATGGCGTCGTCGGCGTGGTGATGCTGGCGCTGGCGGCCTCGCTCGTCGTTGGCGCGTTCGCAGAGGGCACGCCAGACCGTAGCGATCCGACGGCCTCAACCTCTACGTCGTTTGAAGCGAGCCGTCCGTGACCTCGCGGCACGTCGTCCTGTCCGGGTGCTCGGGTGGCGGCAAGTCGACGCTTCTGCGGGCGCTGGGGCAGCGAGGGTGCGACGTCGTGCCGGAACCCGGCCGCCGGATCGTCGAGGAGGAGCAACGCGGCGACGGCGGGGCTCTTCCATGGGTCGATCTCGCAGCCTTCGCGTTGCGTGCGATCGAGATCGCCGCCGAGGATCGTCGCCGCATGAGCGGCGCGGACGGCTGGGTGTTCTTCGACCGCGGGTAGGTCGATGCGGCGGTGGCGCTAGGGCACGCGACGGGACGCGCGGCGCGCGACCTCCTCTCTGGCTTCGACCGCTACCACGACGTGGTGTTCCTCGT
Source organism: uncultured Aureimonas sp. (assembly GCF_913775355.1). Classification (GTDB taxonomy): domain Bacteria; phylum Pseudomonadota; class Alphaproteobacteria; order Rhizobiales; family Rhizobiaceae; genus Aureimonas. The sequence goes on from NZ_CAJYIU010000171.1 coordinate 11,595, forward strand.
GCCGCCGTGGCTGGAGATCTACCGGACGGACGCCGAGCGGCGACACGACCTCGCCGCCTCGGTCGCCGAATACGATCGGCTTCTGAAAGCCTATCGCGAACTCGGCTACGAGACCGTGGTTCTGCCGAAGGTCACAGTCGAGGAGCGAGTCGATCTCGTCCTAGACCGCCTCGGCCGGTGAGGCCATGGTGGCGCCGTTCGCGGGTGCGGCCGCCGCCGCGCCGGACCGCTTCCGTTCGCTCCCGATCAGCATCAGGTTCCGGACATAGACGATCAGCCCGGCCGCCTGCCCGATGATGAAGACCGGGTCCTCGCGATGGATCGCGTAGACGAGCAGGAGGAAGCCGCCGCCGAGCGAGAAGGTCCAGAACGCCGCCGGTACGATCGACTTGCGGGCCCGCTCGGACGCGATCCACTGGATGATGAAGCGACCGGTGAAGAAGGCCTGCGCGATGAGGCCCACCATCAGCCAGACGTCGAAACGCTCGACGAAGACGTCGTGCAGCCAGCTCCAGGCCATGGTCATCGTGCTGCCTCCGTGGTCAGTTCGGAGACGGCCGGCCGAACCCGCCGTCTCCGGCGCAGCCACCAGACGCCGACGAGATCGAGCGCGCCGCGCCGCGCCCGGTCGAACACACCGTAGTTCGAGGTTCCGAAGCGCCGCGGGCGGTCGACGACGTCGATGTGGAGGACGCCGTATCCTTCCATCAGCGCGAGCGCCGGGAGGTAGCGGTGCCAGCCGTCGAAGAAAGGAAGCGTCCGGAAGAGATCGGTGCGGATCGCCTTCAGCCCGCAGCCGGTGTCGCGCGTTCCGTCCTTCAGGATGGCGCTGCGCAGGCCGTTGGCAAAACGCGACGACAGTCGCTTGACCAGCGTGTCGGTCCGGGCGCGCCGCTGGCCGGCGACGATGCCGACGCGGGGCCCGGCGGCTGCGAGCGCGTCGATCATGGCGGGAATGAAGGCCGGATCGTTCTGGCCGTCGCCGTCGATCGTGACGACGAACTGGCCGAGCGCGGCGAACACACCGGTCCGCACCGCCGCGCTCTGGCCGGCCGAGCGATCATGGCGCATGTGCCGCACCGGAATGCCGTCCCGGAGGAGCGCGGCCAGCGTGTCGCCGGTCTCGTCGGTCGAGCCGTCGTCCACCACGACCACCTCGAAGACCCGGCCCGTCATCGCATCGGCGATCTCGCGCACGAGAACGGCGAGGTTCGGAGCCTCGTTGCGGGCGGGGACGACGATGCTGGTCGTGATGCCCACCGGCACCTCCACGGCAGGAAGAACGGGGGCGTCGACCGCGTCCCGCGGCGAGGCCACCGGCGCCTGAAGCGTGGGTCGGATATCCAGATCAATCGTCATCGTCGGTCGCTGCAAAGAAGAGAAGGCCGAAGGCACGGCACGCGGAATAGGTTCGTCGGGGCGAGCGGGAAGGGGCACGCCGCGCTCGAAGTCGCCGTCCGCTCGGTGGACCGGAGGCGCCGAACGCTGTCACCAAGTTTTCGATAAATCCAGAAGCGCCGAGGACGCACCCGAGAAGTTTTCGTCGCCCTGTTGCATCCGGCAGACAGCCCGAGCGGGGGGCCGAGTGCGGGATTGCCGCGCCAGGGCTCCGGTCGCGCGTGGATAGCGGCTCACGTGCGCTCGGCCCGCCGGCGACGGACGACATACCAGACGACCAGGGCGCCAAGGGCGAGAAGCACCACGACGTCCGCGACATGAAATGCCGTCTTGAGGCGCGGATCGTCCTGCCAGCGGTCGCCGAGGGTCATGCCGAGATAGGCGAGCGCCCAGCACCAGATCCACGATCCGACGAAGGTGAAGGCGTGGAAGCTCCAGACGTTCATGCGGGCGAGGCCGGCCGGCAGGGCGATGAAGGTGCGGACGACCGGCAGGAGACGGCCAACGAGCGTCGCGGCCGGACCGAAGCGCTGGAAGAACCGCTCGGCGAGCCGCAGTTCGGCAACCCCGAACATCGAATGCCGGCTCCAGCGCTCGACCAGAGTCCGGCCGCCGCGAGACCCGACGAGATAGGCTGCCGCGGAACCGAGGTTGCAGCCGATGGCGCCGAACGTTGCGACCGCGACGAGGCTGAACTGCCCCTGCGAGACGAGATATCCGGCGAACGGCATGATGATCTCGGACGGGATCGGGATGCAGGCCGATTCCAGCGCCATCAGAAGCATGATGCCGGGCAGACCGCCGGCGGAGATGATGGCGATCACGGCGCTGGAGATCGCGGCGACGATGCTGGTCATGACGGGTCACTCACGATGGGACGGCGGCGGGACGGGACGATGCGCCCGACAGCGGTCGGACGGGCGGGGTCGGCGACGGCGACCCGGCATCGTGGAGTGGCATCAGGTCGATGCATTGAGGACATAGCCGGATCTGCGCACCGTGCGGATCATCTCGCCATCGAAGGGGCGATCGATCTTCGAGCGCAGGCGGCTGACATGCGTCTCGACGACATTGGTCTTCGGGTCGAAGTGGAATTCCCAGACCCGTTCGAGGAGCATGGTCCGCGTAAGGACGCGGCCCCGGTTGCGCATCAGGTACTCCAGAAGCCGGAACTCGCGCGGCTGCAGTTCAATGTCGCAGCCGCCGCGCGTCACCCGGCGGCCGATCAGGTCCATCTCGAGATCGCCGACCTTGAGGACGACCTCCTCGCGGTGAACGGCGGTGCGACGGTTGAGGGCGTTGAGCCGGGCCAGAAGCTCGGAAAAGGCGAAGGGCTTCAGGAGATAGTCGTCGGCGCCCGCTTCCAGCCCCTCGACCCGGTCGTCGACACCGCCGACGGCGGTCAGGAAGATCGCGGGCGTCGACTTGCCCGCCGACCGCAGGGTACGCACGAGCGACAGCCCGTCGAGGCCCGGCAACATCCGGTCGATGACGAGGACATCGTAGTCCCGCGTGCAGGCCAGTTCCAGGCCGCCGATGCCCGAAGGCGTGTGATCCGCCTCGTGCCCTTCCTCGGACAGGCCCGACCGGATGTAGGCGGCGGTGGTAGCGTCGTCCTCGACGATAAGGATTTTCATGCCGGCCTCCCTCGCGACACGGATGCGAACACGGGCGGGCGGCCCGCGGCATGGCTGCGGCGACGGGGCGGGGGTGCGGGAAAAGCGCTAGGGGCAGGGGTTCGGGGCATGACGCGGCGAATCCGGGGCGAACGAGGTGATCCCTTCGTATCGCCTGAGGCTCTCGGTGCCATGTCGGGGCCTATACGGTTTCGTATAGGTCGGACGGCCGTGCCCAGCGCTCGGCGAGCACGGCCGGTTCGTGCAGAGATGCCCGCGCTTAAGGCTTCGCGGATTGCTGGAAGATGCCGGCGAGCCCGCCTCGATAGTTCATCGTGACCACCGGCTGGCCCGGCGTCAGGTCGGACGCCTTGTAGAAGTCGATGAGATACCCGCCGGGATAGGCGCCGAACCAGGCATCGGCGTGTTCGAGGGCGACGAGTTCGATCGGCTGCGTGCGGCGCGCGAGGAAATTGATCTCGCCCTGGTAGCCGCCGACGAAGCCGAACCGCGCATCCGGGTGGTCCCGGACGAACGCGGCGATCGGTTTCAGATCGTATCGCGGGAACAGGGTGAACGAGGCGACGGCCTGGAACAGGACGAGCCCGGCGGCGAGCGCCAGCGCGGTGCGGCGGATCGTGCGTAGTGTCGCGTCCGCCAGAAGAACGGTGATCACGATGGTGACCAGCGGCAGGATCGGGACGAGGTAATGTGGCTGCTTGCCGGAGATCAGGCTGAAGGTCGCAAGCACCGCGCCGGCCCAGACGAGAAGGAAGCGGAGCGCGCGGCCCTCGCTCGTCTCGAAGCGGATCGCGCGAGCCCGGACCGCCCGCCAGATCGTCGGCGAGGCGATCCAGGGCAAGAGCATCACCGGCAGGAGGGCCAGATAGAAGTAGAAGGGTCGGGGATGGGAGGCCTCCATCTGCCCCGAGATGCGCCCCGCCGACTGGTCCCAGAGAAGGGCGCGGGCGAACTCGCCGTCGGTCTGCAGAAGCGCCGGCCCGAGCCAGACCGCGACTGGAATGAAGGCGGCCAGAAGCCCGAGCCCGACGCCGCGATAGAAGGCGCCGTTCGTCAGGTTCTGCGGGGCGGGCTTCCAGAAGGGGTAGAGCAGCACGGGCCAGACGAGATGGACCAGCACGACCGGTCCCTTAGCGAGGATGCCGAGACCCACCAGCAGCCCGAACACCACGGCATCGCGCCGCCGCCCGGTTCGGGCGTAGGCGTGGAGGGACAGGAAGGCTGCCAGCACGCAGCAGGTCAGGAGGAGATCGAAGAGGACGAGGCTCGAATAGAGTAAGAAGACGGCGTTGCCGAGCATCACCCATTCGACCCTCGCCGCCACGTCGGGTCGCGTCGGCAGAAGCGTCTCGGCTACCCGCCGGGTCAGGTGCAGCGACAGCGACGCGATCGCGAAGATCACGAGGAGCGCCGCCGCACGCGACGCGCCGAACAGAGTCCAGCTGGCGTCGATCAGCCAGAACAGGAGCGGCGGCTTGTGGTGGTAGGGCAGGAAGTTCAACGTCGGAACGAAGAACGTGTCGCGATGGAACATCTCCCACGCGACGGTGAGATAACGCGTTTCGTCGACCGGCAGGAGCGGCCGGAAGGCGAGGGCCGCCAGAAAGAAGATCGCGAGGACGGCGTAGGGCTGCAGCCGGTTGGCGCGTTCGTTCATGGTCCGCAGCTTTCCTTCCCGTTCCCGACAGGACCTGTCGGCGTGGTTTGTCGTTCACGACCTCAGGCCATCCGTCATGGGCCTTCGTCGGGGCGGGCGCGCTTCTCGATGCGGCATGCCGGCCGAAGCACCCGGACCATGCTCTCACGTGAAGCGCGAACGCACCGCGCGTGTGAATACCCTGTCTTCCGCGTCGCGGACATGACAGGTTCGTGCGCGCTTTCCTCGCATGACTACCCGTGAGATGACCTGACGGAAACTATACGGTTCGGACAGGTTCGACCGCCCCACTTGACTCCCGCCGATCCGAACAGGCCTTGCTGCGTCG
>NZ_CAJYIU010000172.1 GCF_913775355.1 uncultured Aureimonas sp.
GGCGGCGTCCTCCTCGCCATATGCCGGCAGACGCCGAACACGAGACGAGGACGAAACGCATGGCCGAGACCGTGAAGGTCGACATTCCCCACAAGCTGACGCGCGAGGCCGCCCGCCAGCGCATCACGGACGGGTTCGGACGTATCCGCTCCGAGGCGACCGGCGGCATGCTGAAGTTCGAGGATCAGTGGACAGGCGACCGGCTCGACTTCCGCGCCCGGATGATGGGGCAGTCCGTCGTCGGCCGCCTCGACATCCTCGACGACCACATCCATGTCGAGCTGGATCTGCCAGGCTTCCTCGCCTCGATTGCCGGCAAGCTGACCGGAAAGATCCAGAAGGAAGGTCGGGTCCTCCTCGAGAACAAGTCGGCCTGAGGGGGGCACTGCTTCCCGACCGTCAGGGGTCGGGTGCACCGACGCTGCGCAGCGTCGCCTTGTCGGCGGTGACCGCACCGCCGAGCGAACCGCCTTCGATCGCCTGGATGGTGCCGAGGCCCGGCACCACGGAGCCGACCTTGACGCGCATCAACTCCTCGCGCGTCGCCAGCAACGCCTCGTCCTGGAAGATCATCACGATCTGGTAGTCCGACGGCGTCGGCTGACGGTCGCGCACGATGGTGGGTGCCGGCATCGCGTCGGTCTGGACGGTCTCGCCGACCGATCCGGTCTCGATCTGGTCGAGCTTGGGCGCCATGCGGGCGATCGCCGCCTGCTGGAAATAGTCCGGCGACTCGATCGAGACGACGTAGGACCACGAGAAGAAGCCGGCCGAGGAGACCGCGAGCGTCACCGACGACAGCGCGATCGCCCAATCCACCATCGACCAGTCGCGATCGACCGCCCGGGACGCGCTGCGGCCCCTGAAGGGGAAGCGGATGGACGAAAACTCGGACGATGTGGATGCGACCTCGGACATCGCAGGACTCCTTGCGTGGAGCTTGCAGCTTGGAGCCTTCCCGTTAACGAAGAAATGAGACCGCGACTCCCCCCGCGCCGACCTTCCGCTAGGGTTAGGGAAGCGTAAAAACGGACGAGGCGGCGATGCGGACCGAACGGCGACAGGGGCAAAGGCGGACGACGCGGCTGCGGCCGGGCAAGCTTCTGGGCGCGCGCGACGGCTTCCTGTGCGACTGCGCCGTGGTGGAGCGCTCGACGCGGGGCGCGCGCATCCGCGCCTTCGCGCCGGTGGACCGCGTGCTGCCGGAAGTCCTGACGCTTTACGACGAGGTGGAGACGCGTCGCTGGACGGCGCGGATCGTCTGGGCACGCGGGGCGGAGATCGGCCTTGCGATCGAGGCCGGCGGCCAGACCGTCTCGGATGCCGAGCGCCACAAGATCGCCGGCCTCTTCTACGCCGTCTGAACCGACGCGACGGACGGCCGCAAACGAGAAAGGCCCGCCCCGAAATTTCAGGGCGGGCCTTTCGGCGTTCTGGAGGGGTGCGAGCGTTACTCGGCCGGCACCGCGTTCATCGGCACGCGGTCGTCCTCGAGTGCGGCGACCTTTTCGCCGGCGAGAACCGCGCGCAGGCGCTCCTCGTCGAGTTCACCTTCCCAGCGGGCGACGACCAGCGTCGCCACGGCGTTGCCGATGAAGTTGGTGATCGCGCGGCACTCAGACATGAAGCGGTCGACGCCGAGGATCAGCGCCATACCGGCGACCGGCACGGAGGGGACCACCGAGAGCGTGGCGGCCAGCGTGATGAAGCCGGCGCCGGTGATGCCGGCCGCGCCCTTCGACGAGAGCATGGCGACGAGCAGGAGAAGAATCTGGTCGCCCCACGACAGGTCGATGTTGGTCGCCTGGGCGATGAAGAGCGCCGCCAGCGTCATGTAGATGTTGGTGCCGTCGAGGTTGAACGAGTAGCCGGTCGGGATCACCAGGCCGACGACCGACTTCTTGGCGCCCGCGTTCTCCATCTTCTTCATCAGCGACGGCAAGGCCGCCTCGGAGGACGAGGTGCCGAGGACGAGAAGGAGCTCTTCCTTGATGTAGCGAAGAAGCGCGAAGATCGAGAAGCCGTTGTAGCGGGCGACCGCGCCGAGGACGACGACCACGAAGAGGAACGAGGTGAAGTAGAAGACGCCAATGAGGTAGGCGAGGTTGGCGACCGAGCCGATGCCGTACTTGCCGATGGTGAAGGCCATGGCGCCGAAGGCACCGATCGGGGCCGCCTTCATCAGGATCGCGACGAGCTTGAAGATCGGCGCCGTCAGCGCGTTGAAGAAGTCGGTGACCGGGCGGCCGGCCTCGCCGATCATGGCGAGCGCGATGCCGAAGAGGACCGCGATGAAGAGGACCTGGAGGATGTCGCCGTCGGCGAAGGCGCTGACCAGCGTCGTCGGGATGATGTTCATCAGGAAGCCGACGATCGACGAATCGTGCGCCTTCTGCGTGTAGGTCGCGACCGCGGCGGCATCGAGCGTCGCCGGATCGATGTTCATGCCGTGACCGGGATGGGTGACGTTCGCGACGACCATGCCGATCACGAGGGCGAGCGTCGAGAAGGTGAGGAAGTAGACCATGGCCTTGCCGACGACGCGGCCGACCTTGGCGAGATCCGTCATGCCCGCGATGCCGGTCACGACGGTGAGGAAGATCACCGGCGCGATGATCATCTTCACCAGCTTGATGAAGGCGTCGCCGAGCGGCTTCAGGCTGGCGCCGACCTCGGGATAGAAATGGCCGAGCGTGATGCCAGCGATGATCGCGACGACCACCTGGAAATACAGCTGGGCGTAGATGGGCTTCTTCTGCGCAGGTTCGACGTGCGCGATCGGCATGGCTGCCATGTCTGCCTCCCTTGTTGTGTTCGTGTCCTCCCCCGTCGATCCGTGACCGGCGAACAGGAGCCTCGTTCACAACTTAGCAAGGAGCGTGCCAATTCGTTGCAGGGGTGGCATTCCGCCAGCGCAGGGCTGATCCAGGCCGCGAGCTTGGCCCGACGCCCGCTCTTACGTGCGGCTTTCCGCTCGCGTTTGGCCATGATTGTGCGATAATCCGCACAGCATGAATGCTCCCCTCACCGCGCTGTCTCGTCGCCGCCTCTTCGCTCTTGCCGTCGCGACCGGGCTTGCGGCGCTGGTCGTCATGGCGTGGTTGGCGGCCGGCGCCTTGGCCGACCGCGCGACGCTCGCGCGGCTGAACGCGCAAGCCGGCGCATCCTTGCCGCTCGCCATGGCGGTGCTGCGAAGCGAGGTCGACAAGCAGCGCTCCGTCCCAGCGATCCTGTCCGAGGATCCCGACATCCTCGACATCCTGGCCGCCCCCTCGCCAGCCGGTGTCGACCGGGTCAACCGGCGCCTCGAGGAGCTGCGCCGCACGACGGGCGCGACCGTCCTCTACCTCCTCGACACCACCGGCCTGACGATCGCCGCCAGCAACTTCGCCGAACCCACCAGCTTCGTCGGAAGCGACTATTCGTTCCGCCCCTACTTCGCGCGAGCGATGCGGACCGGGGCGGCGGCGCAGTTCGCGCTCGGCACCAAGAGCCGGCGGTCGGGTCTCTACATCACGCGCCGCGTCGATGTCGGCGGTCAGCCGCTCGGCGTCGTGGTCCTGAAGGTCGAATTCGACGCGATCGAGCGAGACTGGGCCGCCGGCGGCAACGTCGTCTTCGTGACCGACGGCAACGGCATCGTCCTCGCGACGACCGAAGCCGACTGGCACTACCGGGCGCTCGCCCCGGTGCCGCCGGACCTTGCGGCGCGGATCCGCGACAGCCTGCAGTTCGGCGAGGCGCCGCTGACGCCGCTCGGCCTCAAGGCGCGTCGCGGGACAATCGAGGCGGCGGCGACGGCCGATCGCCGACGCTTCGTCCCGGCCGAGGACCGGCTCGCCGACCCGATCCTCGACTGGACGCTTCATCTCTGGGTCCCCGCCGACGAGGCGATGGCGCAGGCCCGCCTGTCCTATCGCCTCCAGACGCTGGCGGGCCTCGCCATCGCGACGACCGCCGGTTTCCGCGCGGCGCGCCGCCGGCGCTACCTGCGACGTCGGCAGGAAGCCCTGCGCCTCGCCGCGGAAGAGCTCGAGCGCCGCGTCGAGGCCCGCACAGGGGAACTGCGCGAGGCGAACCGTCAGCTGGTCGAGGAAAGCCGGACGCGGCAGGCCGCCGAGGAACGCGCCGAAACCCTGCGGCGCAGCCTCGACCAGGCCAACCGCCTCGCTTCGCTCGGCCAGATCACGGCTGGCGTCGCCCACGAGATCAACCAGCCCGTCGCGGCGATCCGCACCTATGCCGAAAATGCCGAGCGCTTTCTGGAGCGCGGCGACCTCGACACGACGCAGCGCAACCTTCGCAACGTCGTCGGCCTCACCGAACGCATCGGGCGCATCACCGACACGCTGAAAGGCCATGCACGGCGGGGCTCCTCCGGGCCGGACGTCGTCAACCTCGCCGAGGCCGTGGACGGCGCGATCATGGTCCTGCAGGGCCGTCTGGACGCTGCCGGCGTACCGATCGAATGCGGCGCGAACCTCGGAGACCACGAGGTCGTGGGCGAGCGCGTGCGTCTGGAGCAGGTGCTCGTCAATCTTCTCCAGAACGCCCTCGACGCCATGGAGGGCCAAGAGGACGGGCGCATCGCCATCGAGGCGCGCGCGAGCGACGGCACCGTGGAACTGACGGTGCGCGACAACGGGCCCGGCATCCCGCCCGAGCGGCTGGCGACGCTGTTCACGCCCTTTTCCACGTCCAAGCCGCGCGGCCTCGGTCTCGGCCTCGTGATCGTCAAGGACATCCTGTCGGAATGGGGCGGAACGCTGGAGGCCGCAAGCCGGCCCAGCGAGGGCTCCACCTTCACCGCCGTCTTGAGGAGCGCCCGCCCATGACCGAGGCCGACCGCACCATCGCCTTCGTCGACGACGATCCGGACCTTCGCGACGCCGGGGCGCAGGCCTTGGGGCTCGCCGGGTGGACGCCCCTCCCCTTCGCCGATGCCCGCTCGGCGCTGAAGGCCCTGTCGCCGGAGTTCCCCGGCGTCCTCGTCACCGACATCCGGATGCCCGGCATGGACGGGCTCGACCTCTTCCGCGCCGTGAAGGCGCTGGACCGTGACCTCCCGGTAATCCTCGTGACCGGCCACGGCGACATCGCGATGGCCGTCGATGCTCTACGGGAGGGCGCCTACGACTTCATCGCCAAGCCCTACGCGACCGATCGGCTGATCCAGAGCATCGCTCGGGCGGCCGAGAAGCGGCGGCTGGTGCTCGAGAACCGGCGACTGCGGGCAATGGCCGAGAAGGGTGGCGACGACCTGCCGCTCATCGGCGAGAGCCCGGCGATGGAGCGCCTGCGCCGGACGCTCCGGCAGATCGCCGACGCCGACGTCGACGTCCTGGTGGAAGGCGAGACGGGGTCGGGCAAGGAGGTCGTCGCCAGCGCCCTGCACCGCTGGAGCCGCCGCGCGGCCAAGCCCTTCGTCGCACTGAACTGCGGCGCCCTGCCCGAGACCGTGATCGAGAGCGAGCTCTTCGGCCACGAGGCCGGCGCCTTCACGGGCGCCGCGAAACGCCGGGTCGGCCGCATCGAGTATTCGAGCGGCGGCATGCTGTTCCTCGACGAGATCGAATCGATGCCGGCCGCCTTGCAGGTCAAGCTTCTGCGCGTCTTGGAAACCCGCGAGGTGGAGCCGCTCGGCACCAACGAGCGCCGGGCGCTGGACCTTCGCGTCGTGGCGGCGGCCAAGGTCGATCTCGGCTCAGCGGAGGCGCGCGCCTACTTCCGCGAGGACCTCTTCTACCGCCTGAACGTCGTGACCGTGCGCATCCCTCCGTTGCGCGAGCGCGGCTCCGACATTCCGCTTCTCTTCTCGCACTTCCTGCGGCGGGCGGCCGAGCGCTTCCGCCGCGAGGCGCCCGACGTGTCGCCCAAGCTCATGCAGCGGCTGACGTCGCATCCCTGGCCGGGGAACGTGCGCGAACTCACGCATTTCGCCGAGCGGGTGGCACTCGGCCTCGATCCAGAGATGGACGGCGACGAACGTTCCGCCGTGCCGCTGACGCTGCCGGAGCGCGTCGACCGGTTCGAGGCCGACACGATCCGCCAGACGCTGGCCGACCATGGCGGCGACGTGAAGAGCACGGTGGAGGCGCTCGGCATCCCCCGCAAGACCTTCTACGACAAGCTGCAGCGCCACGGCATCAGCCGGCGGGACTTCGCCGAGGGCTGAGCCCCGGCGAAGCGCGCTTGCAAGGGATGCCCCCCGCCGTCAGGCGGCGTGGCGCAGCGTTTCGATGAGCTTGGCAAGACGGTCGCGGCCGGCGTCCGTCAGGACGCCGCGCTCGCCTTCGGGTTCGAGGAGCCCGGCCTCCTCCATCTCGCGCACACCCTCGGCATCCGCCTTGTGGCCCTTGCCGTCGTCGAGCACGACGCGGGTCACAGCCTCGCCGCTGACGAGCGAATGGTAGGCGGCGAAGACGAGGATGGAGAGGGCGCCATCGGACAGGGTGGTCTGGCTCACGGGGAACTCCTTGGTGGCATTCACGATATGGGCGTCAACACGCGAGGTGCGCTTCGGCTCCCGCTTGCGGCACTGTTTCACAGGACCGCGATCCAGCACGCGGCACGTCTCGACACGGCCTCACTGTCCGCCTACTTCGAGCCTCGACACGTGCAGGACGTCGAGAATGAGCAGTTCCGTAGACCCCGAATTGAGTGCCCTGATCGGAGAGGTGATCGACGCCAAGCTTCTCAAAGTCGGTTCCGAGGAAAAGCGGGTCGCCGAGCACGTGGCCGCCGAGGGACTGGGTGCCCTGACCGTGGAGGAGCGCGACACGTTCGAGCGGCGCGTCCTGCCGATCCTGTCCAAGCCGATCCGCGAACAGCTCGCGATCGCCTCGATCGTCCAGCGCGGGGGCTACGTGCCGCGCAAGATCGTGTTCTGACGGCGTGATGCCCCGTCAGCTCCCCGCCTCGCTCTCGATGAAGCGGTCGATACCGCCCGAACGGCCGACGCCCGTCAGGTAGAACAGCGCGACGATCGCCACGATCAGGCCGATCGCGATGATCGGGGCGGTCCACTCGCCCTGCCCGATGCGCACGACGATCAGCACCGAGCAGATGATCGCGCCGAGGAGCGGCACGATCGACGGCACCTCGAACTGCCCCTTCGCCTCCCCCGGACGACGCTGCAGGATGAGGAGCGCGACGTTGACCACGGTGAAGACGATCAGAAGGAGGAGGACCGTCGATGCGGCGAGCGCGCCGATGTCGCCGACGAGCGACAGGAGGATGACGATCGCGAGCAGCGCCGCGATCGCGACGTAAGGGGTGCGGCGGGTCGCGTGGACGCGGCCGAGCGCCGCCGGCATCAGCCCCTGACGCGACATGCCGTAGAGCAGGCGCGAGGCCATGACGTAGTTGACGAGCGCCGTATTGGCGACGGCGAAGATCGTGATGCCCGCATAGACGCCGGTCGGGAACCACGGCGCGGCGCGCTCGACGACGAGGGTCAGCGGCCCTGCCGCTTCGGCGAGTTCCCGCCACGGAACGACGGAGACCGCCGTGATCGCGATGCAGATGTAGATCACGGTCGCCATGAGCATCGCCGAGATCATCGCGATCGGCATGGTCCGCTCCGGGTTCTTCACCTCCTCCGAGACGTTCAGCATGTCCTCGAAGCCGATGAAGGAAAAGAAGGTGAGCACCGCGCCTTGCGCGACGAGGAGCATCACCGAGCCGTCGACCGCGCCTTCGCCGGGCGGTGGGAACTCCAGAAGGTCGGCACTGCCCCACCACGAGATGCCGACGGCGATGACGAGGATCAGGCCGAACGCCTCGACGATGGTGCAGACGGCGTTGAGCCAGAGCGACTCGGTGATGCCGCGAAACAGGATGCCGGCGAGGATGACGAGGAAGCCGATGGCCAGGACGCTCTGCGGCGCCTCGATGCCGGTGACGCTCGCGAAGTTGCGCGCCACAACATTGCTCTGCGTGGCGATCGAGGTCAGCCCCGAGCACACGACCGCAAGCCCCACCGTGTAGGACAGGAGGGGATAGCGGTAGGCGCGCTGCGTGACGTAGGCGGCACCGCCGGCGCGCGGGTAGCGCGAGGCGATCGAGGCGTAGGAAAGGCCGGTCAAGAGCGCGGCCACCATCGAGACCATGAAGGCGACCCAGACCGCGCTGCCGAGTTCGCTCGCCGCCTCGCCGATGAGGCCGTAGACGCCGGCCCCGAGCATCGAGCCGAGACCAAGCAGCGTTACCTGAAACAACCCGACCGAGCGCTTCAGCCCCGGCTCGTCCCCTCGTTCCTTCGCCATGATGCCGTCCCGCCCCCTCGCGAACGCCGTGTCCGCCGACGGGGGTAGATAACCCCGGATTGCGAAACGGCGACCGCAGGATGGCGAAATTACGGCAGAAATCAGGCGCGGCGCGCGGCGATCTCCTCCAGCCGGGAGGGGATTTCGTCGAGACGGTCGAGAACGAGATCGGCGCCCATCGTCTCGACGTCGGTCGCGGTGTAGCCGCCGCGCATCGCGACCACCGGCATCCCCGCCGCCTGCGCCGCCTCAACGTCGTTTTCCGAGTCGCCGACGAAGATCGCCTCGCCCGGCTCGATCCCAAGCTGGCGGCAGGCGAAGACGATGAGGTCCGGCGCCGGCTTCTTGCGCGGGCCGGCATCGCCGCCGACCACCACCGCCATGCGGTCGGCGAGGCCGAAATGGGCGAGGATGTCGGCGGTCTCCGCACCCGGCTTGTTGGTCACGACGCCGAGCGGGATGCCGCGCTCGGCGAGGATCCGAACGCAGTCCGTCGCGCCGGCGTTCAGCGTCGTGAGTTCGGTCGAGCGCGCCGCGTACATCGCGAGGTAGCGCTCGGCGATCTTGTCGCGCGTCGCCGGATCGATCTCCTTGTCGAGCGCCTCGTAGGCGCGGCCGATCAGGATCTGGACGCCCTGCCCCACCATGCGCCCGACGGCCTCGATCGTGAACGGCGGCTCACCGAGGCTCTCCAGCGTCTCGTTAAGGGCGGCATGGATGTCCGGCAGGGAATCGACCAGCGTCCCGTCGAGATCGAACAGGACGGCGCGGGGCCAGGCGGGCGCTTCGCTCATGCTTCATGTCCCTTCGTCGTCGGCCGGCGGCTCGAGCACCGCCAGCGTGATCCAGCGCGCCACGAGCGCGGGTTTCGGCGCCCCCTCGATCTCGACGTTGGCGTTCCAGGTGGATTGCAGGCTGACGGCCCGCTCCTTCACCGCCACGAGCTGGAAGCTGCCGCGCACGCGCGCGCCGCTCTTGACCGGCGTCAGGAAGCGCACCTCGTCGAAGCCGTAATTGACGCCCATGCGCGTGCGGTCGACGCCGGGCATGGCGTCGTAGGCAAGCGTCGAGAGAAGCGAGAGCGACAGGAAGCCGTGCGCGATGGTGCCGCCGAAGGGCGTCTCGGCCATCGCCCGCGCGGGATCGACATGGATGAACTGGTGGTCGTTGGTGGCGTCGGCGAACCGGTCGATCATGCTCTGATCGACCGTCAGCCAGTCGGACACGAACGGGTCGCCGCCGAGATAGGAGCGGTAGACGTCCATCGGCACCAGGCGCTGTCGCAGCGCGTTCTCGTCGTCCCGGCTCACCTGTGGCGCGTCCCCAATCCCTGCTTCGGCTGGTCTTAGTCGTCCCGGCACCCAGCGCCAAGGGGCACTTTGGGGTTGTCGCATCGCAGCGAGGCCTATCTCCAAGGCGAACGAACCATCCGAACGAGCGAGGAACGAGCCCATGTGCGGCATCTGCGGTGAGATCCGCTTCGACGGCGGTTTCGCCTCTCCAGAGCGCATCGCGGCCATGGGCGCGTGCCTTTCGCCGCGCGGCCCCGACGGTTCCGGCATGGTGCTGCGCGGCCGCGTCGGCTTCGGCCACCGGCGGCTCAAGATCATCGACCTGTCGGAAAAGGCCGCGCAGCCGATGGAGGACCCGGACCTCGGGCTCACCCTCGCCTTCAACGGCTGCATCTACAACTATCCCGAACTGCGCCGGGAACTGCAGGGGCTCGGCTACCGCTTCTTCTCGCATGGCGATACGGAGGTCATTCTCAAGGCGTATCACGCCTGGGGCCGCGACTGCGTGAAGCGCTTCCACGGCATGTTCGCCTTCGCCATCTTTGAGCGCGAGAGCGGCCGTGTGATGCTGGCGCGCGATCGCTTCGGCATCAAGCCGATGTACCTGTCGCACACGCCCGAGCGTCTGCTCCTGGCCTCCTCGCTGCCCGCCCTCGTCGCGACCGGCGAGGTGGACACCGCGATCGATCCGGTCGCGCTCCACCACTACATGACGTTCCATGCCGTGGTGCCGGCCCCGCTCACCATCCTCAAGGGCGTCAGGAAGCTGCCGCCCGCGACGACCCGGATGATCGAGCCGGACGGACGCTTCGACGACGAGACCTTCTGGGCCCCGCCCTTCGGACCGGCCGCGGGCGACGAGAACCGCACGAGCGACGAGTGGCGCGACATGGTGCTCGACGCCCTGCGCCGCGCGGTGGAACGGCGCATGGTGTCGGACGTGCCGGTCGGCGTCCTCCTGTCCGGCGGCGTCGATTCCTCGCTGATCGTCGGCCTTCTGGCCGAGGCGGGCCAGACCGGCCTCTCCACCTTCTCGATCGGTTTCGAGGACGCCAACGGCGAGGTCGGCAACGAGTTCGAGTATTCCGATCTCATCGCCAGGCACTACGGCACCCGGCACCATCAGATCTTCGTGCCCGGCCATGAACTCCTGACCGAACTGCCGGGCGCGATCCGTGCCATGTCGGAGCCGATGGTCTCCTACGACAATATCGGCTTCTACCTCCTGTCGCGCGAGGTCTCCAAGCACATCAAGGTCGTGCAGTCCGGCCAGGGCGCCGACGAGATCTTCGCGGGCTACCACTGGTATCCACCGATGGCGGACGCTGCCGATCCGGTCGCGACCTACCGACAAGCCTTCTTCGATCGCAGCCACGAGACGCTGTCGGGCCAACTTCGGCCGCAGTGGCACGCTGGCTTCGATGCGAGCGGCGAGTTCGTGCGCGACCATTTCGCCCTGCCCGGCGCGGGCGATCCCGTCGCCAAGGCACTGCGCATCGACAGCCAGGTCATGCTGGTGGACGACCCGGCCAAGCGCGTCGACAACATGACCATGGCCTGGGGTCTCGAGGCGCGCGTGCCCTTCCTCGACCATGAACTCGCCGAACTGGCCGCACGTGTTCCCTCCGCCGAGAAGCTGAAGGGCGGCGGCAAGGGCATCCTCAAGGACGTCGCTCGCCTCGTCATCCCGCACGAGGTGATTGACCGACGGAAGGGCTATTTCCCGGTGCCGCAGCTGAAGTACCTTGCCGGGCCGACGCTCGACATGGTCCGCGACGCGATGGGTTCGCAGCGCGCCCGCGAACGCGGTCTGTTCGAGCCGGCTTGGCTCGACACGCTGTTTGCCGACCCCGCCAGCCATATCACCCCGCTGCAGGGCTCCGAACTCTGGCAGGCGGCGCTTCTGGAGCTGTGGCTGCAGGAGCAGGGCCTGTGAGCGGCCCGGACGCCAACGCCGTCGTCGATTGCGGCTGGGGCCGCATCGTCTTCGCGCAGACCTTCGCGGACGCCGGCGACCTCGCGCGCAACCTCGAGGAGGAAGGGTCCGACCGGCGCGACATCGCCTTCTATGTCTGCGACCCGCATGTCCTTCTCGCCCAGGCTCCGCAGGACCTGTTCCTCGATCCCTCGCATACCTATCGCCTCGACCTGTCGCGCCTGCCTCCGGCCGAGCGCGAGCCGCACGGGTTCTCCGTCCGCGCTCTCGGTGCCGCCGCGGAGACGAGCGCCGTCAACCGGATCTACCGCTCGCGCAACATGGTGCCGATCGATCCGGACTTTCTCTGGCGCCACCGGCAGGATCCGGTGCTGACCTATCTCGTGGCCGAGGACGACGCGACGGGCGCGATCCTCGGCACCGTCACCGGTGTTCATCACGGCGAGGCCTTCGCCGACCCCGAGAACGGCTCCTCGCTCTGGTGCCTCGCGATCGACCCGCAGGCAGCGCCGCCCGGCATCGGCGAGGCGCTGGTCCGTGCCCTCGCCGAGCATCACCGAGCGGCCGGCTGTGCCACGATGGACCTCTCGGTCATGCACGACAACGAGCCGGCGATCGCGCTCTACGAGCGGCTCGGCTTCGAGCGACTGCCGGTCTTTGCTGTCAAGCGCCGCAATTCGATCAACGAGCGCCTCTTCACGGGCTCCGCTGCGGTCGAGGAGGACCTCAACCCCTATGCCCGCATCATCATCGACGAGGCGCGCCGACGCGGCATCCATGTCGAGATCCTCGACGCCAAGGGCGGCTTTTTCCGGCTGACCTACGGCGGGCGAAGCCTGCGCTGCCGCGAGAGCCTGTCGGAACTCACCTCCGCCGTCGCCCTGTCGATCTGCGACGACAAGAGCGTGACCCGTCGCCTCGTCGAGGACGCAGGCGTCGCGGTTCCCGAACAGATCGTGGCGGGGGAGGACGAGGCGGCGATCGCGGACTTCCTCGCCCATCACGGCTCGGTCGTCGTCAAGCCCGCGCGTGGCGAGCAGGGCCGCGGGATCGCCGTCGGACTGGAGACGATGGAGGCGGTGCGCACCGCGATCGACGTCGCGAAGCGCGAGTGCGAACGGGTCCTGATCGAGGCCTGCTTCACCGGCGAGGACCTGCGTCTCGTGGTGATCGACTTCCGGCTGGTTGCCGCCGCGATCCGCCGTCCGCCTTGCGTCGTCGGCGACGGACGCTCAAGCGCGCGCGAGCTGATCGAGCGCCTGTCGCGGCGCCGGGCCGCGGCGACAGGCGGGGAATCGAGCGTGCCGATTGACGCCGAGACTGAACGCACGCTTCAAGGCGCCGGCTACGGATGGGACGCCGTGATCCCCGAGGGGGAGAGCGTCACCGTCCGGCGCACGGCCAATCTCCACACCGGCGGCACGATCCACGACGTCACCGACATCGTCCATCCCCGCCTCGTCGAAGCGGCGATCGCAGCGGCCCGCGCGATCGACATTCCGGTCTGCGGTGTCGACTTCATGGTCAAGGACGCCCGCGAGGAGCCTTATGTCTTCATCGAGGCGAACGAGCGGCCGGGGCTCGCTAATCACGAGCCGCAGCCGACGGCCGAACGCTTCATCGATCTCCTGTTTCCGCTATCCATCCCGGCGTCGGTGCGCACCCTCCGCGCCAAGCGGCGCATTTCCGGTTGACGATCCATGGCCCGTCACATGATCGATACCGAGTACCTCCTCAAGCAGCTCCACGAGCTCCTGCACATTCCGAGCCCGACCGGCTACACGGATTCCGTGGTGCGCCATGTCAGCGAGGAGTTGCAGCGGCTGGGGCTCGAGGTCGAGCTGACGCGGCGCGGCGCGATCCGGGCCGTGCGTCAGGGCAGCCGCCGCGCGGCGGCGCGCGCGATCGTCTCCCATGTCGATACGCTCGGCGCGCAGGTGAAGCGGGTCAAGGAGAACGGACGGTTGGAACTCGTGCCGATCGGCCACTGGTCGGCCCGCTTCGCCGAGGGCGCGCGCGCCACCGTCATGGCCGAGGACAAGACGTTCCGCGGCACGATCCTGCCGCTAAAGGCATCCGGCCACACGTTCAACGAGGAGGTCGATACCGCGCCGGTCGGTTGGGCCCATGTGGAACTCCGGGTCGACGATCACACGCGCAACCACGACGATACGGTCAAGCTCGGCATCGACGTCGGCGACACGGTGGCGATCGATCCGCAGCCGGAATTCCTCGACAACGGCTTCATCGTCTCGCGCCATCTCGACGACAAGGCGGGCGTCGCCGTGATGCTCGCCTCGATCGAGGCGCTGGAGCGCGAGAAATCCGCGACGCCGGTCGATACGCACTGGCTCTTCACCATCGCCGAGGAGGTCGGCGTCGGCGCCGCCTCGATCCTGACGCCCGACGTCGCCTCGATGGTGGCGGTCGACAACGGCACGTCGGCACCGGGCCAGAACTCGGCGGAGTTCGGCGTCACCATCGCGATGGCCGATCAGACGGGCCCGTTCGACTATCACCTCACCCGAAAGCTCGTGCGGCTCTGCCGCGACGAGGACATCCGCTTCCAGAAGGACGTGTTCCGCTACTACCGATCCGATTCTGCCTCGGCCGTGGTCGCGGGGCACGACGTGCGCACCGCGCTCGTCACCTTCGGCGTCGACGCCTCGCACGGCTGGGAGCGCATCCACATCCACGCCCTGCGTTCGCTGGCCGAACTGCTGACGGCCTACGCCGTATCGCCGCTTGAGATCGAGCGTGACCTGAAGCCCCGCGGCAGCCTCGAAGGTTTCACGAGCCAGCCGGCGGTCGAAGCCGGCCTCGGCTTCGAGGCGGACGATCACTAGACTTCGACAGCAAACCGCCGCGCCTCCAGTCGGGTAGCGCGGCGGCTCAACTGCTCATTGGCGGTCGGACGGCCCAGGTCCGATCAGAACTCCTCCCACCCGTCCTCGACGGCGGCGTTCTTCGGCGCCGCGCCGCCATGGCCGGCGGTGCGCATCTGCGCAACGAGGCGGGCCGGGGCCGGCTGAACCGGACGCATCGGTGCCGCCGCCACGCGGCGCGGCGCTGCGGCGTGTGCCGCATGGGCGGCGGTGCGCACGGATGCTGACACCGACGGTGCGGGCGCACGGTGCCCCGCCCCCGTCGCAAAGCCCGACACCAGACCCGCCAGACCCTCCGTCTCGCCCGACAGCGCCTGCGCCGCCGCCGTCGTCTCCTCCACCATCGCCGCGTTCTGCTGGGTGACCTTGTCCATCTGGTCGGCCGCCACCGACACCTCGCGAAGCGCCACCGCCTGCTCGCGCGCCGCATCCGCCATCTCGGCGATCGACTGCGCGACGCCGCCGACCTGCGCGACGATCGCTTCCAGCGACCGGCCCGACGCCGAGACGAGCTCGACGCCCGAGCCCACCTGCGCCCCCGACGCCTCGATCAGCGCCTTGATCTCCTTGGCCGCCTCGGCCGAGCGCTGGGCGAGACCGCGCACCTCCTGCGCCACCACCGCAAAGCCCCGGCCGGCCTCGCCGGCGCGCGCGGCCTCGACGCCCGCGTTCAGCGCCAGAAGGTTCGTCTGGAAGGCGATCTCGTCGATGACGCCGATGATGTTGCCGATCCGCGCCGAGGACTGTTCGATCTCGGCCATCGCCGAGACCGC
>NZ_CAJYIU010000173.1 GCF_913775355.1 uncultured Aureimonas sp.
CGCCGCTCGGGTGACCAACAAGGCCAGCCACCCTTCCAAGCATGCCAAAAGCAAACTCGAAAAAACTCGTCCGACACTCTCAGAAGGCGCAAAACCGAGCCAGTCAGCCATACCCCCCAGATACCCGGGGAACACAACCGCTAGCCCAACGTCCCGGCAGATCATTCAGTGTGCTTCTGCACCCCGTCCAACCCGCCCCGGCGCCACCGCCGTCGTCGATGAACGCCTTATAGGGGGAGCCACCGACGAAGGTCAACAGGGAAATGCGAGGGGGAAGGAAAAAAGTGCAAACTTCGAACGACATCAGCAGGTTACGAACGCTTCGGATCGTCAGGGCATCGTCATCGGACCGACATGAGGCCATCAAAGGGGAGGAAACGAATGCACGCCCGGGCCCTTGTCGTCCTTCCCCACTTCATGTTGCACCGCGGATGGAGGCCGTCTGGCGACACCATCGTCCACCCCCTCGATGATCGCCGGTTCCATGCTGTGAGGAGGTCGATCCATCGTGAGCTCCTCGGGTTCGCCGTTACCTCGCGCAGGACGAGGAGCACCGTCCCCAGCTTCCCCAGGGCCGAGACCGGCCGATTGGTTGACATCTCCTGATCGCCGCCCCTCTATCTCACGCAACGACCGTCGCTGTGGCCGCCCGGCAACAGCGACGGTCCGGGGATGCCCCTTGCGCGTCGCCTTCGCTTTTCGGCCGCTTTGTTAAGGCCAGGGGAAGGCGGACCAGCATGAGACCGGAATGAATCACGAGCGATACGCCAAGCCGAACTTCGGGAACCAGCCTGCGCTCGTCGCCGACGTCCGTCGCAAGCCGGACCGCCGCCAGGTCTCGGCCCGCTGGCTCGCCGGCACCCTTCTGACCGGCCTGACGTCGAGCGCAATGATGGGCATCGCCCTGTCGGCCGCCCACGACGGACGCCGCATGCTGGTCTCCCCCGCGGTCGTCGGCGAGATCTCCGCGCCCCAAACCGATATCGTCGAACGCGGCGAGCGCGTCTTCGCGACCCCGATCCCGATCGACCGCAACCGGTCGACCATCGAGGTGCCGACCCTGATGCGCGAGGGCGATCGCGAGGTGATCCGCTCGCTCCCCTTCGCCTATGCCTCGATGCTTCTGGGCGCGCGTCATCCGACCACCGTCTCCTATCCCGCCTTCGATGCGATGAACGTCATCGGCAGCGACGACGACGAGCCGGAGCCCACACAGGTCCCCGAGACCGGACAGATCTACGACGCCAAGGTCGAGGGCGACGTCGGGCTCGCCGTCGAGCCCTTCGAATTCGATGCGGCGAGCTACGACGATGCGCCCGATATCGGCACGCGCGAGGCCGAGTTCCTGGTGCGCGAGGCGGAACCGCGCCTCGCCTCAGCACCGGTCCAGGTCGCGGCCTATCAGGCCTTCGACACCTCCCGCTTCGGCGGCACGCTGTCGGACGCCTCGGACTACGTTCCGGGCTCCGCCGCGCGCGTCACGGCCGAGAACGTCTCGATGTCACCAGCCGAGGAACGGCAGGATCGGGTATCGCGCTACTTCGAGGAGATCGTGCCGTTCCGCGAGACGCTTGAAATCTCCGGCGCGCTCGCCGAGAACGGACACGAGGACGGCGAGGCCGCCGCCTCGCGCCTCTCCGCCCTTCTCGGGCGCAGCTCGCTCGACGCAGGCGAGGTGCTGCGTCTCGGTCTCGAGCCGTCCGGCGAGGGATCGCGGATCGTGCGCCTTTCGGCCTATCGCGGCGAACGGCATCTGGCGACCGTGGCGCTCGCCGACGACGGGTCGTTCGAGGAAGGGCCGGAGCCCGCGCTCAGCCGCTCCGTCGCCCAAGCCTTCGACGAGAATGCCACCGAGGCGCCGATGCGCCAGAACATGCCGACCGTCTACGACGGGATCTATCAGGCGGCCCTCGCCTACGGGCTCGACGACCGCCTCTGCCGCAAACTCCTGAAGATCCTGTCGGCCGACGTCGACTTCCAGGCACGGCTCGATCCGACCGATCGGCTCACACTTCTCTATTCTTTGAAGGAAGGCGAGGAGGAAGCGAGCACCGACTCGCAGATCCTCTTCGTGGAGGCCAAGTTCGGCGACACGACCAAGCGCTACTACCGCTTCTTCACCTCCGACGACGACCAGACCGATTACTACGACGACGACGGGCGCAGCGCGAAGCAGTTCCTCCTGCGAAACCCGGTGCCGAACGGTCGGTTCACCTCGCCCTTCGGCTCGCGCCGCCATCCCGTGCTGGGCTATGCCCGCATGCACTGGGGCGTCGACTGGGCGGCGCCGCGCGGCACCCCGATCCTGGCGTCCGGCTCGGGCGTCGTGGAACAGGCGGGCTGGTCCACGGGCTTCGGCCAGCAGACCATCATCCGCCATGCCAACGGCTACGAGACATCCTATTCTCACCAGAGCAAGATCGCCAGCGGCGTGGTGAAGGGCGCGCGCGTCCGCCAGGGGCAGATCATCGGCTATATCGGCTCGACGGGCCTGTCGACCGGCAACCATCTGCACTACGAGGTCACCGTCAACGGCACGCGCGTCGACCCGATGCGCATCCGTCTTCCGTCGGGCCGGCAGCTTTCCGGCGATCAGCTCGTCGCCTTCCAGCGCGAGCGCGAGCGGATCGACAACCTCCTGAAGGACAGCGTCGACGAGATGCGCGTCGCCGCGCACTAGATCCGAGGAAGGGCGAGCGGTCGCGGCCCGCCCTTACCTTGTCGTGCGTCAGGCCGGCTGGCGACCGATCGACGATTGCGAGCGCCACAGGTCGATCCCGCCCTCGGTGGCCGAGCGGTCGATGGCGGCGAGTTCCTCGCCCGAGAACTCGAGATTGTTCAGGGCATCCAGCGAGGAATCGAGCTGCGCCACCGTGCGCGCGCCGATCAGCGCCGAAGTGACGGCCGGGTTCCGGAGCACCCAGGCGATCGCCATCTGCGCCAGCGACTGGCCGCGCGCCTTGGCGATCTCGTTGAGGGCGCGGATGCGCGTGACGTTCTCGTCGGTGACGAGGTCGGGCGAGAAGGACTTCGCCTTCGCCGCGCGCGAGCCCTCCGGCACACCGCCGAGATACTTGTCGGTCAGGAGACCCTGCGCCAGCGGCGAGAAGGCGATGCAGCCGACGCCGAGCGTCGTCAGCGTGTCGAGGAGTTCCGCCTCCACCCAGCGGTTCAGCATCGAGTAGGACGGCTGGTGGATCAGCATCGGCGTGCCCATCGCCTTCAGCATGGCGTGGGCTTCGCGCGTACGGTCCGGTCCGTAGGAGGACACGCCGACATAGAGTGCCTTGCCCGAGCGCACGATCGCGTCGAGCGCGCCCATCGTCTCCTCCAGCGGCGTCTTCGGGTCGGGCCGGTGGTGGTAGAAGATGTCGACATAGTCGAGGCCCATGCGCTTCAGGCCCTGGTCGAGCGACGCCACGAGATACTTGCGCGAGCCGAAGTTGCCGTAAGGGCCCGGCCACATGTCCCAGCCCGCCTTGGTGGAGATCACCAGCTCGTCGCGATAGGGGCGGAAGTCGAGGTCCATCCAGCGGCCGAAGTTCTCCTCGGCGGAGCCCGGAGGCGGCCCGTAATTGTTGGCGAGATCGAAATGCGTGACGCCGCGGTCGAAGGCCCGGCGCAGGATCGCCCGGCCCGTCTCGAACACGTCGGTGCCGCCGAAGTTCTGCCACAGGCCGAGCGAGATGGCGGGCAGGTCGAGCCCGGAGCGGCCGCAGCGGCGGAAGTTGGCGCGGGCATAGCGTTGGTCGTCGGCGGTATAGGGCATGAGTCCTCCTCTCGGCCGCCGGAGCCGGCGGCGCGGGCGGACTATAGTCGCAAGCCCTGCGGAGGAAAGACGCGATCGGGGCTCGGTCGCCAAAACGTCCGAGGAATTCCATGCCTGCCGAACGGCGTCAGCGGCAATAGGTGGCGTCGCCGTTGCGGGCCGCGATGTCGAGGTGAAGATGGGTGCCGTGATCGCTGTCGGTGCCGGGGCCGAGAACCGTGCGGAACGGCCCACACGCGGCCCGGCGCACCGCGGCCGCGAACCGGTCGGCCGGCGTTCCCGCCTCCTTCGCCTCGACCGGCTGCGTCGTGCCGTCGGAGAGCTCGAAGCCCGCGATGTCGATGGCGCTGCCGCGCGAATGCTCCGAGATTTTCTGTTCGCTCGCCCGCGCGCGGCAGACATAGGTGGAGGCCTGGGTCAGAGCCTTCACCGTCGCACCCTTGAACTCGGCCTTGGCGGCGGGCGCGACGCCCTCCGACACCCAGACGTCGAGCGCCAGCGCCGTCCGGCACAGCATCACCGTGCCCGGCTCGACGCTGGTGCCGTTGGAAAGCCTCTTCACCGACACCGGGCGCAGCACGCCGCAGTCGCCCTCGGCGATCGTCTCGCCGACGGAAAAGTCGGCGCCGCGCGCCCTGAGTTCGCCCTCGCACTGGATGGCGTCCTCGACGGCCGCCGCGGCCTCGACGGTTTCGGCCGGGGTCACGGCCATCGGCGGCACGTCCGGCGCGCCGGGCTCGGGCTCGGTGCGGGCCTTTTCGGGCGAGACGTAGGCGGGCTGCGGTGCGTCAAGTGCGGGTGCGGGCGGCGCAGCGGGTGGAGCCTCGCCCTCGGCCGGCGCTGCGGGCGCGGCATCGGCAGGGGCCGGAGCAGCCGGAGGCGGCGCCTCGGGCGGCGCCGGGCGCTCCTCCGGCACCGGGACGGTGGCGGGATCGGGGGTCGCGGCTTCGCTCGCCGGGTTCGACGGCGCGCCGGGCACCACGTCGGTCGCGGCCGGCCGCTCGCCGGGTGCCTCGGTCGGCACGGGCACGGTCTGCGCCGTGGCGGGCGCGGCGGAAAGAAGACCCAGCATCGCCAGGGCGAGAATCGACCGGTCTGCCATCCGCGCCCCCCGCTTCATGCCGTTGTCAGTCCACGAACTCGACGGTGACGCCCGGCTTCACGAGCTTGGCGAGTTCGGCCGCGTCCCAGTTGGTCAGTCGCACGCAGCCGTGGCTGTTGCTCTTGCCGATCTTCGAGGGCTCGGGCGTGCCGTGGATGCCATAGGTCGGCTTGGACAGCGCGATCCAGATCGTGCCCACCGGCCCGTTGGGGCCGGGCGGGATGGTCAGCACCTTGTCGTTGGCGCCCTGCTTGAAGTTGATCTTCGGGTTGTAGGTGTAGTTCGGATCGAAGGCGATGCGGGCGACCTCCACCGTGCCGGACGGCGAGGGCGTCGAGGTCGAGCCGATCGAGGACGGGTAGGCGGCGACCAGCCGCCCGCTCGCGTCGTAGGCGCGCACCTGCTCGCGCCCCTTGTCGGCGATGATCTTGGCGACCTCTTGGCCGGTCACGTTCTCGCCGGTCGCCATGACCTTGATCTGCGTGCCCGGACGGGTGAAGTCGGCGCCGGGGTTGATCTCCTTGAGATAGCCCTCGTCCATGTGGAAGCGCTCGGCCAGCATCTCGGTGACGCGCTCGTAGCTCATCGCCGGCAGCATCGCCTTGTGGGCGTAGTCCTCGGGGATCGCCGCGACATAGGGGCCGCCGACGTCCTCGTTGGTGATCTCGTAGGTGACGACGGCGGGGCCCCCGGTCGCCATGAGCTCTTCCATCAGCGACTGGGCGTTCGTCGCGTCGATCGAGCGGCCAGTCATCTCGGCGTAGGCGGCGACCGCCTTGTCGACATTGCCGCCCATGCGCCCGTCGATCACGCCGGGCGAGGCGCCCGCGCGGTCGAGGAGCACCTGCAGGGCGGCGGTCTCGATCTTGGCGTTCTTGCCGGTCGGCCCGGCAACCTTCGGCGCCGGGTTCGATTCGATCATCGTCTGGCCTTCGAGGCGCTGACCGGAATTCGGAAAGGCGGCGGCCCCCTCTCCCGGCGCGATCGAACCGGTGGTGCTCTGGTCGGGCAGTCCGGCCTGGTCCCATGCGCCCGGCGGCGGCAGGGGCTGGCTCTCGACCGGCGCGTCGCCATAGCTGTCGTAGTCGTCGTAGGGGTTCTGCGGCGCGCCGTAATCGGAGGCGGGCGGCACCTCGCCGACGCGCCCCTCCAGCACCACCGGACCGGACGGCGCGTTGCCGCGCTGCCCCCGCCGCTGCCGCCGGTCGCCCGGCCGCTCCACCGCGATCACCCGGCCGTAGGAGTCCACGGTGACGATGTTGCCGAACTCGTCGCGAAAGCTTTCCGTGCCAGGACCGTAGTCCTCGTAGGCCGGGTCGTAGCCCTGCGCCGCGGCCGGAAGGATGCCGGCCGACAGGCCGGCCAGAACGAGGGCCACCGCCCCCACCGCACCCTTTGCCATGTCCCTGCCTCCTTCGCTCAAGCCTCGCGGGCGACGCCCGGACGGCGAACGCCTGACAGGCAAATAGGGCGCAATGCTGGTCCGAAGATGATTAACGAAGCGCAAATGAACCTGGAGTTAACGAGAGGCACGACCGCGCCGCCCCAGCCTTTTTCGGAACACGCCGGGGCGCTTGCCGTTTCCCCTGTCACGAGCAACCGAAGGGAGAAGGTTCGATGTCCTCCACTCTGGGAACCGGTTCGACGTCCGAGATCGAGGTCGGGGCCGATGCCATCGAGGCGAGCCGCGTTAACGGCACGCGCGTCTACAACACCGACGGCGACAATCTCGGCCACATCTACGATATCGTGATCGGGAAGCGCGACGGACGCGTCAAATACGCCATCATGTCGTTCGGCGGCTTCCTCGGCATCGGCGAGGAGTATCATCCCCTGCCGTGGGAGGTGCTGAAATACGACGAGCGTCAGGGCGGCTACGTCGTCGGCATCACCATCGACCAGTTGAAGGACGCGCCCCGCTTCGGCGCGGCCGAGCGTCCCAACTGGGTCGACGCCGACTACGGCCGGCGCATCAACGACTATTACGGCGTCGCCTACTACTGAGCGGCGACCCGCCGGCAAAAAAGGGGGCGGCCCGCCGGGCCGCCCCCTTTGTCGTTTCGGATCGTCGATCCGTCAGGCCGCGACCCGGTCTCCCGCCGTGCCGGCCTTCGAGCCGACGACGTAGAAGTTGAGCCGGTCGGTGCCGGACGAGATCTTCACCCGGTCCTCGTCCTTCACCTCGCCGAGCAGGATCTTCTCGGCGAGCGGGTCCTGCACTTCGCGCTGGATCACCCGCTTCAGGGGCCGCGCGCCGTAGGCGGGGTCGTAGCCCTTGTCCGCCAGCCACTCGCGCCCGCTCTCGTCGAGCTCGAGCACGATCTTGCGCTCCTCCAGAAGCTTTTCGAGGCGACCCATCTGGATGTCGACGATCGCGCCCATCTCCGCCCGCTTCAGGCGGTGGAACAGGATGATCTCGTCGACACGGTTGAGGAACTCCGGCCGGAAGGCCGAGCGCACCACATCCATCACCTGGCCCCGCGCCTCCGACACGTCCTGATCGTCGCGCAGCGCGGTCAGGTATTCCGAGCCGAGATTCGAGGTCATGACGATCAGCGTGTTGCGGAAGTCCACCGTGCGCCCCTGCCCGTCCGTCAGGCGCCCGTCGTCGAGCACCTGCAGGAGGACGTTGAAGACGTCGGGATGCGCCTTTTCGATCTCGTCGAAGAGGATCACCTGGTAGGGCCGCCGCCGCACCGCCTCGGTGAGCACACCCCCCTCCTCGTAGCCGACATAGCCCGGAGGGGCGCCGATCAGCCGGGCCACGGAGTGCTTCTCCATGAACTCCGACATGTCGATGCGCACCATCGCGGTCTCCTCGTCGAAGAGGAAGCGCGCAAGCGCCTTCGTCAGCTCCGTCTTGCCGACGCCGGTCGGCCCGAGGAAGATGAACGAGCCGATCGGCCGGTTCGGGTCCTGCAGCCCGGCGCGGGCGCGCCGCACCGCACGGCTGACGGCCTGCACCGCCTCGCCCTGGCCGACGACGCGCTTGGCCAGCGCGTCTTCCATCGACAAGAGCTTCTCGCGCTCGCCCTGCATCATCCGGTCGACCGGAATGCCGGTCCAGCGCGAGACAACCTGCGCGACGTGGTCGGCCGTCACGGTCTCCTCGACCATCGACGCCTTGCCATCGGAGCCTTCCGCCTCTGCGAGCTCACGCTCCAGCTGCGGGATCTCGCCATAGGCGAGCTCGCCCGCGCGCTGGAACTCGCCGCGGCGCTGCGCGATCGCAAGATCGTTGCGCGCCTCGTCGAGCCGCCGCTTGAGATCGGCGGCTAAGCCCAACTTCGACTTCTCGGCCTGCCAGGAGGTGGTGAGCCGGTCGCTCTCCTCCTCGAGGTTGGCGAGTTCCGCCTCCAGCCGTTCGAGGCGCGATCGTGCCCCGTCGTCGTGTTCCTTCTTCAGGGCCTCGCGCTCGATCTTCAACTGCACGACGCGCCGGTCGATCTCGTCGAGGGCCTCGGGCTTGGAGTCCACCGCCATGCGCAGGCGCGCGGCACCCTCGTCCACGAGGTCGATCGCCTTGTCCGGCAGGAAGCGGTCGGTGATGTAGCGGTTCGACAGCTGCGCGGCGGCGACGAGCGCCGAGTCCGAGATGCGCACCTTGTGGTGCTGCTCGTACTTCTCCTTCAGGCCGCGCAGGATCGAGATCGTATCCTCGA
>NZ_CAJYIU010000174.1 GCF_913775355.1 uncultured Aureimonas sp.
ATGAAAAGCGCTGTTCACGACACGTTCGGCGATCCCGCCACCGTCCTGCATCAGGCCGACAGCCCGACGCCGGAGCCGGGCCCGGGCGAGGTGCGCATCCGCACGCTCCTGTCGCCGATCCACAACCACGATCTGTGGACCGTGCGCGGCACCTACGGCTACAAGCCGCTGCTGCCCGCGATCGGCGGCTCCGAGGCGGTCGGCACGATCGAGGCGGTGGGCGAGGGGGTGGATGCCGCGATGGTCGGCCGGCGCGTCAGCGCGGCCGGGGTTCATGGCACCTGGGCCGAAAGCTTTATCGCCAAGGCGGCGGGCGTCATGCCGGTGCCGGACGAAATTTCCGACGAGGCGGCCGCGCAGCTGATCGCCATGCCCTTCAGCGCCATCACGCTGCTGGAATCGCTCGGCGCGACCGCCGGCGACTGGATCGTCCAGAACGCCGCCAACGGCGCGGTCGGGCGGATGCTGGCCAAGCTCGCCGAGGCGCGCGGCATCCACGTCGTCAGCCTGGTGCGGCGCGACGAGGGCGTCACTGAGCTGGAGACTGCTGGCATCCGCAACGCCGTCTCGACGTCGAGCGAGGGCTGGAAGGACCGGGTGCGCGAGCTCACCGGCGGCGCGCCGATCAAGGCCGGCGTCGAATCCGTCGGCGGCAAGGCGGCGACGGACCTTGCCGACGTGATCGGCGAGAACGGTACGCTCGTCTGCTTCGGCTCGATGACCGGCGAGCCGATGCAGATCCCGTCCGGCGCGGTGATCTTCAAGCAGCTTACGGTGAAGGGCTTCTGGGGCGCCAAGGTCGGCCCAGCCGTGTCGCCGGACGACCGCAAGCGGCTGATGGGCGAACTCGTGACCCGCGTCGCCAAGGGCGAGTTGACGCTTGTGGCCGAGGAGGTCGTTCCACTTGCCGAGATCGGCCGCGCGGTCGAGGCCTCGCTCGCGCCCGGCAAGGTCGGCAAGGTGCTGGTGAAGCTCTGAAGGCAGGCGGGCGGGCCGTCATGGCCCGCCCGTTCGAGGATCAGTTGAGGGCGGCGAGGAACGGCGCCGTCGGCCAGCCGTCCGGCGCGAAGCCGCGCTTGCCCTGCTCTGTGGCCACCGCCGCGCGCGTGTTGGCGCCGAGGATGCCGTCCACCTTGCCGACGTCGTAGCCGAGCGCGGCGAGCTTGTTCTGCAGCACCTTCATCTGCTCGCCGTCAAGGCCGGGCTGCGGATTGCCCATGTCGACCACCGGCTCGCCGGCCAGCCGCGTGCCGAAATAGGCGGCGGTGAGCGAGTAGGTCAGCGAGTTGTTCCATTGGAGGTAGATGTCGAAGTTCGGGAAGGCGAGGAAGGCCGGCCCGCCCTTGCCCTGCGGCAGGATGATCGAGGCCGGCACGTCGTCGCGCTCCAGCGGCCTGCCGTCGGACTTTGTGACGCCGAGTTCGGCGAACGCGCGGCGCGGCTCCTTGTTGACGAGGGCGGCGCGGTCGAACGGGAAGTCGGCCGGCACGCGGATCGCCTCCAGCCACGGCTGGCCGCGCTGCCAGCCCATCGACTGGATGAACTTGCCCGTCGTCATCAGGACGTCCGGCACGTCGGTCAGGAGGTTGACCTGGCCGTTGCCGTCCTGGTCGGTGCCGAAGGCGATATAGTCCTCGGGCAGCATCTGCGTCTGGCCGAGTTCGCCCGCCCAGGCGCCGCGCATCTGGTCGGGGCGCAAGTAGCCCTTGTCGACGAGCTCGATCGCCGAGATCAGGTGCGGGTGGAAGATTTCCGGTCGGCGGCAGTCGTGCGCGAGGGTCGCAAGCGCCGATAAGGTGTTGAAGTCGCCGAGGACGGCCCCGAAATCGGTCTCGAGGCCCCAGAAGCTCGCGATCACCGGACCGGGCACGCCGGTCGCGGCCTCCACCTCACTGAAGGTCGAGGCGTATTTCTTCAGCTGCGCCAGCCCGCGGGCCAGTCGGTCCTTATTGACCATGCGGCCCTGGAAGCGGCTCCATTCCTGCTGGAACACGGCCTGGCCGCGGTCGCGCGAGAGCACCTTCTCGTCCTGGCGCACGTTGGCGAGCGCCCGATCGACGCCGGCTGGCGACAGGCCCTTGGCCAGCGCCTCGGCCCTCACGCCGTCCATGAACTGGTTCCAGTTGCCGCCGCACTGGGCGCCCTGCGCGGCCGCACCAGAAACGCCCGCGACGAGGAGGGTCGAGGCAAGCGCCAGCGATGTGAAGGAAGGGGCCATTGCGGTTCGGTTGCTCCTGAGCGGTTCGGATCTGCCGCCTTTGACGGGCCAAATGGGGCGGTTTGAGGAAGTCAGGCGGCCGGGCGATGCGCCCGCAGCCAGGTCTCCCAGTCGGCCTTGGTGCCGGAGAAGGCGTTGCGGTCCACCTCTCCGGAGACGCCCGGCACCGTGCCGGTCGCGGTCCACTGCCAGAACCGCCAGTCCTCGCGGCCGGCATAGTTGACGCTCGGGTGATCCTTCACGCCGCGCAGCCAGAACTGATGGTTCGGGAACGTGCCGACGAGGCGGTCGCGGTGGATGTCGATCGGCGCGTAGATGATCGGGCGCACGCCGTAGTGCTTCTCGAGCGTGTCCATGAAGGCGGTCATCTCGCGCACCATCTCCTCGCGCGGCGGGCGGCGGGTGCAGGTCGGCGAGTCCGGCGTCCATTCGACGTCGAGGACCGGGGGGAGGGCGGCCGGGTCGCGCGGCACGTTCTCGATGAACCACCGGGCCTGCTCGACGCCGGGCCGGCACCAGTAGAAGAAGTGATAGGCACCGCGCGGCACGCCGGCTGCGCCCGCCGCGTCCCAGTTGCGGCGGAAGGCGGAATCCACGCGGTCGCCGCCTTCCGTCGACTTGATGTAGGCGAAGGCGACGCCACCCGCGCGCACCGTTTCCCAGGCGATCTTGCCCTGGTACTTCGACACGTCGATGCCATGGACGGGATAGTGGTTCGGCTGCGTTCCGGCGACGCCGGTCAGCCCGAGGTCGGCGGGATCGAGCGAGGCGCTCCGGCATCCCGCGACGGCAAGCGCCGCCCCGACGACGAGGAGGACGCGCGAGCCGAAGGCGGCCCGCGACAGGAGGCGTTGTATCGCGCGCATGCGTCTTCCCGTTGGCGTCAAGGCGGCCGGAGCCCGCCGGGACCTTCCCGTCGGAGCCTTGCGCCAGCCTGTCACGGACCGAGGCGTCCAGCCTGACGCAAGGCATGTTTCAACGAGACTCACGGCGTGAACTGATGAAATTGAACCCATTTCCAATCCGGTCGTTGTGGGGAGAATAAAACCCAACGGAGACGATCCATGCGTTCCCTGACCCTCGCCATCGGCGCCCTCTCCATGCTTGCGCTCGGCGCGTGCTCGGACAACAAGAGCTCGTCCACCACCACCCCGGCCGCGACGACCACGACGACGACGCCCGCGACGGGAACGACGACGACGACGCCCGCCACCGGCAGCTCGATGGCGCCCGCGACGACGCCCGCGACCGGCACCACGGGCACCACGACCACGCAGTAATCCGCCGATCCCCGCAGGATCGACAGGGCCCGCGCCGCGATGCGCGGGCCTTTTCGTTGGCCCGCCCGGCGGGCGGGCCCAAGACCTTTGAGCCGCCCGCCGCGATCGGATAGAACGACGGGGACTCGCCCAACCGGCGGCAGGACCCGGCTCTCATGTCCATCTTCTCGACGCTCGCCCAGCTTTTTCGTGATCTCGCCGCCACCGGCGCGGAGGCCATCGAAGCCATCGTCGAGCGTGTGCGCACCGCCTATGCCGGGGATCGCGACACGCGCCGGCGCGTCGCGTTCTCGGTCGCGATGATCGCCCTGTCGGCCAAGATGGCGAAGGCCGATGGCGTCGTCACCCAGCGGGAGATTCGGGCCTTCCAGGAGATCTTCAAGATCCCGCCCGAGGAGGTCGGCAATGTCTTCCGGCTCTACGATCTCGCGCGGCGGGACACGGCCGGCTTCGAAATCTATGCCGCCAAGATGCGGGGGCTTTGCGACGGCGGGCCGGGCAACTGCGCGCTGCTCGGCGACGTCCTCGATGGTCTCTTTCACATCGCGGGCGCCGACGACACCATCCACGAGCGCGAGCTGGAGTTCCTAGCGCGGGTCGCCGAGATCTTCGGGATGACCGAGGACGAGTTCGAGCGTGTCAGGGCGCGGCACGTCCAGTCCGGGCCGGAAGGGGCGTTCGCGGTTCTGGGCGTGCGGCCGACCGACCCGCCCGAGGTGATCCGGCGGCGCTATCTCGAGCTCGTCAAGGAGAACCATCCGGATCGGCTGGCCGCGCGCGGGGTTCCGGAGGAGTTCATGGCAATAGCCACCGAGCGGATGAAGGCGATCAACGCGGCATGGTCGCTCGTGGGCCGGGTCGCGATGACATGACGCCGGACAGCACGCTGGTCGATCACGTCGTCCCGTCGCCCCATCACGACGCACGGCGCAACGGCGCGTCGCCTGACATTCTCCTCCTGCATTATACCGGCATGGTCAGCGGCGAGGCGGCGCTGCGCCGTCTGTCCGGCGCGGAGGGCGAGGTGTCCTCGCACTATCTCGTCGAGGAGGACGGGCGCGTCTTCCAGCTGGTGCCGGAGAGCCGGCGCGCGTGGCACGCCGGCGTGTCGTGGTGGCGCGGCCGCGACGACGTCAACTCGCGGTCGATCGGCATCGAGATCGTGAACCCCGGCCACGAACACGGCTACCGCGCCTTCCCTCCCGCGCAGGTGGCGGCAGTGATCGAATTGTGTCGCGATTGCGTCGCGCGCTGGTCCATAGCGCCACAAAGTGTCCTCGCACACTCCGACGTTGCCCCCACACGCAAGGAGGATCCGGGCGAACTCTTCCCGTGGGATCAACTTTTCGCGGCCGGGGTTGGCCACTGGACCGAGCCCGCTAGAGCGACCGGCGGCCGCTTCCTGGCGATGGGCGACAGCGGGCAGCCTGTCGAGGCCTATCAGGGGCTGCTTGCGGCTTACGGATATTTTCAGAAAATCAGCGGAACCTTCGACGAGGCAACGCGTTTCAACACGTTTGCCTTTCAGCGGCACTTCCGGCCGCGCCGCGTGGACGGTATCGCCGACATGGGGACGATCACGACCCTTCACCGTCTCCTGACGAGCCTGCCGTCGATCCTCTAGAGAATGTATGGCCGGCTTACGTTCGTCTCGAATTGTTTCAGGCTGAAATGTTCCGTGATCGCCGCGACAC
>NZ_CAJYIU010000175.1 GCF_913775355.1 uncultured Aureimonas sp.
CCCCGCGAATGCGGCCGGCACCGCGGGCAGGCGGGTGAGGAAGGCGCTGGCGCGCAGCACGCTGTGGACGAGGCGAATCATGGCCCGCAGCCTACACGATGCGGCGTCCGGCGCCGCTCGGCCGCGAGCGTGCGGCGGGTTTGCGAAGCTCCCGCTTTGCGCCTATCACCCGGCCAACCGAACGCCCGATCCTTCCGGAGCCACCATGTCCGCCACCGGCCTTCCCTTCGACGACATCCGCGCCCTCCTTCGCCAGATGCCGCAGGCCGACGGCGCGGCGCGCCATGCGGCGCGGCACCGGCAGGAGGAACTGACGAAGCCTTCGGGCAGCCTCGGCCGGCTGGAGGAGATCGCGGAATGGCTGGCGGCCTGGCAGGGGCGCGCCCCGACGGTCGACCGACCGGTGGTCGCGGTGTTCGCCGGCAATCACGGGATCGCGAAGAAGGGCGTCTCGGCCTTTCCGCCCTCCGTCACCCAATCGATGGTCGAGAACTTCGCGGCCGGCGGTGCGGCGATCAACCAGATCTGCGCCACCTTCGACCTCGGGCTGAAGATCTTCGACCTCGCGCTGGACTACCCGACCGCTGACATCTCGGAGGAGGCGGCGCTCGGCGAGCGCGACTGCGCGGCCACCATGGCCTTCGGCATGGAATGCCTCGCCGGCGAGCCCGATCTCCTGATTCTCGGCGAGATGGGGATCGGCAATACGGCGGTGGCTGCAGCGATCTTCGCGGCGCTCTTCGGCGGCACGGCGGCCGACTGGGTGGGGCCGGGAACCGGGCATGACGCGGCCGGCATCGCGCGCAAGATCGCGGTGGTCGACGAGGCGCTCGAGCTGCACCGCGCCCACTTCGCCGATCCGCTGGAAGTGCTCCGCCGGCTCGGCGGGCGCGAGATCGCGGCGATGACCGGCGCGATCCTGGCCGCCCGGATGCAGCGCGTTCCGGTGATCATCGACGGGTTCGTGGCCACGGCCAGCGCCGCCATTCTCCACGCGATGGACCCGCGGGCGCTCGACCACTGCCTGTTCGGCCACGTCTCGGCCGAGCCGGGGCACCAGAAGGCGCTGCGCCTCATGGACAAGGTGCCGCTCCTCGCCCTCGGCATGCGGCTCGGGGAGGGCACGGGCGCGGCGGTGGCGGCCGCCGTGGTGAAGGCCGCGGTCGCCTGCCACAACGGCATGGCGACCTTCGCGCAGGCCGGGGTCGCCAACCGCAACTGAAGGTCAGGCTCCCGCGGGCGGTCCGGGCTCCCGGTCCGCCGGCAGCTCGTCCGCCACGGGCTTGTAGGCGATCAGGAACGTCCAGGCGGCATAGGCGCCGATCGCGCCCGTCATGATCGCCCAGGTCGGATCGCCGACGACGAGTTCGACCACCGTCCAGGTGGCGCAGACCGCCACCAGCGCCACACGGCGCCAGAGTGGGCGGAAGAAGGGATGGCTGGCATCCTTCAAGGGGCGGTCCTCCTGCCGGGGCATCCGGCCTCCGCCTTATAGCGACAGGTCGTGCCCGAGGCACGGGGGCCCGCGCACGTTGTCGCGAGCGCGGCTCAGGCCCGTGCGCGCACGCCCCGCACCGCGTTGGACTCGCGCGCCGTCGCCGCGTCCGGGATAGGAGCCGGCGCGTTCACCGCGCGCCACCAGTCGAGAAACAGCGCCAGCGCGAAGTGGACGCCGAGCCCCAGGACGATCAGCGCCGTGTCGAAGGCGAGCGAGGGCTCGCGGTTGAGCCGCAGGAGTTGGGCGAGGAGCGACAGCACCGTACCCACCGCGAAGACGGGCAGCGAATGGCGCCCGAGAAGCGCGAACGGATTGTCGCGGCCGATCCGCTGAAGCGGCGAATGGCTCGGCGCGTGCGCGAACACGTAGACCAGCGCCAGAAGGTGCAGGAGGCGCGGCAGCGACACGTAGGTCTTGTCGAACTGGACCGCGAAGGCCGGCAGCGGCAGCGTCTGCTCCCAGCCCCAGAGCGAGGCCGACACGAACACGAAGGAGACGCCGAGATAGGCGAGGGCCGCGACGTAGAGCGGGCGCGAATAGCCGACGAGCGCCTGTCCCCCCGCCTTGGCGAGGCCGACCGCCAGACCGATCGCGAAAAGGAACTGCCAGGCGAAGGGATTGAACTGCCAGCCGCCGGGATTGGGGTGGTTCGGCAGGTTCAGCCGCAGGAGGCCGCAGAGGAGCCAGACGGCGCAGGACACGGCCAGGAGGCCCGGCAGGCCGACGCGCCGCACGAGGCCGAGCATGAGGGGCAGCATCAGGAGTAGCACCGCATACATCGGCAGGATGTTGAGATAGGCGAACTGGTGACCGAGCGTCGCGATGCCGGCGAGCGTGTCGACCGGGCGCGACAGGAAATAGCCGAAGCCGAGCTGCATGAGATAGCGCCCGTCGCCGGTCGCGAGCGAGGCGAAGGCGTAGAGGCTGACCACGATCATCGTGAGCGCGATGTGGTTGAGGTAGAGGACGCCCGCCCGGCGGAAGGCGCGGATCGTGGCGATCAGGCCGGATCGCTCGAAGAAGCTGCGCCCGTAGGCGAGCGCGCAGGAGAGTCCTGCGAGGAAGACGAAGAGTTCGGCCGAATCGGAGAAGCCGAAATTGCGCGAGGTGAAGTGCTCCCAGAGAACCCCGGGCACGTGGTTCACGAAGATCATCAGGAGCGCGATGCCGCGGTAGAAGTCGATGCGATGATCGCGCGGCGTGGGAGAGCGCCGGGATGAGACTGTCATGGATGCTGTGGTCGACTCGTTACGCACGCGCCCGCGCGGCCTTGGAGCAGCCGTGCGAGCATCATGTCCCTCATATCGATATCTCGCCGGGACGGGGCGCGGGCAAGGCGCAAGGGGATGGCAAGGCGGTGAGGCGCGACGCAAGGGACCGCGTGGAAAGGCCGCCTGAACGTGTCGGATGCCTTACGATTCAAGCGGTTGCCGCGCGCCGCACGGGGCTCGGGATCCGCTTGTGGAAAAGCGCTTAGCCGGGCAGGCGTCTAGCGCATTTCCTCGTCGGTGCGCGTCATGTGCTCGCGCAGGATCGGTCGCACCGGCATGGAGAGCGGGGCGCGCGGCGGCGGCAGGAGCAGCTTGCGCAGGAAGGCGAGGGCCTTGCGCTTGCCGAGGCGCGCCGCCTCGATCACGACCTGCGGCTCCGGCCCGGTCCGCCCCTCGAAGACCAGCCGCTCGGCGATGGCGGTCAGGAGGTCCTCCTCGGTGAGGTCCGGCCGGTCCACCAGCATGCCCGCCGGGCGTGCGTCGAAGAAGCGTTCCGGCGGCGTCGCCGTCTCTGCGTCGGTGCGGCCTGCAAAGAACGTCGTCGGCCCCCTCATGGACGGCCCGTCCACTGGTAGAGCCAGGTTTCGGAGATGATGCGCTGGTTGAACGAGAGCTTGGCACGCAATTCGACCGGCGAGGCGTCGAGCTTCTCGAGCTCGATCGACAGGCGCCAGCCGCCGCCCGGCAGGCGGCTGACGCCGCTGTGGACGAGGCGGGCCGTGTCCGGCACCTCGAGGATCGGCACCACGATCGCGTCGCCCGGCAGGTTCTGCGCCGTGCCGCCGACGAAGTTGATCTCGAAGCGGCGGAGGTTGGTCGTCCCGGTATCGGCGGCATTGCCCCCGAGCCCGGCATAGGTCGCGCCGACCACGGCCTGATGGGTCTCCATCTGGTCGGCGTAGCCCCAGTGCATCCGGTAGCGGAACTCGAACTGCGAGCCGGCCGCCGGCTTCTCCTCCGGCACCCAGAAGACGACGATGTTGTCGTTGACCTCGGAGTCGGTCGGGATCTCGACGAGCTGCACGATGCCGCGGCCCCAGTCGCCCATCGGCTCGATGATCAGCGAAGGACGAAGCTCGTAATGCGCCTCGACGTCCTCGTAGTGCGAGAAGTCGCGGTCGCGCTGCAGGAGGCCGAACATGCGTGGCGAGGTCTCGCCGAAATAGGAGAGGGCGAGCTCCTCGGGGTTCTTCAGGGGGCGCCAGAGGCGCTCGCCGCTCGGGCGCAGGATGAAGAGACCGTCGCTGTCGTGAACCTCCGGCCGGAAGTCCTCGCGCTCGTTATGGTCGTTCTCGCCGAAATGATACATCGAGGTGAGCGGGGCGACGCCGAGCCGCTCGACCTCGCCGCGGAAGTAGAGGCGAGCCGTCACGTCGATCTGCGTTTCGACACCCGGCCGGACGTTGAAGGCGTAGGCGCCC
The DNA here is from genome assembly GCF_913775355.1 of uncultured Aureimonas sp. GTDB lineage: Bacteria > Pseudomonadota > Alphaproteobacteria > Rhizobiales > Rhizobiaceae > Aureimonas. Next base: position 4,191 of record NZ_CAJYIU010000175.1, read on the forward strand.
GCAAGGCTTGGCCCCTCCAGCTCGGCGAAGATCTGGATCGCCTCCTGGCCGGGCTGCGGCTTCACGATGTAGAACGCGGTGAAGCGCGGAAACTCCTCGGCCGCCGCGGTCGCCGTATTGATCGCAAGGCCGCGCGCCGACAGGCCGTAGCGGTTGTTCATGCCGAGCGCGCGGAAGTAGCTGGCGCCGAGGAACGATACGAGCTCGTCGTAGAGATCGGGCCGGTCGAGCGGGTAGTTCAGCCGGAAGCCGGCGACGCCGGGAAGCTGCAGGTTCTGGAAGGCGGACGGGTCGAGCGGCGCCAGGAACTCGAAGTTCGCGCCCGAGAAGACCTGCGGCTGGAAGTGCGTGCCGTCCCCGATAAAGAGGCGCGTCGTGTCCTTGTAGAGGAAGCCGGGAAAATAGGCCTGCAGGTGGAAGTTCAGCGGCTCGTTGGCCCAGATCGTCTGGTCGCGCCGGTAGAGGATGCGCCGGTAGCTGTCGTAGTCGAGATCGGCGATCGCCTGCGGCAAGTCGCGCGGCGGCTCGCTCCAGGGCGCGGCGGCGCGCGCGCGCATGGCGTTCGACAGGGCGTCGTAGGTGAAGGCGTTTAGATCCACCACGGTGGGCGGCGGTGCTGCGGGCGCAGCCGGGGCGGGGGCGGGCGTGCCGGGGGCGGCGGGCTGCTGGGCCGACGCGCGATGGGCCCAGAGCAGCGAGAGCGCTCCACCCAGACCGTATTTGAGTGCCGTGCGGCGGGAGGTGAAGGAGGAACTCGTCACGGAAATGGGAGGCTTCTTTCGGAAGTGCAGCAAGGCCCTTAGCATATGCAAAAAGCCGACGCCTGCCTAGCGCACGCGTCCCGCGTCCCGAGCACCCTCCCGAGCGGTCAGCGCAGCCGGCGAAGCTTGGCGGTCAGGAGCTCGTCGGCCTCGCGCAACGCCGTCAGGAGATCGTCGCGCCGCCCGGGCGCGACCGCCGAGGCGAGATCGCCCTCGAGCTTCTCCCAGAGGGCGTTGACGCGCCCGCGGACCGTCTCGCCCGCCGGGGTCAGCATGACCATGGTGCGGCGCGCGTCGTGGCTGTGGGCGGTGCGCTCGACGAGGTTCTTCTCCATCAGGCGGTCCAGCATCTTCGAGACCGTCGACGGACGCACCGAAAGCTGGTCGGCCAAGGCCGAGACGCTGACGGGAACGCCGGGCTCGACGCGCGCGAGAAGCTGGTCCTGCCCCGGATGCAGGTCGATTTCCATGAGGAGCAGCGACAGGAAGGCCCTGGTCGACTTCGAGATCGACAGGAGGTGCTGCACCATGCTCCCGTCCTCGACCTGCGGTGCAGGCGAAGATGCGGAAGCGGCGCCGGTCGAAGGATGGGTTTGGATCATGAGGCCGTTTTGCCCCATCCTTCGTCGCCCAACATTAAACTACTTGTAAGTCTGACAAATAAACTTGCGCATGAGGGAAATCGCTCGCGCACAACCCGTCCCTTTGGCGGGAGAGCCGACCTTTCGATTGGTTACGATCCACTTCGACATCCGTCGTCGGAGGCGATCGCCGCGGAACGCCCGGCGTCTCAGACCTCGTCCTGCGACTGCAGTTCGGTGAGGCGCGCCTCCATGCGACAGCGCAGGCCCGTCGGCTCGTAGTGGACGTTGACCGATCCGCTTGCCGAGCCGGGCAGACCCATCTCGATCAGCCGCGTGCCGAAGCCCTTCTGAACCGGCGGCGCGACGGTGGGCCCTCCGCTCTCCCGCCAGTCGAGAAGGAGGACGCTCGAGCCATCGGGCGATTCGCCGACCGTCCACTGCGCCTCGACGCCGCCCTCCGGCGCCGACAGCGCCCCGTACTTCACGGCATTGGTCGCCAGCTCGTGGCCGATCAGGGCGAGCGAGAGGGAGGCCTTCGGGCCGATCATCACGGCGGGGCCGCGCAGGACGATGCGCTCGTCGGGATCGTGCGGCGCGACCGCAGCGCGCAGGATGGCCTCGACCGAGCCGGCGTCGCGCCGCCCGGCGAGGAGGATGTCATGCGCCTGCGACAGGGTGCGGATGCGCTGGCCGAGACTGGCGCGCGCGGTCACGAGATCGGGCGCCCCGCGCAGGGTCTGCGTGGCGATCGACTGCACCACGGCGAGCGTATTCTTCAGGCGGTGCGCGAGCTCGTGGTTGAGAAGCATGCGCTGCTCGTCGTCGCGCTTGCGCCCCTCGATGTCGCTGACCGCGACGACCGCGGCGACCGTGCGACCATGTCCGTCCTTGACCGCGCTGCCCTGCACCTCGATCCAGCGGCCTCCGTCCTCAGGCCGACCCGTGCGCATTTCCATCGCGGCGCTGTCGGTCGCACCGCTCGCGATGCGCGCGAGGGGATGGTCGTCGTGCGCCATCGGGGCGCCGTCCTCGCGCAGACCTGCGAAGAGCGCGTCCGAGATCGCCGGCAGCGAGCCGGGCTCGACGCCGAGCAGCCGCCCGAGACGCCGGTTGGCGATGAGGATGCGCCCCGACGGCGCCTCGGCCAGCGCCACGCCGATGGGCATGCTGTCCACGAGCGTGCGGATGCGCGCCTCGTTGTTGCGCAGCGCCTCCTCCTTCGCCAGCCGGTCGCTGACATCGAGGAAGATCACCGTGAAGCGGTCCTCGCCCACCGGCCGGACGATGCCTTCGTACCAGCGGCCGAGCGTGCCGACGCGGCGGGTGAAGCGCCGTGCTACGCCGGTCTCGACGACCGCGGCGAACTCGTCGATCCATTCCTTCTCGATGCCCGGCAGGACGTCCCGCACGCTGCGGCCGACGGCCGAGCCCTCGGGCAGGCCGGTCAGCGCGTACCAGGCGCGGTTGACCTCCTCGTAGACCCAGTCGACCACGCGGCCCGTCTCGTCGCGCTGGAGGCGACCGAGGATGAAGGCCTCCTCCAGCTGCTCGAAGATCATGCGCCAGCGCGCGTCCGACAGGCGCTCGGCCATCGCCGACATCACGAGGTCGCCCGCCGATGCGAGGCGCTTGAGATCCCCGTCCGTCCATTGCCGGGGCTGGCTGTCGATCGCGGCGAGCGCACCCACCAGTTCACCGCTGCCGAGCCGCAGGGGAACGCCGAGATAGGCGACGACGCCGAGCGCCTCGACGGCGCCGTTGTCGCAAAAGTCCGGGTCGCGGTGGGCGTCCGGCACGATCACGGGCCGGCCGTCCTCGACCACGTGGCGGCAGAAGGACATGTCCAGAGGCGTTGCGCCCTCGCTCGCCCAAGGCTCGCGCAGGCCGGGGCTGGCGGCGAAGAACTGCCGGTCGCTGCCGACCAGCGTGACCAGCGCGACCGGCACGTCGAGCATTACGCGCACGTGCTCGGCGATCAGGCGGAACTGCGTCTCGCCCGCCCGCT
>NZ_CAJYIU010000176.1 GCF_913775355.1 uncultured Aureimonas sp.
ACGCGGACCGGCAGAAGCTGGTCGTCGCTGGAGGCGCGGAACGGCGACCAGGTGAGGCCGGCGAGCGTGTTCAGCTCTTCGCCCTTGTCGCCCTTCGTGCGATCGGTGCCGTAGTTAAGCACGAACGTGCGCAGCTTTTCCTTGGTCTCGGCCGAGAGGTCCTTCGACCAGACGATCGGGTCCGACGAGATCAGCGGCGACTTCCAGATGATCTTGACCTTCTGGAAGGCGGCCAGCTGGTTCTTCTCGATCAGGGCGAGGTTCTCGGTGTTGTTGGTCGCGGCGTCGAGCTGGCCGTTGGCTACGCCCATCGCGTTCGTCTCGTGATTGGCGTTGGTCACCGTCTTGAAGCAGGACTTCGGGTCGATGTTCCGGGCGCCGAACACGAAGGCCATCGGCACGAGGTAGCCCGAGGTCGAGTTCGGATCGCCGAGGCCGAAGTTCAGCGTCTTGTCACACTTGAGGAGGTCGTCGACGCTGTTCAGCGGGGAATCCTTGGGCGCCAGGATCAGGCCGTAATAGCCCGGCTCGCCGCTGACCGGCACGGACTGGGCGAAGACTTCGCCGTTGGCGCGGTCCACCGCTTCCATCGCCGACTTGTTGCCGAACCAGCCCATCTGGACCTTGCCGAAGCGCATGCCCTCGATCACGCCGGCATAATCGGTGGCGAAGAAGGGTTCGATCTCGAGACCGGTTTCCTTCTTCATGTCGTCGAGGAACGGCTGCCACTTCGTGCGCAGGTTCTGCTGCGACTCGGTCGAGATTATGCCGAAGTTGATGGTCTCGGCGATGGCCGAGCCAGCGAAAGTCGAGGCGAGCGCGAGCGCCGCCAGACCCTTCAGGATCGCGTTCATTGTCGTCTCCGATGGTTGGATGGGTTCAGGCGGCCTCGAAGGCTCCGAGCCGCTGATGTGCCGCCGGCTCTGGCCGGTGGTCGGGATGCGCTGCCGGGGCTTCCGGCAGGACGAGTTCTTCCGAGGCTGCGCCGTAGAGCTCGGACAGGAAGGTGTTGGTCAGCGCCGAGGACGAACCGTCGAAGACGATCTGGCCGTCCCGCATGGCGATCGTGCGCGGGAAATAGCGGCGCGCGTACTCGACCTGATGAAGCGATACCAAGACCGTGATGCCATCGGTGCGGTTGATGTCGGACAGGATGTCCATCACCCGGCGGGCCGATGCCGGATCGAGCGAGGCGATCGGCTCGTCGGCGATCAGGATGCGCGACTTCTGGACCAGCGTCCGGGCGATCGCCGCCCGCTGCTGCTGGCCGCCGGAGAGCGTGGAGGCGCGCTGGCGCCAGACCTTCTCGATGCCGACGCGGGCGAGGGCGCTCCTGGCTTCCGACTTCTCGCCCGCGCTGAAGACGCCGAACGTGCCGCGCCAGCGCGGGATGCGCCCGAGCTTGCCGACGAGAACGTTGGTGAGGACCGACAGGCGCGACACGAGGTTGAACTGCTGGAAGAGGATCGACACATCGCGACGCATCGTGCGCGCGCCCGGCAGACGGCGCCCGCCCGCCTGTGTCGGTACGTTGAAGATCGAGACCCGGCTGTCGCCGCCGTCACCGAGTTCCAGTCCGGCGATGTGGCGGATCAGCGTCGACTTCCCCGATCCCGAGGCACCGATCAGACAGACCATTTCCCCCGAACCGATGGACAGGTCGATGCCCGACAGGGCCTGCGTCGTTCCGAAGCGCTTCGACAGGCGAGACACGGAGATCGCGGTCATGGCGGTCGTCCTTCCGGTTTTCCCGGACAGTGTCACGAAGCGATGCGGTTCGCGTGACGCGCCGATGAAGGTTGCGTGACGCCTTCGTAGCGGTCGAGAAAGGCGCTGGCGTCGAGGGTGCGGAAGTCTTCGAGCGCGGCATGCAGCGTGTCGTGCGGCCAGTCCCACCAGCCGAGCGCATCCATCCGCTCGCCGACCCCCGGGCCGACGCGGTCGCGGATCGGGCGGGCCGGGACGCCGCCGACGATCGTGTAGGGGGCGACGTCGCGCGTCACCACCGCGCCCGAGCCGACAACCGCGCCGTTGCCGATGGTGATGCCCGGCAGCACCGTCACGCCGTGGCCGATCCAGACGTCGTGGCCGATGTTCACGGTGTTCTCGCGCCGTGCCTCGAAGAAGTCCGCCTCGTCCTCGGCGCCTTCGAAATAATCTCCGGCGCGGTAGGTGAAGTGGTGCAGCGTGGCGCGCCAGACCGGATGGTTCGTCGCGTTGATGCGCACCGAGGCCGCGATGTTGACGAACTTGCCGATGCGGGCGGCGAAGATCCGGCAGTCTTGCATCACATAGGAATAGTCGCCGAGGACCGTCTCGGTCAGGACGGACCGCGCCTCGACCTCGGTGTATCGGCCGAAGGACGTAGTCTCGATCTCGGCCGTCGGATGGATCCACGGCGTGTGTTCGCTGAGCTTCGGCATCAGGCGGCCCTCCGGGCGGAAAAAGCTGAGACGTCGAGGATGCGCGTGGCGACGGCCGCACGGACGGGCTCGTCGTGGAAGATGCCGAGGATGGCGACACCGGAAGCGAGCTTCTCGCGGATCATCGACACAACGACGTCGCGGTTGGCGGCGTCGAGGGAGGCCGTCGGTTCGTCGAGAAGCAGGATCGGATGATCGGTCAGGAAACCGCGCGCGATGTTGACGCGCTGCTTCTCGCCGCCGGAGAAGGTCGCAGGCGGCAGGTCGAAGAGGGCATCCGGCAGGTTCAGGCGGCGCAGCATGGCGGCCGCCCGCCGGCTCGCATCCTCGCGCGGCACGCCGAGCCGGACCAGCGGATCGGCCACCACCTCGAGCGCCGAGGCTCGGGGCACGGCGCGCAGGAACTGGCTGACATAGCCGATCGAGCGCTCGCGAAGGCGGAGCACCGTGCGCGGGTCTCCGGCACCGAGGTCGCGCATCTCGCCGTCGGCAGCATCGCGCACGAGGATCGAGCCGCGATCCACCGCGTAATTGCCGTAGATCATGCGCAGGATCGAACTCTTGCCGACGCCCGAGGGCCCGCCCAAAACCACGCATTCACCGGGGTGAAGCTCGAAGCGGACGTTCTCGACGACGGGCAGCGTCAGCCCGCCGCGCAGGTGCATGGTGAAGGACTTGGCGACGCCGTCGACGGACAGGAACGGAGCGGACACGGTCAGGACTCCGGGATCGAGGCGACGAGGAGCTGAGTGTAGGGGTGGTGCGGATCGTCCAGCACCCGGTCGGTCAGGCCTTTCTCGACCACGCGACCTTCCTTCATCACGATCATCCGCTGCGACAGGAGCCGCGCCACGGCGAGATCGTGGGTCACGATGATGACGGACAGCCCGAGGTCGGCGACGAGGCCGCGCAGGAGGTCGAGCACCCGCGCCTGCACCGACACGTCCAGCCCGCCGGTCGGCTCGTCCATGAAGACGAGACGCGGATGCGTGACGAGGTTGCGGGCGATCTGAAGCCGCTGGCGCATGCCGCCGGAGAACTCGATCGGCCGGTCGTCGATGCGGCTTCCGGCGATCTCGACCCGACCGAGCCAATCCTGCGCCGTTTCGCGCAGGGTCCCGTAGTGGCGCTGGCCGACGGCCATCAGCCGCTCGCCGACATTGGCTCCGGCGGAGACCCGCATCCGCAGCCCGTCGGCCGGGTTCTGATGGACGAAGCCCCAGTCGGTCCGCATCAGGAGCCGCCGCTCGGCCTCGGTGAGGGTCGCGAGGTCGCGGGTTACGCCGTCCCGCATGGCGTAGGAGACGCTGCCGGCGGTCGGCTCGAGGCGCGCCGAGATGCACGACAGGAGAGTGGTCTTGCCCGAACCGGACTCGCCGACGATGGCGAGCACTTCGCCGGGCCAGAGATCGAACGAGACGCCGGTGCAGCCGACGCGCGATCCGTAGCGCTTTTCGAGATTGCGGACCTGGAGGAGAGGGGTTTCCATGGTCATTCCGCGGCCTCCCCGAGCGCGAGGCCGGTTTCGGCGGCTTCGCGCTGCGTCTCGCAGTGATCGGTGTCGGAGCAGACGAACATGCGTCCGCTTCGGTCGTCGGTGACGACCTCATCGAGATAGGCGCCCGTCGAGCCGCACAGGGCGCACGGCGTGCGGAAGCTCTGGACGCGGAACGGATGGTCCTCGAAGTCGAGGCTGACGACCTCGGTGTAGGGCGGCAGCGCGTAGATGCGCTTCTCGCGGCCCGCCCCGAAGAGCTGGAGTGCCGGCGAGCGGTTCATCTTCGGATTGTCGAACTTCGGGATCGGCGAGGGGTCCATGACGTAGCGCCCCTCGATTTTCACCGGATAGGCGTAGGTGGTCGCGATATGGCCGTGACGCGCGATGTCCTCGTAGAGCTTGACGTGCATCAACCCGTATTCCTCGAGCGCGTGCATCGTCCGCGTTTCGGTCTCGCGCGGTTCGAGGAAGCGCAGGGGCTCGGGGATCGGCACTTGGTAGACAAGGATCTGTCCGGCCCGGAGCGGCACCTCGGGAATGCGGTGGCGGGTCTGGATGATCGTGGCTTGCGCCGTCTTCGTCGTGGTGGCGACGAGCGCGACGGACTGGAAGAATGCCCGGATCGACACCGCATTGGTCGTGTCGTCGGCGCCCTGGTCGATGACCTTGAGGACGTCGTCCGGACCGATCACCGCTGCGGTGACCTGCACGCCGCCCGTCCCCCAGCCGTAGGGCATCGGCATCTCGCGACTGGCGAAAGGGACCTGATAGCCGGGGATCGCGATCCCCTTGAGGAGCGCGCGCCGGATCATGCGCTTGGTCGCCTCGTCGAGATAGGCGAAGTTGATGGCGGGAAGCTCGGTGCTCATTCGGCTGCCTCCTGACGGGCGTCACGCTCGGCGTTGAGCTGACGCACGAGGTCGAGTTCGGCCTGGAAATCGACGTAGTGGGGCAGCTTGAGATGCTCAACGAAGCCGGTCGCGGCGACGTTGTCGCAATGCTCCAGCACGAACTCCTCGTCCTGCGCCGGGCTGCGCCGCTCCTCGCCGTACTCGTCGGCCCGCAGCGCGCGGTCGACGAGGCTCATGGCCATCGCCTTGCGCTCCGACTGCCCGAACACGAGGCCGTACCCGCGCGAGAAGCGGGCCGGCTCGTCGGGCCCGCCGGTGAACTGCGCCACCATCTGGCATTCCGTGACGCGCACGCGCCCGATAGTGACGGCAAAGCCGAGTTCGGGAAGCTCGACCTCGACATCGACCAGCCCGATCCGGATTTCGCCGACGAAGGGATGGGTGCGCCCGTAGCCGCGCTGTGTCGAATACCCGAGCGCCAGGAGGAAACCCTCGTCGCCGCGCGCCAGCGCCTGAAGCCGCAGGTCGCGTCCGGCCGGGAAATCGAGGGGATCGCGCGTGATGTCGCCGGGCTCGCCACCGGGTTCGCCGTCGTCCTCCATCAGCCCTTCCGCGCCGAGGAGATCGGTCACCCGGGGTGCGACGGCGGTCGGTGCAGCGCGGCGTTCCGGCTCGGCGACGGCTTCGTCGCGCGCCATCGCGGGGTCGAGCAGGCGGTGGGTGTAGTCGAAGGTCGGCCCGAGAAGCTGGCCGCCCGGCAGGTCCTTGTAGGTCGCCGAGATGCGCCGCTCCAGCCGCATCGCGCCCGTGTCGAGCGGCTCGGCGGCGCGGAAGCGGGAGAGGGTGGTCCGAAAGGCGCGCAGGAGGAAGATTGCCTCGATCAGATCGCCCCGCGACTGGCGGATGGCGAGCGCCGCGAGGTCGGGATCGTAGAGCGAGCCTTCCGCCATCACGCGGTCGACGCCGAGCGCCAGCTGCGACGCGATCTGCTCGATCGTTAGCGCCGGGATGCTTCGGTCTCCGCGGCGGCGATCGGCGAGCAGCCGGTGGGCCTTCTGGATGGCGGCCTCACCGCCTTTGACGGCTACGTACATCTCACGCCTCCTCGACGCGGGTCGTGCGCGGCAGCACGAGGCATTGGGCGTCGGTTGTCAGAACGAGGTCGTGCCCACGCGGAAACAGTGCGCGGTTCGCCGCGCGGGCGGCGACGAAGCCGGCGGGCAGACCGAGGGGCGCGATGCGGCGCGTCGTCTCGATCCCGGGGCCGGACAGCGACAGCGACGCGCCGCCTTCCAGCGACTGTACCGGCAGGATCAGCGTCGAGGAGCGATCGGGATAAACGTCGGTGCCGAGCGGGAAGCGATGCCACTTCGCAGGATCGGATATTGGTGACAGAACCGCGAAGGTAGCCCCGGCCGGATGGGCGAGAACGGCCGCACCGGTCTGGAAGGCGATCCAGGCCGCCGCGTCGGCCGCGTCGTCTGCTTCGAGAAAGACCGGCGCATCCGCATCGGCGAGCGTCGCCAGCAACGTTGCGATCGCAGGCGTCAGAGGGCTCGGCGCGAAGACGAAGCCGCCGAGATCGATGATGGTGCCGGGCTCCGCGAAGGCGCCCATGATCCGTCGGAATGCGGCCTGCGAGCCGAGGACCGGATCGACGAAGCCGCCGGAGACGGCAGTGGTGGAAAGCGCAGCGGACATGGCGTTCAATCCTCGCCCCGGGCGACGGTGAAGAAATCGACGCGTGTGGCTTCCGTCTCCTCGGCCCGGCGCTCCAGCGCCTTGGCGTCGGCGGCGAGTGCTGGCGTCACGACCTCGGTCTCGATCCGATCGCGCCAGATATCGGTCTGCCAGAGGGCGTCGAAGTGAGCGGCAATGCGGGCCGTCTCGGCGTCGCGCCCGAGGATCATCGCGTGCCCCACTTCGCCAGTTGCGAGCCGCACCGTGGCGCGGCAGACGCTGGCCTCTCCGAGGTTGAACGCCGCACCGCCGCCGCCCGCCCGGCCGCGCAGCATGACAAGGCCGACCTCCGGTCCGCGAACGGGCATGGCCGCAGGCACATCGTTCGCAAACCCAGCGAAGCGTTCCTTCAGGAAGCCGCAGGGCGCCAGCGCCAGCGCGTTCATGGCGCGCTTGCGGGCATCGTCGGCGCGCGCATTGGGGGGAGTGGCGGTTTCAGGCATCATGTACGACCCGCTTCCGGTTGTCTATTTGTCTA
>NZ_CAJYIU010000177.1 GCF_913775355.1 uncultured Aureimonas sp.
TGGGGCAGGACCTTGCTCGGCCAGAAGGCGGTGCCGGCCATGCGGTCCCCAAGGCCGAGAAGGAGCATGATCTCCGCGCTGTTCTGGCCGAGGCCGATCGCCCGCTGCGGCGCCTTCTCGACCGTGACCGCCTCGCCGCAGTTCTCGATCGTCAGAGGGTACTGCGTCGGTTCCGCATGCGCGATCCCGCCGGCCGACCCGAGGCCGGCGAAGACGAGCGAGGCGGCGAGAAACGGCTTCGGGAACACCACGGGGCACGTCCTGGGGTCGAGACGGAAGGAATGCCCGGCTGACTACTCTTCGCCGTTGGTGAAAACAAGACGTGCGCCATCACCTTTTACTGCCGAAGCGACCCGAATTTCTTCGAATGGTTCTAAACTCCGTCGCGAATGCGCGAGAAATAGTCGTCGCCGCCGACCTGACCGCCCTTCAACGCGATCTCCAACCCGTCGAAGGCGGGATCGTCGCTGTGCGCGAGTGCCATCGGCGAGCCCGGCGTGTCGGGCATCGGCAGGCGGGTGGTGAGCGCATGGACACCGAGCTGGCGGAGCGCGTGGCTGGAGGTATCGCCGCCCGCGATCACCGCGCGGCGAAGGCCGAGCCGACGGACGAGCCCGGCCTGCAGGCGCCCGAGCCCGCGCCCGATCGCATGGCGCGCGCCCTCCGCGCCCGACAGCTCGGCCCCGAGGTCGCTGTCGGGGCCCATGGCGGTGTGGACGATCACCGAGCGCCCGACCCGAAGGGCGGCCTCGGCCCGCGCCTCCACCGCCTCGATCGCCGCCGTATCGGCGGAAACGAAGGCGCGCGGATCGAAGGCGATCGGCTCGAACCCGTTGTCGCCCGCATGCCGGATCTGCCTCTCGGTGGTCGGCGAGCAGCTGCCCGAGACGACCGCGATGCGCTCCGTCGGCGGCAGCGGCTCGAAGGCGACCGGCCCGGCGAGGCGGCCGATCGTCGCCCAATGGGCGGCGAGAGCATATTCGACGCCCGACGAGCCGACTGCGAAGCGGCATCCGGCCTCCGCCAGCCGCGCCAGCTGGCGGCCCGCCGCGCTCTGCGTCGCGGCGTCGAGGACGTCGATCAGGACGAGGCCCGGATCGTGCGCCAGGATCGCGTCGATCCGCGCATCGGCATCGTCCGCCAGAAGCGCGACGCTATCCAGAAGGGCAACGGGAAGCGGCGTCTGTTCCGCCAGATGCAGGCGAAGGTCGGCCTCCCGCATCGGCGTGACCGGGTGCCGGCTCATCACGGGGTGGCGGTCGATCCGGAACGTCTCGCCCCGGTAGGCGGCAAAGAGGTTTCCGAATGCGGTCCAGCGCTTCAGCTGCGGCGCGCCAACGACGAGCGGCACGGGGCGGTCGCCGAAGACCTGCCGGCCGATCTCCGCGGCGCGGCCGATCGAGCCGATGGCGGGGCTGGAATCGAAGGTCGAGCAGATCTTGTAGTGGGTGATCGCGGCGCCGCGCGCCTTCAGCCATTCGAAGACGCCGGGCAGGTTCGCGTCCATCCAGGCCGGCGTCTCGCTGCGGCTGGTGCCGGCGACGCCGATGGCTCTCGCGTCGGGAAAGCGGGCGAGCTGCGCGTCGGTCGGCAGGTCGGTGAAGAGCACGGTCTCGATCCCGCGCATCGACAGCGATTCCATCACGTCGGTCGATCCGGTGAGGTCGTCGCCGTAGAAGGCGATCAGCGGCGTCGTCATCGCGTCAGGCTCCCTTGGCGTCCGGCCCGCCGAAGGCCCGGATCGAGGCGGCGAGTTCCGGGCGGTCGGCGGCGTAGGCGTCGAGATCGACGCCCGCGACCGCTGCTTCCCACGCCTGGCGCACGGCGCGCACGCCGGCGGCCGGGCCCATCGGATGGCTGACGACGCCGCCGCCGCAGAGATACAGGAGGTCGGTCGAGCCGACCGCGGCATAGGTCGCCGGGGCCTGTCCGCCCCACTGGCCGGAGCCGACGACCGGCAGCGGTCGGTCGTCGTCGCGAAACAGCGGACGGCGAAGGGCATGGTAAGAGCGCAGGAACGAGGCGTCCGGCTCCCAGTACTTCGCCGCGATCCCGTTGATCTGGAACTGGTCGACGCCCAGAAGCCGCCAGAACGTCTGGTAGACGCGAAAGTCCAGCCCGAGAGAGGGATGGCGGGTGAGAATGTCCCAGCCGTTGCGATGCGCGTGCAGCACCAGCCCCGAGCGGCGACGCAGGAAGGCCATCGCGCCCATGCCGATCGAGTTGATGTTGACGACCGCCGCATTGCCGCCCGCCGCCAGCACGAGGTCGTGGTTGCGCATCATCTCGTCGGGGTCGGTGGCGGTGATCCCGAAGGCGACCATGACCTTCTTGCCGGTCCGCTGCTCGTGGTTGAGCACCACCGGCATGATCGCCTTCACGCGCTCGGCGAGCGGCGAATAGGCCGGGCTCATCAGCTTCTCGTCGTCCTTGATGAAGTCGACGTCGGCCTCCACGAGCTCGCGGACCATCGCGGCGCTTTCCGGCGGGCGCAGCCCGAGCGCCGGCTTCATGATCGTGCCGATGATCGGCCGGCCCGACACGCCCGTTAGGCGCTTGGAGCCCGCGATGCCGAACTGCGGCCCCGGCCAGGCCTGCCCGAAGGCCGGCGGCAGGCGGATGTCCGTCACGCGGATGCCGCTGAAGCCCTTGATCGAGTAGACGCCGCCGATCGCAATCGTCATCAGGGCGGCGAGATCGGTGCCGATCGCCTCCATCGGAAAGGCGATGTCGGCCTCGCCGCAGCGGAACGAGCGTGGCGCGGCAAGATCGTCGTGGGAGCGGCCGAAGGCGGGCTCCTCGACCGGATCGAGCGAGCGCACCGCGAGGACGCGGGCGGCGACGCGCGCCTTCAGCTCCGGCGTCTCGCCGGGAAGGGGCACGAAGGTGCCGGTGGACTGATCGCTCGCGATCTTGTCCGCCAGCTTCTCGACGCTGCCCGGCGTCTCGATCCGGTAGGTCAGGATGATGTCGTCGCTCATGGGCAGAAAAGCCTGTTCGGAAAGGAAACCGTACGACGCGGCGCGAGATCTGGTATCATCGGCATACCAGTTTCGCACGGCCGCTTCGGGCGGACGGATGTGTGGGGAGCGTCAGCCATGGTCCAGCCGAGCGAGCCGATCGTCCGCCGCAAGCTGTCCGACGAGGTCTACGAGCGCCTGAAGGCGATGATCACGACGGGCGAGTTGAAGACCGGCGACCAGATGCCGTCGGAGCGCGAACTGATGGAGCGCTTCGGCGTCGGCCGGCCGGCGATCCGCGAGGCGATGCAGGCGCTGAACGGGCTGGGGCTCGTCGCGATCTCGCACGGCGAACGGGCCAAGGTCCTCAGCCTCACGCCTCGCTCCCTGTTCGGGCAGGTCGACCGCGCCGCCGAGATCATGCTGACCACCTCGCCCGGCGCGCTCGATCACCTGAAGGAGGCGCGCATCTTCTTCGAGCGTGGCATCGTCCGGCAGGCGGCGGAGCGGGCGGGCGAGGCCGATGTCGAGGCGCTGGGCGCGCTTCTCGCCGAGCAGCGCGGGGCGCTCGGCGACCCCGAGCGCTTCATCCGCACCGACATGCGCTTCCACGCGCGCATCGCCGCGATCCCCGGCAACCCGATCTTCGAGGCGGTGGCCGAATCCATGCTGGGCTGGCTGCGCCAGTACCACACCGAACTCCTGATCTGGAGCGGCAAGGAAAACGTCACCCTTCTCGAGCACGAGGAGATCGTCGAGGCCATCGCCGCGCGCGACCCCGAGGCCGCGGAAGGCGCCATGGTGCGCCACCTTGAGCGCTCGCGCGATCTCTACCGCCATCAGGGCGCCTGAGGCGAGACGAGGCGCACGACCGCGTAAGGCGGCAGGCGAAGGCCTGTGCCGACGGGCTCAAGGGGCGGCATCTCGCCTCGGCTTGTCGCCTCGAAGGACGTCTCGTCCAGCCTCGACGCCCCGACCTCCGGCCCGAACCCGTCCAGCACGACGTCCTCGTCTTCGGCACCGAGATTGGCGAGCCAGATCTCGCGGCTGCCGTCGTCACGCAGCGCGGCGACGCCGTCGACCCTGTCGCGCCGCGTCGATACAAGGTCCAGCCGCGCGGCGCCACTGACGACCGCAAGACCCTTGGCCACGTGGAAGGCCGGCACCATGCCGCCGTCCGCCAGCAGCAGCCCGCGCGGGCCCGCAAGGCTCGCCCCGGTCCAGGCTTCGATGCTGGCGCCCTGAAGGCGTGCGGCATAGCCGATCATGAAAGCGGCGCCGAAGAGGCCGCGCGCC
>NZ_CAJYIU010000178.1 GCF_913775355.1 uncultured Aureimonas sp.
TCAGGATCGAGGCCACCTCGTCGTGATTGGTGACGATCGCGGTCTCGGTCAGTTCGATCGTCAGGCGCTGCGGCGGCAGGCCGGTCTCGGCGAGGGTCCGGGCGACGAGGGCGGGGAAGCGGATCGAGCGGAGCTGCAGCGCCGACACGTTGACGGCGACATAGAGCTCCGACGGCCAGGCCGACGCCGCGCGGCACGCCGCCTCCAGCACCCAGCGCCCGATCGGCACGATCGCGCCGGAGGCCTCGGCGACCGGAATGAATTCGGCCGGCGACACCGGGCCGCGCATCGGGTGCGTCCAGCGCAGGAGCGCCTCGTAGCCCCGGATCGCCAGCGTCTCGGGGTCGACGATCGGCTGGTAGTGCAGCCGGAACTCGTCGCGCTCCACCGCGGATTGGAGATCGCCCTCCATCTGCGCGCGTTGCCGGTCGGCCTCGCGCATACCCGGCGTGAAGCGCACGACCTGCCCGCGGCCACGGCGCTTGGCCTCGTAGAGCGCGGCGTCCGCCCGGCGGGTGATCGTGTCGGCGTCCTCGGCGTTCTCGATGCTGCAGATGCCGATCGAGCAGCCCGACAGGATCTGGTGCCCGTCGATCTCCATCGGCTCGCGCAGGGCCGCACCGAACTCGTGCGCCATCTGTGCCGCCGATCCCGGGTTGTCGAAGACGAGGGCCGCCAGTTCGTCGCCGCCGATGCGGTAGCCGTAGGTGCCCGGACCCATCGCGGCCTGGAAGCGCCGCGACACTTCGCACAGGAGCTTGTCGCCGGTCGCGTGGCCGTAGGTGTCGTTGATCGTCTTGAAGTGATCGAGGTCGATCATCATCAGCTTGAACCAGCGCCCTTCGGCGAGCGCCTGGTCCATCTTGAGCTGTAGCGCGCGGCGGTTGGGAAGGCCGGTGAGGGGATCGCGGTAGGCGAGGTCGATCAGCGACCGGTCCGCCCGGTTCCGCTCGTCCATGTCGATGATCGAGGTCGACAGGCCGGTGCCGACGATGAGGAGGCCAAGGATCGCGATCGCGAGCGCGACACCCGTCGAGGCGACCCCGGCCGCCATGTCGGGCACGGCGAGCGGCGTCACCATCACGGCCTCCATGCCGAGAAGATGCAGCGCGAGAATGCCGAGGGACATCATGCCCGCCGACATCAACTCGCGCCGGCGCCCGGCCGAGCGCCGCTGGATCCAGAGCGCTGCGGTGCTGCAGGCCGCGGAGGCCGCGAGCGAGAGGCCGACGACGCCGCCGTTCCAGTGAACGACGCCGGCGACCTGATAGCTGAACATGCCGAGATAGTGCATGCCCCCGACCGAAAGGCCGAGCATCACGCCTCCGACCGCCGTGCGAAGACGGGTCGGAACGCGCCCGGACAGCACCAGCGCGACGCCGGCGCCGATGATCGCCACCAATATCGACAGGACGGTGAGGAACGGATCGAAGGTCGCCGGGACGTCGGGCCGGTAGCCGAGCATGGCGATGAAATGCGTCGTCCAGGTCGAGATGCCGGCGCTGATCGCGGCGAGGAACAGCCAGCCGATCCGCGCCATCCCCTCGAAGGAGCGACTGCGCGAAAACAGGGTCATGGTCACGAACGCGCCGCAGGCACACACGACGGCCGCGAGGACGAGGAGCGTCAGCTGGTGTTCCAGCACGAGGCAGGTGGACAGGACCATGAACGGCTCTCCGTTGACGGTCCACCATGGTCATGGCGACGTGAAAAAAACCGTAGCGTGTACCGGAAATTGCGAACTGTCAGGGCCGGATACGAGCGCGGCGGCCGGCAGCTCGCGCTGCGTCAGCGCCGGCCGCTCTCCTGTTCGATCGCCGGCGCGGCGGTCGCCGGTGTGGCGCGGCCGAGGCCCGCCAGCCGCACCACCAGCGCGTCGAGGCGCGAGTTCGCGCCGAAGACCGTCTCGAGATGGGCGCGCGCGGTGCCGATGTGACGCTCCACCAGCCGTTGCGTGCGCTCGACGCCGACCAGCGCCACCACCGTCGACTTGCCGGCGTCGCGCCCGACGTCCTTGCCGATCGCGGCCGGGTCCGACGTGAGGTCGAGAAGGTCGTCCATCAACTGGAAGGCGAGGCCAAGCTCGCCCGCGAAGGCGGAGAGATTGGCGCGCTGGCCGGGCGTCGCACCGGCCACGATCGCACCGAGTTCGACGGCCGACAGGAACAGGGCGCCTGTCTTGCGGCCGTTGGCGTCGCCGATGTCCTGCGCCGAGCGGGGGCCGCGGCCGCCGCGAAGGTCCTGGTACTGGCCGCCAACGAGGCCGAGCGATCCGACCGCCGAGGCCAGCACCCCGACGGCCGCATTGCGGCGCTCGGGCGCCAGCCCCTCGATCCGCGACAGGACGGCGAAGGCCTCCGTCAGCATGGCGATCGAGGCGAGCACCGCGACGTCCTCGCCGTGTCCGCGATGGATCGCCGGCCGGCCGCGCCGCAGCGCCGCGTCGTCCATGCAGGGCAGGTCGTCGAGAATCAGCGAGGCGGCGTGGACCATCTCCACCGCGCAGCCGGCGTCGAGCGCGGCGTCGAGCGGGCCGCCGAGATCCTGCGCCACCATGGCCGCGATCAGCGGGCGCAGGCGCTTGCCGGGCGCCAGCAGGCTGTCGCGCATCGCCGCCTCCAGCCCCTGCTGGCCCGCCAGAACCACGGGCACAAGCTCGATCAGCCGCGCTTCGATCCGGGCGAGAAGAAGGGTGTTCGGGCCGTTGGTGGAGAGGGTCATCGCGTCTTCGTCACTTTCGGCGCGGGACATGCCGGATGTCACCGTGGGCAGAGTTCTGTACGAAGTTGTAGCACGGGCCGGCGTCGCTGAAAGCCGCCGGGCCGGGAGGGGGACGGAATGCGACGAATCGACGTAGCGCGCCTCACGCCCGACGATGGCATGCGGGAGGCTCGATTGGACGGCGGGACGAGGAACGGGACGGGCATGGGCGAGCAGACCGGCGGCATCGCCGCCCGCAAGGGCGACCATCTCGACATCGTCCTGTCGCCGCGCCTCGCCGGCCGCCAGGCCGACACCGGCTTCGACGCCGTGCGCTTCGAGCACGCGGCCCTGCCCGAGCTGGACCTCGACGCGATCGATTTGGGAGCGCGGCTCTTCGGACGCACGCTTCGTGCACCGATCCTGATCTCGTCGATGACCGGCGGGCCG
Organism: uncultured Aureimonas sp.; assembly: GCF_913775355.1. GTDB lineage: Bacteria > Pseudomonadota > Alphaproteobacteria > Rhizobiales > Rhizobiaceae > Aureimonas. The sequence continues at coordinate 3,151 of NZ_CAJYIU010000178.1, forward strand.
GAGCGGGCCGGCGCGATCAACGCGCGCCTTGCCGAGGCCGCCGATCACCTCGGCCTCGCGATCGCCGTCGGCTCGCAGCGCATCGCGCTGGAAGGGCGGGGCGCGGGCGGTCTCGACGCGGGGCTCCGCCGCCGCGCCCCGAACGCGCCGATCCTCGCCAATATCGGCGCGGCGCAGCTCGTCGCGGGCTGGGGACCGGACGAGGCGCGGCGCGCCGTCGCGATGATCGAGGCCGACGCGCTGATCGTCCATCTCAACCCCCTGCAGGAGGCCCTTCAGCCGGGCGGCGACCGGCGCTGGAGCGGGGTCCTCGCCGCGATCGCGGCGCTGGTCGAGGCCGTGGAGTTTCCGGTCGTGGTCAAGGAGGTCGGCGCCGGCATCTCCGGCCGGCTCGCACGCGGGCTGGTCGATGCCGGCGTGGCGGCGATCGACGTCGCGGGCGCCGGCGGCACCAGCTGGGCGGCGATCGAGGCCGAGCGGACCGCCGACCCGCGGGCGCGCGCCGCCGCCCTTCTCTTCTCCGACTGGGGCATTCCGACTGCCCGCGCTATTCAGGACGTGCGGGCCGCCTGTCCCGAGACCGTGGTGATCGGCTCCGGGGGCGTGCGCAACGGCCTCGACGCCGCGCGCGCGATTCGCCTCGGCGCCGACCTCGTCGGCCAGGCCGCGGCCGGCCTGCCGGCGGCGGACCGCTCGAGCGAGGCGGTGGTCGCCCATTTCATGCAAGTGATCGAGGAGCTGCGGATCGCCTGCTTCTGTACCGGTTCGGCCGATCTCGGGGCGCTGCGCCGGGCGCCGCTCCTGTCGCCCGAGCCTTGAGACCCGCTTTCCGTTTGCCGCGGGCGTGTCCCATCCGCTAATCCGGGCCGACCACGGTTTCGACGGAGGACGCATGAGCACGCTGACGCAATATCTCGAGGCCCATGCGGCGGCCGGCTCCCGCCAGCGCGACGTCGCGGCGCTGATCGAACGGCTGGCCGAGGCGGCAGGCTCGCTGCAGCGCCTGATCTCGACCGGCGCGACCGGCGATGCGGGCGCGGCCACGGGCCCGGCGGGCGACCCGAACGGCGGCGGCGACATCCAGAAGGTGCTCGACCGCGAGGCGGACCGCCTCTTCCTCGATGCCGCCAGAGCCGCACCCGTCGCCTTCTACGGCTCGGAGGAGCAGGACGAGGCGGTGGTGCTGAACGAGGGCGCAAGCCTTGCCATGGCGATCGACCCGCTCGACGGCTCGTCGAATATCGAGACCAACGTGTCGATCGGCACGATCTTCTCGATCCTGCCGGTCGGCGACGCGCACCGCGCCGACCCGTCGAGCGTCTTCCGGCAGCCGGGCCGCGCGCAGCTGGCGGCCGGCTTCTTCGTCTACGGCCCGCGCCTCATGCTGGTGGTGACGCTGGGCGAGGGCACCCACGCCTTCGGCTGGTCGCCCGAGACCGGCGCCTTCACGCGCATGGGGCCGCTCAACATTCCCGCCGTCGCCAAGGAATATTCGATCAACGCCTCCAATGCCCGCCACTGGGACGAGCCGGTGCGCCTCTACATCGAGCGCTGCCAGGAGGGCGCGGAGGGCCCGCGCGGGCGCGACTTCAACATGCGCTGGGTCGCCTCGATGGTGGCCGACGCCTACCGCATCTTCGTGCGCGGCGGCATCTACATCTACACCGGCGACCGCCGGAAGGGCTACGATCGCGGCCGCATCCGCCTCGTCTACGAGGCGAACCCGGTCGGCTTCTGCGCCGAGCAGGCGGGCGGGGCGGCGAGCGACGGGCTCCAACCGATCCTCGACATCGTGCCGGAGGGGCTGCACCAGCGCACGCCCGTCGTCTTCGGCTCGCGCGAGGAGGTCGTCGAGTTCGCCCGCGTGATGGCCGACCCCTCCAGCCTCACCGAGACCTCGTCGCTCTTCGGCCAGCGCCCGATCGGGGGCATCTGAGGTGGGCGGCGACATCCTCATCGCGCCGTCGATCCTGTCGTCCGACTTCTCGCGGCTCGGCGAGGAGATCGCCGCCGTCGACCGGGCGGGCGCGGATTGGATCCATCTCGACGTGATGGATGGGCATTTCGTGCCCAACATCACCTTCGGCCCGCCGGTCGTGGCGGCCGTGCGCGGCGCCTCGAAGAAGTTCTTCGACGCGCACTTGATGATCGAGCCGGCCGACCCGTATCTTGAGGCCTTCGCCAAGGCGGGCTGCGACGGGATCACCGTGCACGCCGAGGCCTCGACCCATCTCGACCGGACGCTGCAGGCGATCCGCGGGCTCGGCTGCAAGCCGGGCGTCGCGATCAATCCGGCAACGCCCGAGACCGCGATCGAATACGTCCTCGACCGCGTCGACCTCGTCCTGGTGATGACGGTGAACCCCGGCTTCGGCGGACAGAGCTTCATTCCGGCGGCGCTGGAGAAGATCCGTCGCCTGCGCGTGCTGATCGGCGACCGGCCGATCCGGCTCCAGGTCGACGGCGGCGTCGCGCCCGACACGATCGGCGCGATCCGGGCGGCCGGCGCCGACACGTTCGTCGCGGGCTCGGCCGTCTATCGGGGCGGTACGGAAGTAAGCTACCGTGACAATATCGCCAAGCTTCGCGAACACGCCGGTCTCAACAAAGCGTGATGGCTTTCAAGTAACGGCGCGCAATCCCCTGGATTCAACCGGTTAGTCCGAAACCTCCGGCGCCGCCGTTTCTCCGCTTCTCTCCCATCGTCAAGATTTGTGGCGGCGGGATGTTGCATTGCGGCAGCAATTGCACACCTAAGCGGCCGCACGCATGGGTTCGGGGAGTTGCGAGGTGTCGCGATCGTCCCAGCTATGCAAGCGAGAGCGCGGCCCCTGCGGCCTTTACCAGTTTCGAAGCCGCATCCAGGACGGGCGGCGCTTAGGAGGGATCGTTGGAGCAAACACTTTCGGATGCGGCGGCACAAACGGCCGTGACGGGCGTCTCGCCCGACGTCGTGCCGACCTGGGTGTGGCTGGCCACCATCGCGGCCATCGGCGCCCTCTTCGTCTTCGACTTCCTCACCCACGTCCGAAAGCCCCATGAGCCGACCTTCAAGGAATCGGCCTTGTGGTCGACCTTCTACGTCGGTCTGGCGCTGCTCTTCGGTTGGGGCGTCTGGCACTTCTGGGACCGCCAGCACGGCATCGAGTACTTCGCCGGCTTCGTGACCGAGAAGTCGCTCTCGGTCGACAACCTCTTCGTGTTCGTCATCATCATGAAGAGCTTCCTCGTGCCGCGGGCCTACCAGCAGAAGGCGCTGCTCATCGGCATCGTGATCGCGCTCGTCATGCGCGGCATCTTCATCGCGCTGGGCGCGGCGGCGATCGAGCGCTTCTCCTGGGTGTTCTATCTCTTCGGCCTGTTCCTCCTCTGGACGGCGTGGAAACTCATCGTCGAGAGCCTCAAGCACCAGAAGACGACCGACGAGGAGTACGAGCCGAACTCGATCGTGAAGTACTTCCAGCGCCACCTGAACACGACCGACGACTATCGCGGCAACCAGCTGTGGGTGATCGAGAACGGCAAGCGCCTGTTCACGCCGATGTTCATCGTGATCCTGGCGCTCGGCATGACCGACCTCCTGTTCGCGCTGGACTCGATCCCGGCGATCTACGGCCTGACCGACGCGCCCTACATCGTCTTCACCGCCAACGCCTTCGCGCTGCTCGGCCTCCTGCAGCTTTACTTCCTGATCGGCGGGCTGCTCGATCGCCTCGTCTATCTCGGCATCGGCCTGTCGCTGATTCTCGCCTTCATCGGCCTGAAGCTCATCGTCCACGCCGTCGAGGCCAACACGCTGCCCTTCCTCAACGGCGGCGAGCCGATCGCGGTGCCGTCCTGGATGCACATCGAGATCGAGCAGTCGCTCATGGTCATCATCGGCATTCTCGTGGTGACCACGGTGGCGAGCCTCCTGAAGAGCCGGGCGGACGGGCGCAAGATCCAGTAGCCTCGGTCCATCGGAACCGCACCCGACGAAGCCGGCCCTCGTGGCCGGCTTTTTCGTGTCTGGCGCCCAAGCGCGCCAAAGCCGGGGACGGCACCCCCCGTGCCTCTTGCCCCGCCCGCGTTTTCCCGTTCACATAGCCGCCGGACGCAACGGCATCTCGGCCCGGTGCGAGCGACACGGAACTGTCACGCGTCGGTGATAGTCCCCGCTCGGCCGGAGGCTGAGCGCTGTTGGCGCGGCATGCCCATCGCAGGACAACGTCAGGAGAGCTGGATGATCGGGACTTTGAAACAGGGCGTGTCGCTTGCGGTGCTCGCGAGCTTCGCGCTGGCCGCTGCCGCGACCGGCGCGCAGGCGCAAGGGATGGACGCACTGGTCGAGGCCGCCAAGAAGGAAGGCTCGCTCACCACGATCGCCCTGCCGCACGACTGGTGCAACTACGGCGAGATGATCTCCGGCTTCAAGGCGAAGTACGGTCTCCAGGTCAACGAGCTGAACCCCGACGCCGGCTCCGCCGACGAGATCGAGGCGATCAAGGCGAACCAGGGCAACACCGGCCCGCAGGCGCCCGACGTGATCGACGTCGGCCTGTCGTTCGGCCCGCAGGCCAAGACCGACAAGCTGATCCAGCCCTACAAGGTCGCGACCTGGGGCGAGATCCCGGCCGACGCCAAGGATGCCGACGGCTACTGGTACGGCGACTACTACGGCGTGCTCACCTTCGAGGTGAACAAGGACATCGTGTCTAGCGTGCCGCAGGACTGGGCCGACCTCCTGAAGTCCGACTATGCCAACTCGGTCGCGCTCGCCGGTGACCCGCGCGCCTCGGCGCAGGCGATCCAGGCCGTCTACGCCGCAGGTCTCTCGAAGTCGCCGAACGGCTCGGCCACCGAGATCGCCGATGCCGGCCTCGACTTCTTCAAGCAGCTGAACGCGGCCGGCAACTTCGTGCCCGTCATCGGCAAGCCGGCCTCGCTCGCTCAAGGCACGACGCCGATCATGATCCGCTGGGACTATAACGCCCTGTCGAGCCGCGACACCTTGAACGGCAACCCGGCCGTCGAGGTCGTGGTGCCGAAGACGGGCGTGCTGGCCGGCGTCTACGTCCAGGCGATCAGCGCCTACGCGCCGCATCCGAACGCCGCCAAGCTCTGGATGGAGTACATCTACTCCGACGAGGGCCAACTGACCTACCTCAAGGGCTATTGCCACCCGATCCGCTTCAACGCGATGGCCAAGGCCGGCAAGATTCCGCAGGATCTGCTCGACAAGCTGCCCCCGGCCGCCGACTACGAGAAGGAGATCGGAAGAGCATCGTGTAGGGAAAGAGT
>NZ_CAJYIU010000179.1 GCF_913775355.1 uncultured Aureimonas sp.
TCTACATCCGCGCCGCCGGGGCGACGCCGGTGGTCGCGCGCGAGCGTGACGAGCGCGCCGAGGTCGACGCGATCCTCGCCTGCGTCACCGCACGCACCAAGATCGTGTTCCTCGCCAACCCGAACAATCCGACCGGCACCTACCTGCCGGAGACGGAGGTTCGTCGGCTGCACGCCGCGCTGCCGGGGCACGTCCTCCTCGTGCTCGACGCGGCCTATGCCGAATACGTCCGGCGCGGTGACTACGAGGCGGGCGAGAAGCTCGTCGCCGAGTTCGACAACGTCGTGATGACGCGCACCTTCTCGAAGATCCACGGGCTCGCCGCGCTGCGCATCGGCTGGATGCTGGCCCCCGAAGCCATCGTCGACGCGCTCGACCGCATTCGCGGGCCGTTCAACCTCAACGCCATGGCGATCGCCGCGGGCGCCGCCGCGATCCGCGACCGCGACCATGTCGAGAAGACCGTCGCGCACAACGACGCGTGGCTGGAGCGCCTGGCGCGCGAGCTCTCGGCGCTCGGCTTGCGGGTGACGCCCTCGGTCGGCAACTTCGTGCTGGTCCATTTCCCCGACGAGGCCGGTCGCACCGCAGCCGATGCCGACGCCTTCCTGACCGAGCGCGGCTTCATCCTGCGGCGCGTGGCGGGCTACGGCTTCCCCAACGCGCTGCGCCTCACGGTCGGCTCGAGCGAGGCCAACGAGGGCGTCGTCGCGGCGCTGAAGGACTTCCTCGCGAAATGACGGAACCGCTCTTCGACAAGATCGCGCTGATCGGCGTCGGCCTGATCGGCTCCTCGATCGCGATCAACATCCGCGACCGGGGCCTTGCGCGCCACGTCTCGATCGCCACGCGCCGCGAGGCGACGCTGCGCCGCGCCGAGGAACTTCGGCTCGGCACGAGCTACCATCTCGATCCGGCGGACGCCGTGCGCGATGCCGACCTCGTGATCCTGTGCCTGCCGGTCGGCTCGTGCGGGGCGGCGGCGGCGGCCATTGCCTCGAACCTCAAGCCGGGTGCGATCGTCTCGGATGTGGGCTCGGTGAAGAAGGCGGTGGTGGACCAGATGCAGCCGCATCTGCCGCCCCACGTCCATTTCGTGCCCGGCCACCCGATCGCGGGCACCGAGCAGTCCGGCCCGGACGCTGGCTTCCTCGAGCTCTTCGAGAACCGCTGGACGATCCTCACCCCCCTGCCCGAGACCGACGAGGCGGCGACGGAGCGTCTGCGCGCCCTGTGGCTCGCGACCGGCGCCATGGTCGAGACGATGACGCCCGAGCACCACGATCTCGTGCTCGCGATCGTCTCCCACGTGCCGCACCTCATCGCCTACAACATCGTCGGCACGGCCGCCGACCTCGAGACCGTGACCCAGTCCGAGGTCATCAAGTTCTCGGCGTCGGGTTTTCGCGACTTCACCCGAATCGCGGCGTCCGACCCGACGATGTGGCGCGACATCTTCCTCACCAACCGCGAGGCGGTGCTGGAGATGCTGTCGCGCTTCTCGGAGGACCTCGCTTCGCTGCAGCGCGCGATCCGCTGGGGCGACGGCGAGGCGCTGTTCGACCTCTTCACCCGCACGCGCGCCATCCGGCGCTCCATCGTGCAGGCCGGCCAGGACACGGAGGAGGCGAACTTCGGACGCCTCAAGCCGCGCAAGGACCCCTGGAACGAGGCCGGCGCGCCCGGCGAATAGGCTTCTCGTCAGATGCGCGGCAGGCGGCCGAGGGGTATGAACCCGAGGCGCGCCTCACCGTCGCGCACCGCGACGTCGAGCACGGTCTCGCCGTTCTCCTGACGCCCGACGAGACCGATGCCGCCGGCGATCGTCGAGGCGATGCCGGCGGTGCCGGGCACGAGCACGGAGACGAGCTGCGCGATCGCCTGCGGGTTCTGCAGCCCCAGGCGGAAGTCGCCCGAGATCTCGCCGGTCTGCGACACGCGGAACGGGCCGGAGACGTCGACCGTCGCGCCGACCGAGGAGGTCAGGCGAAGCGTGCGGATGAGGCCGGCTTGCCCGCGCAGCGCCGGGCCGATCCGGCCGCCCGGCACCCCGTCGCGCAGCCAGTCCGCCGCGCCGTCGACAGTGAGGTCGGCCGCGAGATCGAAGGCGGGAATGTCGCCGATCGGGGGGATGGTGGCGACGACGCCCGTATCCGACAGGGCGAAGTCGAGGCCCGCGCCGTTCTGGCGGGCATGCGTCTCCAGTCGCGCCGAGCGGGCGAGCGGGGTCAGCGCCCCCGCCTCGCCGACGATGGACAGGACGGGCTGGTCGACTGCGATCGAGACACGCTCCATCCCCTCGCTCCAGAGGCTCGTCGAACCTTGCGCGAGCGCCCAGCTCATCTCCATGGTGGGGAGGTCGGGAACGCTGGCGCGCAAGGGGCCGGCGAGTTCGGCGACGATGTGTGAGGGCTGATAGACCTGCGCCGCCGTGCGCAGCGAGCCGGCCGACAGGCGGATGCCGTTCTCCGGCGCGTCGACGCCGACGCTGTCGCAGGAGAGGCCAATGCGGAAGGGGTAGCCGAAGACGCCGCGGTTGTCGCAGGTGATCGTGGTGCCGCCGCCCGCCGCCGCGTCGAGCGCCGAGGCGACGCGGCGGTCGAGTTCGCCCGCCAGCCAGTACCACGCGCCGGTGAGGGCGGCCGCCAAGACGACGACGAGGATCGCGACACCCGCGAAGACCCTGCCCGCACCCGAGCGACGGCCCGTTTCCTCATCCGCCCTTGACCTTGCCATCCCGGCATCCTTTCTGCACGGCCGAACCGGCGCCTTCATGAAGCGCCGGGAACGGGAATGGCAAGAGCGATGGACGATTTGTGGGTGTTCGGATACGGCTCGCTGATCTGGCGGCCGGGCTTCGAGTACGAGGAGCGCGCCAAGGCCCGCCTCGCCGGCTTCCACCGCTCGCTCTGCATCTATTCCCACGTCCATCGTGGCACCCCGGAGCGGCCGGGACTGGTGTTCGGGCTCGACCGGGGCGGCTCCTGCGTCGGCATGGCATTTCGCGTGGCGGCGACCAGCGCCGAGGCGACGATCGCGTATCTTCGCGAGCGCGAACTCGTCACCAGCGTCTATCTCGAGACGACCCTGCCGGTGCGCCTTCTCGACGGGCGGCCGGTGCGCGCGCTCGCCTATGTCGTGGACCGCGGCCACACGCAGTATGCGGGCCGCTTGTCGGTGGAGACGGCGGCGGCGCTCGTCGGCCGCTCGCACGGCCAGTCCGGCGCCAACCGCGACTATGTCTTGTCCGCGCTCGCCGAAATCCGTGCGCTCGGCCTCAGCGACCGCTGGCTGGAGAGCGTCGCGGCACGGCTCTAGAGCCCTTGCGTGCCCGCCGGCGCCCGCTCCTCGACCACCGGATGGGGATCGGCATCGGCGAGGAGACGCCTGACCAGATCGCTCTTCGGCAGGTCCGGGCGCTCGGCATAGGCGCGCTTGACGAGATCGAGCGAGCGGGCCTCGATCCGGTCGCGCAGTTCCGCGATAAACGGCTCACGCTCCAGCCCCGGCGGGATCGTCTCGAGAAACTCGGCCCGGATCGTCCCCGGCTCGCGGCGCACCGCCTGGCGCGGCCAGAACAGGCCGGAATTCAGGGCCACGGGCACGACGGGCAGCCCCAGTTCGGCATAGAGATAGTGGATGCCGGGGCGATAGTTCGGCGCGGTGCCGGGCGCCGAGCGCGTGCCTTCCGGGTAGATCACGATCTGGCGTCCCTCGGCCACCGCCTTGCGGGCGCCGGCAAGGAGCGAGGGCAGGACGGCGGCGCGGCGCGAGCGATCGACCGGGATCATCCCAAGATTCTTCGCGTACCAGCCGAAGACCGGAATGCCCATCAGCTCCTTCTTCAGGATGAAGGTCGGCCGCTCCACCGCCAGAAGGAGGACGATGACGTCCCAGAAGGACTGGTGCTTGGCGGCGACGATGCAGGGGCCGTTCGGCACGAGGTCGGCCTTCTCGACCGCGGAATGCGTTCGCGCCACATGGCGCAGCAGCCAGAGGCTGTTGCGGGCCCAGCCCTTCACGGTGCGCCAGCGCGCCTCTTCCGAGCGCAGGAAGAAGACCGGCAGGTTGATGAGGAGCTGCCCGATCAGGTGCGTGTAGAACAGGACCTGGAACAGGACGGAGCGCAGGGTGATCATCGGGCGAAAGGCTCGGGAAGTGCGGCGACCCATCGGCGGGCGCCCTCTCTTAAGGGGTGCGGCGGCGGAGGGGAAGCCGGGCGCAGCGCCTAGTCCGACCGCTCGGCCACGCGATGATGCGCGCTGCCGCCCAAGGTCGAGAGATCGACGCCCGTCGCCAGCCGCGCCTTCACCACCAGCACCTTGGCGTATTCGGTGACGAGAAGGCGCAGGCCGAGCCGCGTCGGCCAGCCGTCGCGCCGCCAGAGCTTCTCCGGCGACACGGGATAGGGCACGATCGCCGGCGGATCGGACACGCCGCTCATCTCGAGGAGCGAGCGGGGGATGTGGTAGTCGCTGGTGACGAGCAGGAGCCGCGAGAACCCGTGCTCCTTGGCCCAGCGGGCCGTCGCCTCGGCATTGCCGATCGTGTCCATCGCCTCGTAGTCGAGGTCGACGCAGCAGTCGATCAGCGCCATCTCGGTGCCGGTGGCGCGCGCGATGGCGCCCGCGCTCGTGTCGCGGTTCACGCCGCTGATCAGGAGCCGCCGCCCCTCGCCCTCGCGCAGGAGCCCGATCGCCTTGCGCAGGCGCTGCTCGCCGCCCGTCAGCACCACGATTCCGTCGGCATGGGCGGCGGTCGGCGGTGCGGACAGGGCCGCGACGTCGCTCGCAAAGCGCGCGAAGCCGCCGACGAGATAGGCGCCGCTCGCCAGCACCGCGAACAGCACGAGCCATGCGATGCGGCGCGGCCAGCGGCTGCGCCGTTCCGTCCGTATCGTCACCGCACCGCCTCGCCGTCAGAGCGGTCGTTCGTGTTCATTCTCATCCGTCCACCGGCGACAGCATGTCGATCGCGGCCAATTGGCTGGTGACCGTGATGCGGGAGGTGAGTGCGGTCAAGACGCCGATCAAGACCACGAGCGCCGCCGTGCCGCCGTAACCCCACCAGGAGATGGCGAAGGAGCCGAACAGCGCGCTGATCTGGTCGGCCTCGGGCGTCGCCTGGTTGGCCCGCGTCCACTGGCCGATCGCCAGGAACACGAGGAAGGCGCAGGCGCCCCCGGTCACCGCGCCGATCAGCCCGAGCTTCAGGAAGTGGCGCTGGAATTCGCCCGCGATGAAGCCGCTGCGCGCGCCGACGAAATGCAGGACCTCGATGATGTGGCGGTTGCCCGTCATCGCGCCGCGCGTCGCGAAGACGACGGTGAGAACGGTCGCGATCATCACGAGGCCGAGGATCGCGATCCCGATCAGCACCGTCGCATGGGCCATGGAGACGAGGCGCGAGACCCAGGCGCGGTGGTCGTCGAGGCTCGCCTCGGGCACCGCGGCGCGCACCGCCTCGCGCAGGCGCTGGAAGTCGGGCGGCGAGCGCTCGTCGATGCCGACGATCACGAGGCGCGGCACCGGCAGTTCGTCGAGATCGAGCCCCTCGCCGAGCCAGGGCTCCAAGAGCCGGCCCGTCGCCGCATCGTCGAGCGCGCTCGCCGAAACCACGCCGGGAACGGCGAGCACGGTCTCGCGGACCTTCGCCAGCGCCGCGGCCATGTCGAGCCCCTCGTCGGGCCGGACCTGCACCGTCACCTCGCGCGCGATCTCGCTCTGCCAGTCGGCCGCCGTGTCGGCGACCAGCGTGACGGCGCCGAGCGTCAGGCTGGCGAGGAAGGTCATGATGGCGATCACGGTAAGGAGCGCGCGGCCAGCGACGTTGCCGGGCGGCACGATCGGGGTCGGCCGCGCCTCGGCGCGCGCGCGCCACCACGCGAGAAGGGCGCGCGGATCAGTCATAGATCTGCAGCCTCCCCTCGGCGAGGATCAGGCGGCGCGCCTCGACCTGGTCCATCAGGCCGAGGTCGTGGGTGGCGATGACGACCGCGGTGCCGGTGCGGTTCAATTCCATGAAGAGGCGCAGGAGGCGGCGGGCGAGCGGCGGATCGACGTTGCCGGTCGGCTCGTCGGCGAGAAGAATGTCGGGCCGGTCGATGAGGGCTCGCGCGATCGCCGCGCGCTGCTTCTCGCCGCCCGACAGCACCACGGGCGAGGCGTCCATGCGCTCGCCGAGCCCCACCCACTTGATGAGGTCCTCGACGTCGCGCCGGTAGCTCGCTTCCTCGCGCCCGCGCACCCGCAGGGGAAGCGCGACGTTCTCGTATGTCGTGAGGTGGTCGAGCAGGCGGAAGTCCTGGAACACGACGCCGATGCGACGGCGGATCGCCGGAAGGTCGGTGCGCTTGAGGGTCGAGGCGTCCTTGCCGAGCACGGTGATCATGCCGCGCGTGGGTTTGAGCGCCAAAAACAGCATGCGCAGGAGGCTGGTCTTGCCGGCCCCCGACGGGCCGGTCAGGAACTGGAAGGACTTCGACCGGATCTCGAAGGTCAGGTCGCGCAGGACTTCCGGTCCCATGTCGTAACGCAAGCCCACGTTCTCGAACCGTATCAAGCCGCCCCGGCCTCCCTCTCGCGCCCGCGCCGCCCGGCGCCGAACCCCGTCCCTGATCCATCATTCCGGCCGCATTCGGGCCGCGCTCGTCATCCCACAAGCTTCCGTTAACCATAGGAGCTTACCGAATCCTGACCTGTCGCGCCGATCTCGCGCGCGATCCCACTCGGAAGGAGGGCGGCATGGAGCCGATCCACCGCGAAACCCGCCGCAGCCGGCATCAGGACGACTGGCGCAACGCCCGCGGCCTCGTGATCGAGGGCCATGTCGTATCGGGCGGCGCCACGGGCGGCCGCCCGTCCTTCACGTCGCCTTCGATGCCCCGCTGGGGCGCGGCGCTGGATGCCGCGGCCCGGCTCGGAGCCCCGACGCCCGGCCTGACCCTTCTGGCGCTCCCGGCGGGCGTCGCGCTGGCGGCGCTCGCCGTCTTCACGCTCCTGCCAGGCGAGCCCCCGCGCCACGGCGCAACCGAGCCGAGCGTGCGCGTCGCAGCCGCCCCGCAGGTGATCCGATGATCGAGGTGCGTGGACGCGAACTCGAGGTCCTCTTCGCCGAGGAGGCCATCGCGCGCGAGATCGACCGCATGGCGGCCGAGATCGCAGCGAAGGAGCCGGAGAATCTCCTCGTCGTCGCCGTGCTGAAGGGCTCGTTCGTCTTCGCCGCCGACCTCATCCGCGCGCTGCATCGCCACGGCGTCGCGCCCGAGATGGAGTTCATTTCCCTCTCCTCCTATGGCGCGGGCACCGTCGGCGGCGACGTCAGGATCGTGCGGGACGTCGAGGGCGCGATCGAGGGCCGCAAGGTGCTGATCGTCGACGACATCCTGGAATCGGGCCGCACGCTCCTCTTCGCGCGCGACCTAATGCTGAAGCGCGGTGCCACCGCTTGTGAGATCGCGGTTCTCCTCGACAAGAAGATGAAGCGCGCGGCCGCGATCGAGGCCGAGCATGTCGGCTTCGACTGCCCGGACGTCTTCGTGGTCGGATACGGCATGGACGTCGGCCACGCCTTCCGCGAGCTTCCTTTCGTCGGCCGGGTCGTGGACTGAACGCGGCCTTGCGACATTTAAGGCTCTGCGCGCTCGTGCGCGTGGAGCCGCAGCGTCGCTGACGCGTTGTCGCCTCCAATCGGATCAGGAGACGACGCCAATGCCCAAGCCGTCATGGATCACCCTCGCCCTGGTCCTGGCGATGGGCGAGAGCGCGCTCGCAGCGCCCCCGATGCCCGATCTTTCGGAAGGCGCGATCAACGGGGCGACCTTCGAGGACTGGACGGCGCGGCAGCAGGCCGCCGATGCCGCGGCCGAGAACCCGGCCGACCAGCCGTCCGACGGCGACGACGCCGGCCCGGTCGAGGACGGCGACGAACCAGCCCCGCCGGCAGGCTCCGAGACCGCAAAGCCGACCGCCGAGCCGCCAGCGGAGGCCGAAGCCGAGCCGGAGGACGCGCCGGATCCGTTCATGATCCGCGTTCAGGTGCTGCTCGACCGCGCCCATGCGTCGCCGGGCGTGATCGACGGCCGTTCGGGCGGCAACACCGAGAAGGCGATCCGCGCCTACGAGGAGGCGCACGACATGAGCGTCGACGGCGTCGTGGACGAAGCGCTCTGGAAGGCGCTCTCAGTGGATGGCGGCGCGGCGGTGAAGACCTACCAGCTGACGCGCGAGGACATCGACCAGCGCTACATCTCCGAGATCCCGTCGGACTACGGCGCGATGGCCAAGCTCGACTGCCTCTGCTACCGCGGCCCCTCGGAAATGCTCGCCGAGCGGTTCCACATGGACGAGAAGCTGCTTCTGGCGCTCAACCCCGGCGCCGACTTCAAGTCCACAGACACGAAGCTCATCGTCGCCGACCCCGGTGCGCCGCCGGAAGGCAAGGTCAACCACATCGTCGTCGACAAGTCGAAGGGCGAACTCTTCGCCTTTGATGCGGACAATCGCGTCCTGATGTCGGCCCCCGCCACGATCGGCTCCGAGGACACGCCCTCGCCGAGCGGCACGATGAAGGTCAACGGCAGCGCGCCGAACCCGACCTACGAGTACGATCCGGACAAGAACTTCCAGCAGGGCAAGAACCGGAAGAAGCTGACCATCCCGGCCGGCCCGAACGGCCCGGTCGGCGCGATGTGGATCGACCTGTCGAAGCCGACCTACGGCATCCACGGCGCGCCCGAGCCCTCGCAGATCGGCAAGACCGGCAGTCACGGCTGCGTCCGCCTGACCAACTGGGACGCGGAGGCGCTTGCCAAGCTCGTCCAGCCGGCGAAGACCACGGTCGAGTTCAAGGGCTGAGGGCGCGCGGAGCGCCTTCACCAACGGTTAGCCCTGTTCGGTAAGGGTTCGGACAAGGATCGCCCCGCATACTCCGTGCCACGGACCGGGCCTTGCCCTGTCCGGCCGGTGCTTTCCGGCGGATGCGAGGAAGAGGACACCATGGCCCGAATCTTGATCGCCGAGGACGACACCGGCATCCGGCTTCTGGTGGCGCGTGCCCTGCGCCTCGAAGGCCACGAGGTGCTGGTCGCCGAGGACGGCGAGATGGCGGTGGACATTCTGGCCGAGGAGAACGGCGCGTTCGATCTCCTCCTGTCCGACATCCGCATGCCGGGCATGACCGGCATCGA
>NZ_CAJYIU010000180.1 GCF_913775355.1 uncultured Aureimonas sp.
ACGACATCCTCACCATCCTGCCGCGCGAGCGCCTGAAGTGGTTGAAGGACGGCCGGCTGCAGAGCGCGGGCACGCGCACCGTGAAGCTGCGCGGCCGCGCCAAGGCCGTGACCTTCCACGTCTTCGATCCCCGCCAGATCGAGGATGTGCTCGACCGGGATCTACCCGCGCTCTGGCGGATCGAGGACGCGGAGGCTTTGAAGGAGAAACGCTCGCGCGCCGCCGGCAAGGCGGCGCTGGCGCGCGGCGGCAAGGCCGAGCCGAAGGCGGCGAAGGCGCCGCGCGGCCGCGATCCGAAGCCGCGCCTTCGCGAATGGGACGCGTTCGACGCCGAAGGCTTCCTGCGTTGAGGACGGGCTTCCGATCGCTCAGCCCACGGGCGCGCCGAGGCGCCCGGCGATCGTGTCGGCGATGCGCAGCGCGTTGGCGATGATCGTCAGCGTCGGGTTCACCGCGCCGATCGAGGGAAAGAAGCTCGCGTCCGTGACGTAGAGATTGTCGATCCCGTGCGCGCGGCAGTCGAGATCGAGGACGCTCGATGCCCGATCCTCGCCGAAGCGCAGTGTGCCCGCCTGATGCGCCGTGCCGCCGATCGGCGTGTCCTTGCCGAGATATAGCGAGCGATCGACGAGGTGTGGATGGATTTCGGCCTTGTCGCAGATCCGGCGCAGCATCTCGCGCAGCGCCCGGTGCCCGTCCATGTTGGTCTCGGTGAGATCGAGATGCACCTGCCCGTTGCGGTAGAAGATGCGGTTTTCCGGTCGCGGGAGATCCTCGGAGGTCAGCCAGAAGTCGATCGAATGCCGGGCGATCCAGTCGAACGGCTTCTCGGGCAGCCAGTGCAGGAAGCCGGGCAGCCCTTCCGCCTCGATCTGCATCCCGTCCGACTTGCCCACCATCTGGATGTGGCCGAGCGGGAACTCGTGCGGGTTCATCGGCGACTTGGCATGGGCGTGGTAGAAGTCGTTGAGGCCGAGCGTCTTCTGGAACTCGGTTGGGTTGGGCACCTTCGAGATCGCCAGCACCGTCGCATTGTTGTGGCGCATGTAGTTGCGCCCGACCTGCCCTGAGCCGTTGGCGAGCCCGTCCGGGTGGCGATCGTTGGCGGAGCGCAGGAACAGGAGCGCCGACGACAGGGCGCCGCAGGCGACCACCACGATGTCGCCGCGGATCGTGTGGGTGCGACCCTCGACGATCGTCTCGACGCCCGTGACCGTGCCGCCGCCGGCGTCGGTCAGGAGGCGTTCCACATAGGCGTTCTTCAGGAGCGTCAGGTTCGGATGGGCCTCCAGCGCGGGGTCGACGCAGATCACCTGCGCGTCCGCCTTGCCGTTGGTGAGGCTCGGATAGCCGTCGAACGGGTCGCAGCGCAGGAGCGGCGAGCGGGGCGTCGCCGCCCCGGTCTCGTCCTGGTCGAGAAGCGCGCCCATCGGCAGGTGGAAGGGGTTGAGACCCTCGCGTGTCCACGCCTCCGACAGCGCCTCGATGCGCGGCTCGTGGCGGATCGCAGGGTGCTTGTAGGGCTTGTGCGTAGGGGGCTCGGTCGGGTCCTCGCCGCGCTGCCCGCGCACCTCGAAGAGCTCCTCGGCGGCTTGGTAGTAGGGCTCGAACGTGTCGTACTTCACCGGCCATTCCGGCGCCGTGCCGTCGGGATGGCGCACGGCGTCGAAATCCTCGAGGCGCAGGCGCAGGAGGACGCCGCCGTAGACCTTGGAGTTGCCGCCGACGAAATAGTGCAGGCCCGGCCGGAACGTGTCGCCGGACGACGAGGTCCAGGTCTCGTCGGCCTGGTAGCGTCCCCTGGCGAAGACCTCGCGCGTGTCCCAGTTCTCGCGCTCGCGCTTCAGGTAGTCGCCGCGCTCGATCAGGAGAATGCGCTTGCCGGTCTGCGCGAGCTTCCAGGCCATCGTCCCGCCGCCCGGCCCCGAGCCCACGATCACGACGTCGTAGCGGTCCTCGATCATGCTGCGCCTCCGAAAGCCTCGTGATGTCGCGGCTAAAGACGGGTCTCGCGGCCGATCGTTCCCCTCGTTTCGCGCCTGGCCGCATGAATTCGCGGCAAGGCGCGGGAACGCTTGGCCCGGCTTCGCGCTTGCCCTCCCCACAGATGCTGCCCGGGCCAACCGCCGCCATGACGTTCGAGATCCTCGTCGCCTTCCTGACGCGCCTGTCGCTGGTGCTCCTGTTCCTGCCGTTCAGCGCGCTCGACAAGGTGCTGAACTTCGAGGCGGCGACCGGGCAGGCGGGCGAGGCGACGAGCAACCGCTCGCTGGCGAAGGCCCTCATCCTTGTCGGCTTCGCGGTCGAGGTCGTCATGTCGCTCGGTGTCCTCACCGGCGTCGCCGACCGCTTGGCGGCCTTCGTGCTCGCCGGCTACTGCGCCGTCACCGCGATCCTCTTCAAGCGGTTCTGGCGTGCGCCCGACTTTCGCCTGCGCGGCCCCTCGAAGGGTCGCGAGACGATGTGGGACTTCCTCAAGAACTTCGCGGTCGCCGGCGGCTTCCTTCTCGTCGCGTTCGGCACCACGGCCGGCGATGTCGGGGCCTTCTTCGCCGATCCCCTGTCCTCCACCCATCCCTACTCCACCGGAGCCGAGCCTTGAGCCAGGAAAAGCCGACCGTCCCCTACTGGCACCTCTACACTGACGAGGACGGCATCAGCCGCCAGCGGCAATGCCGGATGACCGAGTTCGAACTGAAAAGCATGCAGCCGCCGGCCGCTCCGCAATGGCAGGGCACGAAGCACCACGACGGGATGACGGTGATGGTCACCGTGCAGCCCGCCGGCTGGGAGGGGGCGTGGCACGAGAACCCGGCGCCGCAGTGGATCATCCCTCTGTCCGGCCGCTGGTATGTCGAATCGATGGACGGGACGCGCGTCGAGATGGGGCCGGGCGAGATCTCGTTCGGCGAGGACCAGGGCACGCGCGAGCGCGACGGCCGTAAGGGCCATATGTCCGGCACGGTCGGCGGCGAGCCCGCCGTCCTCATGGTGGTGCAGTTCGACACCAAGCGCGACGAGACGAGCCCATGTCGCTTCCGGTGAGGGCTGCGGCATGAGCGAGATCGGGTTCGAAAGCTGCGATCCGCGGTTCGATCGCTACGTCCTCGGCAACGCGCCGATCGAACTTCTGGCGACGGGCCTGCGCTGGATCGAGGGCCTTGTCTGGATGGGCGACTGGAACTGTCTCCTGTTTCAGGACCTGCCGCGCGACCGCACGATGATGTGGAGCGAGACAGCGGGCCTTGCGGTCTGGCGCTTTCCGAGCGGGCAGGCTAACGGGCAGGCGCGCGACCGCAGCGGCCGCGTCGTGTTCTGCTCCAACCGCGAGCGTGCGGTCTGCCGCGTCGAACACGACGGCAGCATTTCGGTGCTCGCCGACCGGTTCGAAGGCCGGCGCCTCAACTCGCCGAACGACGTCGTCGTCAAGAGCGACGGCTCGATCTGGTTCACCGATCCCGTCTACGGCATCTCCAACGACTACGAGGGAGAGCGTCAGGCGTCGGAAATCCGGCCGGGCGTCTACCGCCTCGACCCGGACGGCGCGCTCGACCTCGTGTCGGACGCCTTCGACGGGCCGAACGGCATCGCCTTCTCGCCGGACGAGCGGCGTCTCTACGTCGCCGAGACGGGCGACCAGACGAAGCCCGATCCGACGCAGGTGCTGCGCGTCTTCGACGTCGGCGGGGAGGGGCGGACCCTTCAGGGCATGCGCGACTTCGCCAAGGTCTCGCCGGGCTACACCGACGGCATGGCGATCGACGAGGACGGCAACGTCTGGTCGAGCGCCGGCAACGGGGTGCACTGCCTGTCACCGGACGGCACGCTCCTCGGGCGCATCCGCCTGCCGGCGACCGTGTCGAACCTCTGCTTCGGCGGCTCGCCGCATTTCAATCGCCTGTTCATCGGCGTCAGCCACTCGCTCTACGCGGTGTTCCTCAACCGGCGCGGGGCGCGCTGGCCGTGACGGGCGCGGCGATCCTCGGCGTTCGCCTCGCCTGCCGCGACGTCGCGGCGGTCCGGGCATTCTGGGTGACGGCGTTCGGAGCGGTCGCGAACGGTGAGGGGCTGCGTCTCGGTCCGCAGCGGCTGGACCTCGTGCCGGCGACAGAGGCCGGCGGCGCGCCGCCGCTCTCGAACGAGACCGGTTTCCAGCACTGTGCGATCGTGGTCGCGGACATGGACGCGGCGATGGCCCGCCTTGCCGCCACGACGGGCTGGTCGCCGATCTCCGAAAGCGGCCCCGAGCGCCTGCCAGAGGCCTCGGGCGGTGTGACGGCCTTCAAGTTCCGCGATCCCGAGGGGCACCCGCTGGAGTTTCTCCAGTTCCCGGCGACCCGCGTGCCGGATGCTTGGGGCCGTGCGCGCGCAGGCCCCTGCCTCGGGATCGACCACAGTGCGATCGGCGTCGCGGAGGCCGAGCGGTCGATCGCCTTCTACCGGCAGCTCGGGTTTCGTCTTGCCTCGCGACAGATCAATCGCGGTCCCGAGCAGGGGCGCCTCGACGGTCTGGGCGACGGCACCGTGGTGGAGGTCGTCACGCTCGCATGCGAGGGCGGATCGCGGCCCCATCTCGAACTCCTCTGCTACCAGCGGCCTGTCCCCGTGGCCCGTCCCGCACGCGACGGCTCACCCTACGCCACGGTCCTCGTCTGCGAGGCGGCCGGGCACGAGGCCGGTCCCGTCGCCGACCCGGACGGGCACCGTTTCTGGTGCGGCGGCGGCGGATCTCAGTCGGCAAAGCCCAACTGAACCTCTCGCCGCGGATGGCGGCGGGAACATGCGGGGGGCTCAAGGGTTTGTCAGCCAACTCAGGACAAGGAAAACCCGCATGGCCTATATCGAATCGAAGGACGGCACCCAGATCCACGTCAAGGACATGGGGCAGGGCCGTCCGGTGGTGCTGATCCACGGCTGGCCGCTCACCGGCGACATGTTCGAGTATCAGACCGTGGCCCTCCTCGAGGCGGGTTTCCGGGTCATCACCTACGACCGCCGCGGCTTCGGCCAGTCCGGCCATCCGGCCACCGGCTACGATTACGACACGTTCGCCGACGACCTCGCGTCCGTCCTGGAAGGGCTCGACCTCAACGGCGTGTCGCTCGTCGGCTTCTCGATGGGCGGCGGCGAGATCGCGCGCTACCTGACCCGCCACGGCGCCTCGC
>NZ_CAJYIU010000181.1 GCF_913775355.1 uncultured Aureimonas sp.
CGGCTGAGGGCGGGGCTCACCGGCAGTCCGCCACGAGCAGCGCCGGCAGCGCGGTGAAGATGATGGCGAGGAACGACAGGCCCGACAGGAGCACGGAGGCCAGTTCCATCTGGCGCTCGCGGTCGTCGTCGGTGGGCTGGTCGTGCGGCGGCTTCCCGCCGGCCTGCTTCCATTCGCGCCAGGCGCGGATGCCCGCGAACCAGCAGAAGACGAGGCCGGCGAAGGTCGCCACCGCGATCGCCGCACGCACGCCGCCGATCGGCTCGAAGATGTTGGTGTTGGGCGCGCAGACCACCGCGGCCGCGATGTAGCAGAACAGGAAGTGCAGCGCCCACACCGTGGGCGTCGCGATCATGGTGATGAGACTGTCGCGCGTGCCGCGCCGCAAGCCGAGCATATCAGAATGACTTTCGGAGCCGCCGGGCGGAGGGCGGCGGAGGAATTTTCGTCGTCGACAAGGCGCCGAGCACAGTCGATGCTGGCGGCTTGGCCAAGCATCGGCAACGCAGTTCGGCGGGGAAAAGATCTCGCTGCCCGACCCCGGAGGCTTCGAAAGTCATTCTCAGCCTCCACCGGCGACAAGCGGGAAGAAGGCGATGGTGGCCACCGTCACCAGGCCGGTCGCCATGGCGAAGTGCCAGTAGAGCGTCACGTTCGACAGGTCGATGTCGTGGCGCGGCGTCAGGAAGCCCCGGAACGAGCGGGCGAGGCAGTAGCCGACCATCAGCGTGCCGACGAAGGCGTGGATCGCGGTCCAGATGGCGAGGATCCAGACGGTCGCGGGATAGACGTGGGCGGTTGGCTGGAGCCCCGTCGCGTGCGGCCCCCAGAGGAGCGTTGCACCGGCGCCGAGCGAGGCGACAAACGAGAGCGCGAGGAGCGCGCGCGCGCCCCCGACGCTGCCCGCCTTCAGGACGCGGTGCGAGACGAGGCAGCTGCCCCAGGCGAGCGCGAAGAGGGCCAGCGACATCGTCGGCCACAGGAGGCCGGGCCCTTGCGTCCCCGCCGGCGGGAAGTCGGCATGGACGGTGAAGAAGAAGTAGTAGCCGAAGCACAGCGACAGGAAGGCCGTCGCATCGCCCATCATGGTGATGAACATCGCCCACCACGACACGGAGTGCGGGCCGGAAACGTAGAGCGGCAGCTCCAGCCCCAGGCCAACGTATTTCGTCTCCTTCTCAGGAATGACGGCCGTCGCCTTCCAGAGCCAGAACAGGATGACCGCGATGGCGACGACGAGCGCTGCGATCGTCACCGTCCACAGATGGAAGGTCGCGGCGATGAAGCAGGCGCCGAGGAAGATCGCCGCCCACATCGGCACGAACGAGGGACCGGGCACGCGCAGGCACTGGATCGGCTCGGCGTCGAGGACGCTCGTGACCAGCGTCTCGCGCTTTCCCTCCTGCGCGTCCGGCAGATAGAAGCGGCCCTTGTCCATGTCGTCGACGAAGCCCGGCTGGTCCCAGAGCGGGTAGCGGGATTTCACGATCGGCACCGAGCGCACGCCCCAAGGCTGGTCGGGGATCTCGCCCGACCATTCGATCGTGCCGGCGTTCCAGGGATTGCGGCTGGCGTAGGGGTCCTTGCGCGGCCGGAACATGTCGACGATCACGGTCAGGAAGCCGGCGGCGAAGATGAAGGCACCGACCGTCGAGATGAGGTTCGGGATCTCCAGCCCCATCTGTGCGGGATACGTATAGACCCGCCGCGGCATGCCGATCATGCCGGAATAGTGCATCGGGAAGAACGCGACGTTGAAGCCGATGAACATCAGCCAGAACGCGATCTTGCCCGCCGTGTCGTGGAGCTTCCGGGAGGCGACGATCGGCCAGTAGTAGTAGATGCCGGCGACGATCGGGAAGAGGACGCCGCCGAGGATCACGTAGTGGAGGTGCGCGACGACGAAGTAGGTGTCGTGTACCTGCCAGTCGAAGGGCGCGAGCGCCACCATGACGCCGGTGAGACCGCCGAGCACGAAGATGCCAAGCGCGCCGGACACGAACAGCATCGGCACAGAATAGATGACGTTGCCGGCAAGGCAGGTGGCAAGGAACACGAAGATCTGGACGCCCGTCGGGATCGCGACGGCCTCCGAAGCCGCCGAGAAGAAGCCGAGCGAGATCGCCGGCAGGCCGGTCGTGAACATGTGGTGGACCCAGAGCCCGAAGCTCAGGAATCCGGTGCCCACCGCCGCCAGCACGATCCAGGAATAGCCGAGCAGCGGGCGCCGCGCGAAGGTCGGGATGATCATCGCCAGCAGCGCGATCGCCGGCAGGAAGATGATGTAGACCTCCGGATGGCCGAAGATCCAGAACAGATGCTGCCAGAGCATCGGATCGCCGCCCCGCGTCGGGTCGAAGAAGGGCCAGTCGAACAGGCGCTCCATCTCGAACAGGATGTCGCCGGCGATCAGCGGCGGGAAGGCGAAGAGGATCATCGCCGCGACGACGAGCACGTACCAGGCGTAGAGCGGCATGAGGTTGAGGCGCATGCCGGGCGGGCGGCACTTCAGCGTTCCGACGATGAGCTCGACCGCCGCCGCGATCGAGGCGACCTCGATGAACGACAGGCCGAGTAGCCAGATGTCGGCGCCGTAGCCCGGCGTGAAGCGCGCCTGCGTCGTCAGCGGCGGGTACATGAACCAGCCGGAATTGGGCGCCTGCCCGAAGAAGATCGAGCCGCACACGAAGATGCCGCCGATCAGGAAGCACCAGTAGCCGAAGGCCGACAGGCGCGGGAACGGCAGGTCGCGCGCGCCGAGCATCTGCGGCAAGAGGATCACCGCCACCGCCTCGAAGATCGGGACGGCGAACAGGAACATCATCACGGTGCCGTGCAGCGTGTACACCTGGTTGTACATCGTCGCCGACAGGAAGTCGTTGTCGGGCACCGCGAGCTGCACGCGGATCAGGAGCCCCAAGACGCCCGCGAACAGCATGAAGGCGAACGAGGTGACTGTGTACCAGACGCCGACCGTCGTGTTGTTGACGTCGGACCAGTAGCGCCAGCCGGGCGGGGTGTCCCAGACCTTGATCAGGCGCTCCTGCTGCCCCTTGCGGACGGCCTCGTCCTCCTGGTCCGGGTCTTGCGGACGACGCATGGCGTTCAGTTCGACGGCCGCGCTCATTTCAGAGTCTCCAGCCATTCGGCCATGGAACGGGTCTCGGCCTGCGGCAGCGTCGCGAACGACGGCATCTGGACGCCCGGCTTCTCGTGTTCTGTGAGCGCGATGAAGCGCTGGATGTTGTCGACGGTCATCGGCAGGATGCCGGCGCCCAGTGTTTCACGTGAAGCCAGATGCGTGAGATCGGGTCCGACGAGGCCCGCGGAACCCGTGCCGCGCACCTGATGGCAGGCACCGCAGCCGTTGGCCTCGAAGGCGGCGCGGCCGGGATGGTCGAGGACGGCGGCGGGGGCCCGCTCGGCCTCGACGCGCGCGGCGAAATCGGCCTCCGAGACGACCTTCACCACGAAGCGCATCTGTGCGTGCGCATCGCCGCAGAACTCGGCGCAGATGCCGTGGAACGTGCCGGTCCGTGTCGGCTCGAGGACGATGCGCGTGATGCGGCCGGGGATCGTGTCCACCTTGCCGGCGATGTTGGGCACCCAGAAGGAATGGATTACGTCGGGGCTCGACAGGAGGATCTCGGTGCGCTTGCCGACCGGGATCCAGAGCTCGTTGGCCGAGGGCACGCCCTCGCCCGACAGGACCTTGGCGACGCCCGGCGTGTCAGGCGCCTCATAGTGCACCCGCCACCAGAAGCGCTCGCCGGAGACCGCAATGCGCGGCCCGTCGGCGGGCGCGCGGAAGCCCGGCATCATCTGGAGGCCGAAGACGAGGAGCACGGTGAGGACGACCACCGGGAAGGCGACGCCGCCCCAGAGGATCAGCTTGGTGCCGGTGCGCTCGCTATGGGCCTTCGGGCGGACCTTGGTCGCGTAGACCGACAGGCCCATGACGAAGAGCCAGATCAGGACCGCGCCGCCCAGCATCCACCAGAAAAGATGAAGGACCCTTTCGGACTCCGTGCCCGCCGGATCGAAGGTCGACTGCGGGCCGCGACAGGCGGCGAGCGCGAGGCCGGCCCCTGCCAGGGCGACCGATCGAGCGATCCACGCGGATTGGGTGTGCAAGCGTTTCAGGTCGGCCCCCATGCTCGGACCGACGAGGCGCCCCCGCGCCGCGATCCCCCTCGGCGGTCGACGCAGCCAAAGGTTGGCCGTCCGCTCCTTCAGGACCTATGGCGCGCGACACATTCGGCCAGTGCATGGCTGGCGGGTTTGGGCACAATGCCGCAAAGCCGGCGGATTGCGCCGCCGACCTCACGAGGACGTGATGAATATTCGGTCGGAAGGCCGGTCAGTGGCGCGTTTCGCGCTCGTGATCGGCATCGTGGGAATGGTCCGCGGGGCGCGCGTTCAGCCCCTGCGTCCAGCCCTCCATCCACTCGTTGCGCAGCGTCGAGCCGGCCGGGTATTCGCAGGCCGACTTCGGCACGTTGTTCTGGAAGGCGAGCTTGCCCTGCTGGAATGCATCGGTTGCCATAGGTAACGGCTCCTGTCCGGTTTCAGGCACGCAAAACGGACGGGATGCGGCAAGTGTTCCCGGATGGTGCGACGGATCGTCATATCCGCAGGCCGGTTCCGAGCCCCATGGAGGCGAGGATCAGCGCGGCGTCGGGCTCGGCCTCGCCGACCGGAATGCCCAGTCCGTCGCGCACCGCCATCACCGCGATCTCGGCGTCCGTCGTGTCCGGCACGTCGAAGATGCGGATGCCCACCTCGCCGAGGTCGTCCTCCTGGCGGCAGCGGCGGGCGTGAGCGCGCGCGTCCACCACCGAGCGGAAGGCCTGAAACTTGCGGACGTCCTCGTAGTCCATGCGCACAACGAACATTTCTTGGGCCTCCGTTGCTGTTGAGGAAAAGTTAAGCATGGCTTCGTCCGATCGCCAAGCGAAACTCTCATGACAGCCGGCGGCATCCCCACCCATGGTGTACGGCCGGCGCCAGAAGCGGCTTGCAACGCCGGGCGGGTGGGCCCACAACCAGCCGATACCGCCGGAGAGGACTGGTCGAGGACATGACCGCGCAGACCCAACCGACGCCGGGGCGCCCGCCCGCCGGCGAAGCGCCGCGCGTCGCGCTCTTCGTGACCTGCCTCGTCAACGTGATGCGTCCGGCCGTCGCCGAGGCGACGCGCGAGCTGCTTCTCGCGGCCGGCGCCCGCGTCGAGGTGCCCCTCGACCAGACCTGCTGCGGCCAGCCCGCCTTCAATTCCGGCGACGAGGCGGACGGCCGGGCGATGGCCCGCCGTCAGATCGAGGCGCTGGAGGGCTACGACTATGTCGTCGCCCCGTCCGGCTCCTGCATCGGCACGATCCGCCACACATACCCCGAGACCTTCGCGGGCGAAGCGGTCTGGGCCCCGCGTGCCGAACGGCTGGCCGCGCGCGCCTTCGAGATCACGAGCTTCCTCGTCGACGTCCTCGGCTTCCGTCCCGAGTCGATCCGCCCGGTCGACGCCCGCGCGACCTATCACGACACCTGTTCGGGCCTGCGCGAGCTCGGCGTCCACGATCAGCCGCGCCGGCTTCTGGGCAGCGTTCCGGGGCTGGAAATGGTGCCGCTGCCGGATGCGAACGTGTGCTGCGGCTTCGGCGGCACGTTCTGCGTGAAGTATCCGGCGATCTCCAATGCCGTCGTCGACGAGAAGGCGCGCGCGATCGAGGGCACCGGCGCCGACATCCTTCTCGGGGGCGATCTCGGCTGCCTGATGAACATGGCCGGGCGGCTCGGGCGACGCGGCTCGAGCGTCCGGGCCTTCCACACGGTGGAGGCGCTGACCGGGCGGCTCGCAACACCGGCGATCGGCGAGGTGCCCGGCCGGGAGACGAAGCGATGAGCGCCACCAGCCAGCGGGCCGAGCTCGACTTCCACGCCCGCACCCGCGAAGCCCTTGCCGACGACTGGCTGAAGGTCGCGATCGACCGGACGACCGGCACCGCCCGCACCAAGCGCGCGGCGATCGTCGGCCAGTGGCCGGATTTTTCGGTGGCGCGCGAGCGCGGCCGCGCCATCAAGGACCACGTCGTCGCCAACCTCGGGCACTACCTCGCCGAGTTCGAGCGCAACGCCGCGGCGAACGGAGCGGTCGTGCACTACGCCGCGACCTCGGACGAGGCCTGCCGCATCGTCGTCGACCTCTGCCGCAAGGCGGGCGCGAAAAGCGCGACGCGCTCGAAATCGATGCTCGGCGAGGAGATCGGCCTGCCGCGCGCCTTGGAGGCGGCCGGCATCGAGCGGGTCGAGACGGATCTTGCCGAGCATATCGTCCAGCTCGCGGGCGAGCGACCGAGCCACATCATCTGGCCGGCCATGCACAAGACGCGCGAGCAGATCTCCGAACTCTTCAAGGCGTCCCACGCCGAGCCGCACCGCGAGGAAACGGCGGAGGCGATGGCCGCGTCCGCCCGGCGGCACCTGCGCCGGCGCTTCCTCGCCGCCGAGGTCGGCATTTCCGGCGCCAACTTCCTCGTCGCCGATACGGGCTCGGTCTGCACCGTGACCAACGAGGGCAACGCCGAGATGACGACGACGCCGCCGCGCGTCCACATCGTCACGGCGGGCATCGAGAAGCTGGTGCCCTCCATGGGCCACGCGGCGATGATGCTGCGGCTTCTCGTGCGCTCGGCGACGGGCGCGGCGCTCACGCAGTACACGACCTTCCACACCGGGCCGAAGCGGGCGGGCGACCTCGACGGGCCGGAGGAGATGCACATCGTCCTCGTCGACAACGGGCGCACGAGGATGCTCGCCGACCATGCGCTGCGCGACATGCTCCGCTGCATCCGCTGCGGCGCCTGCATGAACCATTGCCCGGTGTTCAACCAGATCGGCGGCCACGCCTATGGCGGCACCTATCCCGGCCCGATGGGGGCGGTGCTCACCCCCGTCTTCGACGGGCTGACGGAGAAGACCCGCGATCTCGCCCATGCCTGCACCCTGAATGGGCGCTGCCGCGAGGTCTGCCCGGTCGACATTCCGCTGCCGACCCTCATCAAGGGCTGGCGCGAGCGGAGCTGGCGGGAGGGGCTGGAGCCGCGCTCGATGCGCTACGGCTTGAGCCTCTTCACCCTCGCCGCGACGCGTCCGCGCCTCTATCGCCTCGGCACGGCACTGGCCGGGCGGGTGCTGCGCGCGATGGGCGGCCGGCGCGGCGCGATCGCGAAGCTCCCGGGTCTTGCGGGCGCCTGGACACTCCACCGCGACATGCCGGCGCCGCCGCCGGGGCCGACCTTCCTGGAACAGGAGGCCGCGCGGCAGAAGCGCGCGAGAGACGCATGAGCGCGCGCGAGACGATCTTTTCCGCGATCGGCCGTGCCCTCGGCAAGCCGGCGGACCCCGCCGCCGTCCGGGCCGAGGCCGACGCGCTGCTCGCCGAGCCGGAGCGGGTGCGCCCGCGTCTGCCCGAGGGCGATCCCGTCGCCCTGTTCGAGGCGGCCGTGAAGCGCCTGCCGCCGGGCGCATCCTCGGAGCGCCTCGGGAGCCTCGGCGACGTGCCGGCCGCCTGCGCGCGGCGCCTTGATGCGCTCAGCCTCGCGCCCGCCTTGAAGATCCAGCCGCTGCCCGATCTCGAGCGCCTCGACTGGCCGGCGGCGGGCCTTGCCCCCTCCGCCGAGGTCGACGACCGCGTGTCGGTGTCGATGGCGGAGCGAGGGATCGCCGAGACCGCGAGCCTCGTCCTGCGCTCCGGGCCTGAGATGGCGATCCTCGATGCCTTCCTGCCGCTGCACCACATCGCGGTGCTGCGGGTGCGCGATATCGTCGCCTATCTCGAGGATGCGGTGGCCGGGGCGGATCTCGCCCGCTCGCGCAACCTCGTCGTCGTCACCGGCCCGAGCGGCACAACCGACATCGAGGGCAGCCTCGTGATCGGCGTCCACGGGCCGGCGACGTTGCACATCCTTCTGATCGAGGGCTAAGAAGCGGGGACGACCGGGCCCGGTCGCCGACGGGTCGGCCTCGCGCCTCTCGTCCGGCACCGATGGCCGCGAACTTCACCATACCGGTTTGCCGGGCGATGCTGTAGGAGCCTCGCTCCATGTGGCAGCGGACGATCGACATCCCCTCTTCCGCCGAGGCGGCGGCGCGGCTGCGCGGGCTCGGCGGCCTCGCGTGGCTGGACTCCGCCCGCCCGCATCCGCGAAACGGCCGCTGGTCGATCCTCGCCGCCGCGCCCTTCGCGCGCTTCGACGCCGGTCTTGCCGGCGCGCGGCTCGACGGCGCCCCCCTCGGCCCACCGCCGTTCGAGGCGCTCGATGCGCTGCTCCGGCGCTACCGGAGCGAGCCGCGGGCCGACGCTCCGCCCTTTGCCGGCGGCCTCGTCGGCACGATCGACTTCGAGGCCGGCCATCTCGTGGAGACCCTCCATCGGCCGGCGGGCTTCGACGCGCAGCGCCCGCTCCTCGGCTTCGGCCTCTACGACACCGCACTCGTCATCGACCACGAGGACGACACCGCCCGTCTCGTCTCCGCCGGCTTCTCGGCGGCGCTCGACGCGGCTGCGCCCTTGGCCGACCGGCAGCGGCACGCCGGGGAACGGCTCGATCTCTTCGAGGCTGCGCTTACAAGGCCTGCGCCCGCCCCCGTCGCCCTGCCTGCCGACATGCCCCTCTGGCGTTCGAGCCGGGATGCCGCCGCCTACGCGGCCGATGTGGAGCGCGTGAAGGCGCTGATCCTCGACGGCGAGGTCTATCAGGCCAACCTGTCGCGCCGGCTCCGGGCCGCGCTGCCCGCGGGTTTCGACCCGTTCGCTCTGTACCTGCGGCTGCGCGCCGTGAACCCGGCGCCCTACGCCGCCTTTCTCGAGGAGCCGCAGCGCACGGTCGCCTCGGCCTCGCCCGAGCTCTTCCTGCGCCTTCGCGATGGCCATGTGGAGACGCGGCCGATCAAGGGGACGATCCGGCGCGCGGGCGACGAGGTGGCCGACCGGGCCGCCGCCGCGGCCCTTCTCGCCTCGCCGAAGGACCGGGCCGAGAACGTCATGATCGTCGATCTCCTGCGCAACGACCTGTCGCGGGTGTGCGAGCCGGATTCGGTCGACGTGCCCGAACTGTGCGCGCTGGAGTCCTATGCCGGGCTGCATCACCTCGTGTCGGCCGTGACCGGACGCCTCCGGCCGGGCCTCGGCATCGGGGCGTTGATCGCCGCCGCCTTTCCCGGCGGCTCGATCACCGGCGCGCCGAAGATCCGCGCGACCGACATCGTGGCCGCCATCGAAGGGGCGCCGCGCAGGCTCTACTGCGGCTCGGTCGCCGCGCTCTCGTTCTGCGGCGCGGCGGACCTGTCGATCGCCATCCGCACGCTGGAGTTCGAACGGGGCGCGGTGTCGTTCGGCACCGGCGGCGGCGTCACGATCCTGTCCGACGGACCGGCGGAATGGGCGGAGACCGAGACCAAGGCGGCGCGCATCCTCGCTGCATTCGAGGCCCCATGATCCTCGTCCTCGACAACTACGACAGCTTCACCCACAACCTCGCGCGCTATCTCGAGCGACACGGCGCGGCGGTCTCGGTGGTGCGCAGCGACCGGATCGATCTGGCCGGCATCCGTGCTCTCGCCCCCGAGGCTTTGGTCCTGTCGCCCGGCCCCTGCGGCCCGGCGGAGGCTGGCGTCTGCCTGGAGGCGGTCGGCGCCCTGTCGGGCCATCTCCCGATCCTCGGCGTCTGCCTCGGGCATCAGGTGATCGGCCTGCAGTTCGGGGGGCGCGTCGAGCGCGCGCAGGAGCCGATGCACGGGCGCGCCTCGCCGCTCGACCACGACGGCGCGGACCTGTTCGAGGGCCTCGCCCGGCCGTTCGAGGCCGGGCGCTACCATTCGCTGATCGTGCGCGAAACGGACGAGATGGCGGAGCACCTGAGGGTCACCGCCCGCTCGCCGGCTGGCGAGATCATGGCCCTGTCGCACCGCGACCATCCGACCTTCGGAATCCAGTTCCACCCCGAATCCGTGCTGACGCCGGACGGCGACCGGCTTCTCCGGCAGTTCCTTCAGCGCTCCAGCGCCTGGTGGGAGGCTCAGGCCGGCAGTTGACGCCCGAGGCGACGGCCGGACGCCGTCAAGCGGAACCAGCACGTATCGCGCCATCCGATCGCGACCGACACGAGCCCGAGCGCGTGAAGCTCCAGGCAGCGGCGCAGCTCGTCGGTGGCCAGATCCCCGGTGTGGAGGCCGACGCTATCGCGCGCCGGGCCGTCGTCGAGCCGTCGCAGCATCTCGCCCTGACCCTCGGTGATCTCGCTCAGGCGTATCCTCATGGCGGCCTCCTGCCGGCGGTTGGGTGGGTGCCGGCGGGCCAGCGTTCCCCGCAAGCCTTGCGCGAACGTGTGGCTGCATTGCGAACGCGCCGGGAACCCCGGCGGGGCTGCCAGCGTCCTCCTCCCGAACAGGTCAGTCGAGGGAGACGCAGCATGAGCGGAGAAACGCACGGTTCGGCCCCGCATACCGGTCGCGGCGAACCCGAGGGCGACAAGGCCAAGAGTGACAAGCCCAAGACGCCTGGCGCCGGCCCCCACGCCAAACCCGAACTCACCAACCCCGATGCAACCCCCGGCGCGGGCAGCCTGCCGGACGACGGCGAGGCCGGCGACGACGCCGGTGCCGGCTGACCGCGACAATCTCGAAGAGGGACGACCCATGTCGATGCAAGAGAACGACGCCGACCGCCCCAACCCGATCCTGCCCGAGCTGATCGGCGAGGACGGGCTTGTCCAGCCGCGCGACGGGGCGCGGCCCGAGGGCACGCCGCCCCTGCCACCGATCGCCGAGGACAAGCGCACGCCCGGCGACCAGGAACGGCCGATGACGCAGGAGGAGGAACTCGACGAGGCGCTGGACGACACGTTCCCGGCCTCCGACCCGATCGCTCCCAGCCGGATCGACGGGCCGCTCTGACCGATCGGCGACCGCCGGGCCCGCGCGAACGGGCCCGGCGGTCAGTTCACCTGGAAGGTGCTCGGGCAGATGTCAGCCAGCGTGCAGCGGCCGCAGGCCGGGCGCCGATGGTGGCAGACCTTCTGCCCGTGCAGCATCAGCACCTCATGGTTGTCGTAGAGGTCCTGCGCGCTCCAGTCGCCCGACAGTTGCGCCCGCAGAACCGGATGGGACGGGCCGACCGCGACCTCGGCGCCGATCAGCCCGAGCCGGATCGCGACGCGGTGGTGATGGCTGTCCACCGGCAGGGCGGGCATGCGCAGCGTCGAGAAGGATAGGACCGCGGCGCTGGTCTTCGGTCCGACGCCCGGCAGCGCCTCCAGCCACGCCCGAGCCGCCTCCGGCGCCATGTCGGCGAGAAAGCCGAGATCGAGCTGTCCCGCCCGCTCGCGCACGCCGGCCAGGATCGCCTGGATGCGGGGCGCCTTCAGCTCGGGCCAGCGCACGCCATGGATCAGCGCCTCCACCTCGTCGGTCGGCGCGGCGATCACGTCGGCCCAGTCGGGAAAGCGTTGCCGCAGCGCCTTGAAGGCGCGACCCGAATCGGCGTTGCGCGTCCGGTGCGAGAGGAGCGAGGACACGAGTTCGCTCAAGGGATCGAGGTCGTGGAAGTAGCCGATCGGGCAGCCGTAGACGGCGCAGAGCCGGTCGTGGACGAGGCGCGCCTTGGCGACGAGCTCGGTCGAGGCATCCCCCGCCGGGGCGGAGGGCGCACGGCGTGGCGAGCGGCGCTTCGGCGGCACGCCGGATTCCGGGGTCGGGACGTCAAATTTTTGTTCCATTCGAATCGAATCCACCGCGATTCCGGGAGGTTCCCGGATTTCGCCCCTGCGGCGATCGGCGCTTCGTTAGCCGGGTTGCGGCCGCTCGCCTTCGAGAAGCGGGCGCTCGGCCGCGACCCGCTCGGCGAGATAGTCCATCAGCGCGCGCACGCGCGGCACATGGCGAAGGTCGGCATGGGTCAGGAGCCAGAGATCGGTCGCGAAGCGCTCGTCCGGGTCCCCGATCCGCCGCAGCGAGGCGCGCGCGTCGCCGACGAAGCAGGGCAGGTAGCCGCGGCCGAGCCCCGCCTCGACCGCCTCGGCCAGACCCAGCACCGTGTTGACGCGGTAGCCGATCCGCTCTGGGGGAATCGTCGCCGCGACATGCCGCACCACGGCCATGCCGCCCATCGCGTCGCCGAGCGATACGAAATCCTCCGTCTCCCCTGTTCGCCCTTCGTAGAGCGCCCAGGCGATGCGAGCGCTCTTGCGGCCGACCAGCGTGTCGGGCGGCCGGTCGGTGGCGCGGATCGCGACGTCCGCATCGCGCTTCGACAGGTTCAGCGCCGGATTGCCGAGCACGACATCGAGCCGCACCGCCGGGCAATGGCGGCGGAAGCCGGCAAACAGCGGCGTCAGGAAATGCACGAGGAGCGAATCGTTGGTGGTGACCCGAACCTCGCCGGACGGCAGCGGCTCGCGGCCCGCGAAGCGGAGCGCGGCGGCGTCCACCGCCTCGGCCACGATGCGCGCGACCGCCGCGATCTCCTCGCCGGCGCTTGTCGGCACGAGCCGCGCGCCAGCGCGCTCGAACAGCGCGCAGCCCATCGCCGCCTCGATCTGGCGCAGCCGCCGGAACACGGTGGAATGGGCGACATGGAGCCGGTCGGCCGCGGCCGGCAGCGTGCCCGTCTCGGCCACTGCGCCGACGAGCCGCAGGTCGTCCCACGCCAGTCGATCGAGTTCCATGCCTCCTGCCCTCTCCAAAGCTGCAAGCGCAGCATTGCACGGATGCAATCAGGCTGCACCTGACGCAGAGCCGTCATTGCGATTATGTTGGGTCCACGCAACGCGATCCAGGGAGATCCGACATGAGCCACGGCATCCACCACGTTACCGCCATCGCCGGTCCCGCCGCGCGCAACGTGC
>NZ_CAJYIU010000182.1 GCF_913775355.1 uncultured Aureimonas sp.
GCCTGGAACGAAAGGCCGAGGTCCCAGGGGAAGAAGATCCAAGTGTCCTGGCTGACTTCCGTGATGAACGTGTCGACCAGCGGGCGGCCCTTCGGCTTCGCATAGACCGTGGCGAAGTGGGCCTTCGGCAGCATGGCGCGCACGAGGGCGGCCGTCTTGCCGGTATCGGTCAGGTCATCGACGATCAGGATGCCGTCGCCGTCGTCCTCGCGCAGGGCCGGGGCGATGTCCTTGAGGACCTGCAGTTCCCCTTGCGTGTCGTACTCATGATACGAGGCGATGCAGACCGTCTCGATCAGGCGGGTGCCGAGCTCGCGGGCGATGATCGCCGCCGGCACGAGCCCGCCGCGCGTGATGCACACGATCGCCTTCCACTCCGACCGCTGTCCTGCCAGACGCCAGGCGAGCGCGCGCGCATCGCGATGGAACTGCTCCCAGGAGACGGGGAAGGACTTTTCGGGCGTCGACATCGGCGGATCTCCTCAAGGCTGACGGGCGCGATAGCTTGTCGTCGTGGCCGGCGCAAGACGGCCGGACGGGAAGCACCATGCGACGGATCCTCGCCCACGGCCTCCTTGCGGTCGTCCTCGTCCTCACGGCCTACGGCCTGACGGCTTATCTCGTTCTGCCGCGCATCTGGACCCGGTACGACGAGCGCAGCGCCGGCCTCCTGCGACCGATGGTGACGGTGACGCTCGAGGGACGACCCGGCGACCAGATCAATATCGGGATCGTCGGCGATCGTGCGATCCTCGATCGCGCCATGGCGGCAGCCGGCTGGCATCCCGCCGATCCTGTCACGATCGTCTCGAGCCTGCGCATTGCGGCGAGCGTCCTGTTCGACCGGCCGTATCTCGAGGCGCCCGTCAGTCCGCTCCTCTACGATGGCCATGTCGAGACCGTCGCCTTCGAGAAGCCCGTCGGGCGAAGCGCCGACCGCCGTCAGCACGTGCGCTTCTGGGCGCAGCCGACCCTCGGCGACGGTGCGTCGTTTCTTGGCTCGGTGACCTTCGACGCCGGGATCGGCTTCAGCCGCTACACCGGCGCCGTGACCCACGACATCGCGCCCGATATCGATAGCGCGCGCGACGGTCTCGTCGCGGATCTCAACGCCACGGGTTCGGTCGCCGAGGTCCGTACGGTCACCGGGGTCGGACCGACGCAGGACGGGCGGAACGGCGAGGGCAGTCCGTACCGGACGGACGGCGACGCACGCATCCTCGTTATCGCCGGTCCATAGGGAAGCGGCCTCGGTCCTCGGGCGCCATCCCGTCAGGACGCAGCGAGACCCTCGATCATCTCGCGGATCTCCTGCGCGGCGGCATCGCGCGCCGCCTCGCTGCGCGAGCGCACGACGAGTTCGGTCGAGTACCGCTGCCCGTCGAACTTCGGATAGGAGCCGATCGCCGTCTTCGGGTGGCGCTTCTGGATTTCGGAAAGCGGGCCGCCGATGTCGCCTTCGCCGAACGGGCAGGCGATCGCCGTGCTCAGCATGACGGGGCCGGTCGGCAGGGTCGGCAGGATGTTGTCGAGCATCGCGGTGAAGATGCCGGGCACGCCCGCCATGACGAAGACGTTGCCGATGTGGAAGCCCGGCGCCACCGACACCGGGTTGTCGATCAGCGAGGCTCCGCGCGGCGTGCGGGTCATCCGACGGCGCGCATCGGTGAAGGGCAGGGACCGGCTTTCGTAGTAGGCGGCCAGCAGCCGCTCGGCCTCGGGATGCGGCTCCACCGGCAGACCGAAGGCCCGCCCGATCGCGTCGGCCGTGATGTCGTCGTGCGTCGGTCCGATGCCGCCCGAGGTGAAGACGAAGTCGTAGCGCGTGCGCAGGGCGTCGAGCGCCGCCACGATCTCGTCCTCGACGTCGGGCACGATGCGCACTTCGCGAAGGTCGAGCCCGGCCAGCGTGAGGACGCTGGCGAGATGGGCTATGTTGCGGTCCTTGGTGCGGCCGGACAGGAGCTCGTCTCCGATCGCCAGCATCGCCGCCGTGTGAACCTTCTGCGCGTCCGTCATCCGCTCTCTCCGCCAAAGCCGATGGTTTGGGGCGGAACCCGGCGGAAGGAAAGGGGGCGCCCGACCTGGCCGATCGGTAAACGGTGCGTCACGTCGCCGAGGCCTCGTATTCTTGTAACGCGAACGCTCTAAGTGCGGCACACGGCGAGGCCCGGACGCCGCACGTAGTTTCCGGCAATGGACGAGGATGCGATGGCGAAGGTACTGGTTCTCTACTATTCGAGCTACGGCCACATCGAGACCATGGCGAAGGCCGTGGCCGAGGGCGCGCGCGACGGCGGCGCCGAGGTGGACATCAAGCGCGTGCCCGAAACCGCGCCGGCCGAGGTCGTCGCCGCCGCTCACTTCAAGACGAACCACGACTTCCCCGAAGCCCAGCCGGACGACCTCGCCCAGTACGATGCGATCATCGTCGGCGTTCCCACGCGCTACGGCAACATGGCCTCGCAGATGGCCTCGTTCTGGGATCGCACGGGCGGCCTCTGGGCGCAGGGCAAGCTGATCGGCAAGGTCGGCGGCGTGTTCTCGTCCTCGGCCACCCAGCACGGCGGCAACGAGGCGACGATCCTCTCGGTGCACAAGACGCTGCTGCATCATGGTCTGGTGATCGTCGGCCTGCCGTACTCCTTCCAGGGCCAGATGGCCTCGGACCAGATCGTCGGCGGCTCGCCCTACGGCGCCACCACGATCGCCAACGGCGACGGTTCCCGTCAGCCGAGCGCGATCGAACTCGACGGCGCGAAGTTCCAGGGCCGTCACATCGCTCAGATCGCCGCCAAACTCACGGCCTGACGCCCAAGTCTCCGGCTTCTCTCGCGCGAGAGAAGCCGGATCGCCGGCCGGTAGCGGCAGGTCAGGAAAAGGCGTTCGTCGATCCGCCCTGCTCGCCGTCGGCGACGAGAGCATCGCGCAGCCGGCCGAGCGCCAGATTGTCGCTCTGGAGGTGCTGCAGGAGGTCGGACGCGGTTTCGTTCTCCGAATCCAGCCAGGGGTCGGACGGTATCGAGGCGGACAATGGGATGCGCTTGATCTCGGGCATGGATCGATCCCTTCTCGAGCTGCTGCCGTTCCTCCGTTAACGATCCGAGAAGACCACGTCCCCGCGCGGAAGACAAACAAATCCTCGCCAAGTCGCTGCGACACTTAAGCAGGCGTAAGTCGGCTTATCATCTGCCTGACGATAGTCCGCCAGCCAACGTTCTGCCGACGATTATTTGGTCTGATGATTAGGCCCAAGAAACGGCCCGGACTGAACATTTGATCTCGCCGCCAGCGTGATGACGCGCGGCTTGCCGGGGTGCAGGCGGCGGGACTCGAACCCGCATGCCACTCGGACAACGGATTTTAAGTCCGTCGCGTATACCATTTCGCCACGCCTGCGTCGGTCCCCGGCCGCTTCTAATCCGGGTGGCCGGTTAGCGGAAGAGGGTGCGCGACTTTACAAGTCGGTGATGTTGGCCCATGGAACGCAGCACGGAAACGCACGGGAAAGGGAGCGCGCGATGCCATTTGTTGCTTCGATCGGCGGAGCCTTTCTCCTCATTATCGGCGCCGGCGTCCTTTCGCTGACCGCCGCCCGATAAGCACGGTCAACGAGGGCACGTCCGGCGGAGACGATCCGGCGCCGATCCGGCGCATCGTCCCGATCCGACCGCCGGGGGCATTCCCCCGCACCCTTATGGCGCACCGGTCCGTGTCGCGCCTTTCCTGAAGTATTCTGGATCACCCATGACCAACGTCGATTTCCGTCACGGCGTCGAGGCCGCCCTCGGCGCGCTGCGCGACCTGTTTCCCGAAACGCCGCTACAGCTCAACGAGCACCTGTCGAACCGCTACGGCGCGCGCATCTTCCTCAAGCGCGAAGACCTGACGCCCGTTCGCTCCTACAAGATCCGCGGCGCCTTCAACTTCATGCGCAAGCGCATCGAGGCGGGCGAGACCGCCGCGAGCTTCACCTGCGCCTCCGCCGGCAATCATGCGCAGGGGTTTGCCTTCGCCTGCAAGCATTTCGGGCTGAAGGGCCGGGTCTTCATGCCGGTCACCACGCCGCAGCAAAAGATTGCCAAGACGCGCATGTTCGGCGGCGACGCGATCGAGATCGAACTCATCGGCGACATCTTCGACGAGAGCTATGCCGCCGCCCGCCGCTATGCCGAGGAGACGGGCGCCGCCATGGTGCCGCCGTTCGACCATGCCGATATCGTCGAGGGCCAGGCGACGGTCGGGCTCGAGGTAATGCAGCAGCTCGGCCACGAGCATCCCGAAATGCTGATCCTGCCGGTCGGCGGCGGTGGTCTGGCGAGCGGCATGACGCGGATCTTCGAGGGGCAGGCGGGTCCCGACATCCGTCTCGTCGAGCCGCTCGGTGCGCCGAGCCTGCGCACCAGCCTCATCGAGCGTCGGCGTGTCCGGCTGGAGCAGGTCGACGGCTTCGTCGACGGGGCGGCGGTCGCCGAGATCGGCGCGCTGCCGTTCGAGATCCTCAGCCGCTTCACGCCCGAGCACGTCCTGCTGTGCCCGGAAGGGCGGCTGTGCCAGACGATGATCGAGATGCTGAACGTCGAGGGTATCGTGCTGGAGCCGGCCGGCGCGCTCGCGATCGACGCCCTGAGCGCGCTCGGGTCCGAAGTGCGCGGCAAGACGGTCGTGCTCGTGGTGTCGGGCGGCAATTTCGATTTCGAGCGCCTTCCGGACGTGAAGGAGCGGGCGCTGCGCTTCGAGGGGCTGAAGAAGTACTTCATCCTGCGCCTCGCTCAGCGCCCCGGCGCGCTGAAGGACTTCCTCGCCTTGCTCGGCCCGGAAGACGACATCTCGCGCTTCGAGTACCTAAAGAAGTCGGCGCGCGATTTCGGCTCGATCCTCCTCGGCATCGAGACCCGCAACGCCAAGAACTTCGACACGCTGCTCCAGCGTTTCGCCGCCTCCGGCATCCGCTATCAGGACATCACCGACAATCAGATCATGTCGGATCTTCTGATCTGATCGTCAGGTGCCGAGCGTCCGACGGATCCAGTCGCTGATCTGCCGGGCGAGCGGTGCGGTGGTGGCGGGCGAGCGAATGTCGCCGGCGATCACGTGCTGCGTCGGATCGGTGCTGTCGGTCACCTCGATCACCTCGTGCGGTCCGCCCCAGCGCGCGGCGACCTCGCGGGTTCCCTGCGGGTCCACCGTGGCGTCGTTCGGCGAGAACAGGAACAGCGCTGGTGTCTTGATCGTCGCCGGATCGATCTGACGCGCCACCTCCACGAGCCGAGCCATCGGCAATAGAGCCGCCGAGGGATAGTTCGTGGTCCAGACGCCGTTTGCTCCGTTGCCCGAGCCGTAGGTCGCGGGGCCGAGATAGGGCAGGAGGTCGCGCGAGAAGGGAAGCGTCAGGATGAAGGAGCGCCATTCGCGAAGGGCGAAGTTCGGCGAGATTTCGACAAGCGCTGCGAGCCCTTCCGAGAGTTCGGGCCGGCTGGCGCCGATCGTCGCCAGCGTTCCGCCGTTGGACGTGCCGATCACCACCACCCGCTCGCCGATCGCCCGACCGATCGCCATTGCCTCGGCGAAATCGTCGATCCAGTCACCGACCGCCGCCTGCTCCATCGCGGCGGCGTCGCGCCCATGTCCGGCAAGGCGCGTGTAGAAGAGATTGGCGCCGAGTTCCTTCGCCACCGCATCCGCCAGCGGGCGCGTCTCGCCTTTCGAAGCCGAGAAGCCGTGGATGTAGACGATCGCGAGCGGAGTCTTGGCGCGCGAGGCCGGGTAGGCCCAGACGATCTCCTTCTCCGCCTGCGGGCGAAGGTTCGGCACGTTGGCCTCTTCGCCCGCAAGGTAGCGGGCGGGATCGCTGCCGATCACGGCCGGATCGAACGACGTCGTCAGTCGGACTGGTTCGCGCGGTCCGAAGACGAAGGCGAGCGCGAGACCCACGAGAACGAGACCGACGAGCCCCAGCACGACGCGTCCGAGAAGGCCGCGGCCGCGAGCCGCGGGGGCCGGTTGCGATGAAGTGGGAGCGGGGTCAGTCGTCGTCATGAGCGGCCGTCGTGACTTCGCGCGTGGAAACCGGGCGGAAGCCGAGCTTCCGGTAGAGCGGCAGGGCGGCGGGGTGATCGAGCGTGTTGGTCTCGACCGTCAGTGCGCTCGGCATCTCCTCGAAGCCCGCGACGATCGCCTGGCCGAGAAGGTGACGCGCGAGGCCCTGGCCGCGAAATTCTGGCATGATGCCGAAATGCACGAGGCGCGTCTCGCGGGGCGCGCGGCCTGCGTCGAGCTCGAACCAGCCTGCCGGCGCGCCGTCGCAGTAGAGGATGCGCATACGCACGTTCGGTGCATGGATCTCGCGCGCCAAGGCCTCGTCGCCGAGATTGCGCGACGTCCAGTGATGCCCGCGACCGACCGCCGCATAGAGGAAGCGGTAGTAGGCCAGCGGGATCTGGCGAACCTTCAGGACCTCGTAGGCCCGGCCGTTGCGCGGCGCAGGCGTCGGGTGCTCGGGAGGCTGGTGCATCACGAGCTGAGTGAC
>NZ_CAJYIU010000183.1 GCF_913775355.1 uncultured Aureimonas sp.
ATGACAGGTTCGTGCGCGCTTTCCTCGCATGACTACCCGTGAGATGACCTGACGGAAACTATACGGTTCGGACAGGTTCGACCGCCCCACTTGACTCCCGCCGATCCGAACAGGCCTTGCTGCGTCGAGCTGGATCGTCGCCAGCTTCGCGCCGACCCTTGGGTCCGGTGCCGCGTCATTCGACCTGGGGAGGAGGTCGTTAGATCATGGTTTTCCAGTCCAGCATCAGCTCGTCGACGCCTTCATGACAGCGCATTCCTTCCGTCGCGTGCTCGTCACGGGCGCCGCAGGCTTCGTCGGATACCACCTTTCGGACCGGCTGCTCGGCGAGGGCATCGAGGTTCTCGGCGTCGACGATCTCAACGCCTACTACGACGTGGGCCTGAAGGAGGATCGACTATCGCGGCTGCGCGGCCGCGAGGGCTTCACGTTCTTGCGGGCCGACATCGTCGAGACCGATCGCCTCCTGGAACTCGCGAGGGCCTTTTCGCCGGACGTCGTCGTTCATCTGGCAGCGCAGGCCGGCGTGCGCAGCACCGATCCCTGGCCCTATGCCAAGTCGAACCTCAACGGCTTCCTGTCGGTTCTCGAATGCTGCCGCGAGCTCCGGGTCGGGCACCTTGTCTACGCCTCGTCGAGCTCGGTCTATGGCGCAAACCGCTCCGCCCCCTTTCGCGAGGAGGACCCCGTCGACCACCCCGTCTCGTTCTACGCCGCCACCAAGCGGTCCAACGAGTTGATGGCGGAGTCCTATGCGAAGTTGCACGCTCTGCCGTGCTCAGGCCTCCGCTTCTTCACGCTCTACGGCCCCTGGGGGCGGCCAGACATGGCCTATTACAGCTTCACGCGCGACATCTCGGAAGGGCGGGCGATCCGCCTCTTCAACGGCGGCGACATGCTGCGCGACTTCACCTTCGTGTCCGACGCTATCGAGGCCGTCGTGCGCCTGCTCGGACGCCCACCCGGTGACAGCGAGGTTGTGGACGGCGCGCCGACGCACCGCATCTACAATATCGGCAATTCCAGCCCGGTGCGGCTTGCGGATTTCGTGCAGTGTCTGGAGAGCGAGATCGGCCGGGAGGCGGTGAAGGTGCTCCTGCCGATGCAGCCCGGCGACGTGCCGGTGACCTATGCCGACACGAACCGGCTGCGCGCGACCGTCGACTACGTGCCCAACACGCCGATCTCCAAGGGCCTGCGGCACTTCGTGGAATGGTACCGAAACTACCATTGCGTGGCGGACACCGGACTGTCGCTGCCCGGCGAAGTGTCGACGCAGCCGGGCGCGATGGCCTGACTTCAACGCTCCGGGGGCGATCGACGGGCCCTAGAGCGCAACGTCCAGTCGGCCGCCGATCTTGAACAGCGAATGCACCTTCTCGGCGATCTGCTCGCCGTGGATGCGGGCGAGATCGTCAGCGGTGGCTGCGTCCCGGCGCTCCACCGCGGCGATCATCGCCTCGTGCTCGTCGACGAACCCCTGCGGCAGGCGGTCCTCGAAGGCGTTGTAATAGATCCGCAGGA
Organism: uncultured Aureimonas sp.; assembly: GCF_913775355.1. Lineage (GTDB taxonomy): Bacteria > Pseudomonadota > Alphaproteobacteria > Rhizobiales > Rhizobiaceae > Aureimonas. The sequence continues at coordinate 1,525 of NZ_CAJYIU010000183.1, forward strand.
TGCGACGCCCCTGATCGAGCAGCCGGTTGAAGAAGCCGGTGAAATGCACGTTGCGGCCGGCGTCCGCCATCGCGGTATGGAAGGCGGCGTTGGTCGCGATCATCGCCAGCGCGTCCTGCGCCTCGACCGCCGCCGCGAACTCGGCCTGCCGCGCCCGGATTTCCTCGAGGTCGCGAGCGGTGTGGTTCTCGGCCGCAAGGCGCGTCGTCACCCGGTACATCAGCACGAGTGCGTCGAAGTACGTGTCGAGGTTGAGGTAGTCGATGGGGGCGACGAAGGTCGAGCGGTTCGGCAGCGTGGTGACCAGCCCTTCGCCGGCCAGCCGGACGATCGCTTCGCGGACGGGCGTGCGGGAGACGCCGAAGCGTTCTGCGAGCTGCACCTCGTCGATCGGCGAACCGGGGGCCATCGCGAGGTCGAGGATCTCGTCGCGGAGCACGTCGTAGACCATCTGCACGCCGGAGCCCCGGCGGCGTTCCGGCAGACCTGGCTTCGTCTCGTCGGCCATGCGTCCGCCCTTCGTTCGATCCTTCAGCGACGTGCCACGCTTAGGACGCGGCATCGTGGAATGGCAACCGTTCAGTCGACCCAAATCACCGCGATCGACCAGCAAAGCAGCGGGCACGAACCGGCGTCGAACGCGCGTCGTCCTGCGATCGCGCCGCGAGGGCGGTCCGATCGACGTCCGTTCTGCGTCGCCTTGCCGGCCAACCGTGCCGAGATCACTCGGTCCGCAGCGATGCTTCGGTTCCGACGACCGTGCCGCCGCCATCGTCGAGCGATGTGACGGAGGTGACGGTCCCAAGCCCCGGCCGCCGCACCCCGACGACCACGCGGACGAGGTCGTCGGCGGTGGCGAGGAACGCCTCGCCCTCGAACACCGATACGACCGAATAGTCGGAGGCCCGCGCGGCCGAGAGCTTGCCGGCCACCGGCATGGGCACGGGAATGCCGTTCTGCGCTGAATGGGTGGCCGCGTCGGTGGAGCCGCCCTTGTCGATCACGGTCCATGTGAACCCTCCGACCATGAGGAGGATCGCGCCCGCCAGCGACGACAGACCGGCCATCGACGTCAGGGGAACGGGCCATCCCGCTCGTTTCGGCGTCGTCTCATTCTGAAGGTCTTCGGCCATCGCTCGCTCCGCAAAGCTTGGATCAGGCAATCCATCCTGCGAGCCCCACCTTCCGAACGCATGGAGGAAACCCGTCCAAATCGAGCGATCGGCAGGTTTTGCGGAACCCTTCGACCAGATGGCGGATAACGCTTCCGACCCGGCGAGACGCGGCGACCGAGGCGCGCCTCCGGCAGCATTCCGCCGGAGCGTTCAGGCCAACCAGGCCGGGAGGCGTGCCGGAGCGCGCTTGGTGAGGAGCGCTTCGACGCAATCGTCCAGCGTGCCGAGACGGACGGCGCAGCCGGAGAGGCCGGGGCCGTAATGCGCGTACTTGCCGGATGTGGTGATGACGGTCTTCGCTTCCACCGGGAAGACGGGGCGCGAGATCGAGCACCAGCAGAGGTCGGGGATCATCTCGACGCCCGAAGCGGCCAATGCCTGCCGCGTGCCGTCGCGCTCGGCCTCTGCCAGCACCTGCCGACCGGCGGTCACGATCGCCGCGACGTCGTTCTGCCGCCGGCGGCCGTCGAGCGCCTCCGCCAGCGCCCGACACTCCGCCAGCGACGCGTGCGGGCTACCGATCGCCACGAGATCGACCGCTGCGGGTCCGTCGTTGAGCTTGCGCCAGCCGGCGACGAGAGCGGCGCGGTCGATCGACGCGGTGGCGGCATCCGGGGCGGCCGCGCCCTGCGCCTCGGGCGTGACCCCTTCGACATGAAGCATGGGCGCCGCCGACGTCGTTCCGAAGGCGGCGCAGAGAGCCTTGAGGTCGTCCTGCGTCGGGGCCGCTGCGGCCAGCCCGCGCAGAAGCGGGATGCGGTCGGGCGCGAGGCCGCCTGCGAGATAGCCGATCAGCGGCCAGGCCGCGGCGCCCGCACCGGCGGGCAGATCGACGTCGATCACCACGCGCGCGCGCCGCTCCTCGTCGAGGAACGGGCCGGCGAGCGGGGCGCGGCCGGTGATCGCGATGCAGAGGTCGAGGAAGTCCGGGTGCTTGGCCGTGCGGGCGCCGAGCACGCTGTTGGCGAAGATGACGGCGTTCGATTCCGACCATCCGATCGGCTCGCCCTCCTGCGGCGCGCCATCGAGAAGGTAGGGCGCGCAAGTGAAGGTCGGACGGGATCCCATGCGGACATAGGCGTCGGCCAGACGGGCGGCGGGCTCGCCGAAATCGCGCGGCACGCCCTGCCGTTGCCAGCCGTCGCGATCCACCGAGATCGCGTTCATCGTGGTCGGCACGCGCACCCGCCCGCCCATCGCCTCCATTGCTTCCGCGAAGACGAGATTGGCGGGGCCGGCATAGATGCAGCCGTCGATATGGGCCCGCGTGACGTCGATCAGCCGGGCCGCACCCTGCTGCCGCGCCATGGCGGCGAGGATGCGCATGGCCTGCGCGGCGGCCTCTCCCTCCGCCCCGTCGAGCATCGCCCGATCGCGCTCGTCGAGGACGAGAGCAGACGCCGGGGCTGCCGCTATCGGAATGTCCAGCGCGCCTGCCCGGATCGCCCTTGAATCGATCGTTGCATCGCTCGCCTCGGCCAGCGCCTCGAAGGTGGCGCGGTCCAGTCGCAGGACGGGGATCGGCTTGGCGAACATCTCCGCCGCGACGAGGGCGCCGAGCGTCGCGACGTCCTCGACCTCGGCGAAGACGAGGGCCGC
>NZ_CAJYIU010000184.1 GCF_913775355.1 uncultured Aureimonas sp.
GCCTTGCGGAACGCGCGGAAATTGTCCTCGACGATGTCGAGGTCGACGACGAGGCAGGGGCCGGCGGGGCGGCGGGTGGCGATGAAGTCGAGAATGCGCTGCGTAGCCATCGGAAGCTCCGGTTAACCAAGAGGTTGACGAGGAGCGCACGCATTCGTTCCCACATGCAGCCGGTGGAGACCCCGCACGTGAAGCGAACGCGAAACGCGACATGTACGGACCCGACGACGGGGTGAGCCGCCAAAGGATCCGGTAAAGTCTGCCGTGGATTGGAGAGCTACGCTCGCCGCACTTCGGGCAAGGAAGGTGTGCCTCTGCAGTATTCCTGGCTATGGAGACCAGGAGAGACCAGAAAGGCCCTCACCGTCGTTGCTTCAAGGCGTCCACGATTTCGCCAGCAGCGAAACCGACCTGGAGACGAACTCCAGTGACCGACCCGGTGATCTTCGCATTCGAAGGTCCGGGGGACGCCCACAGGCACGTGCGACATTGGGCAAGGCGGGATATAGAAACGGCCGTTGTCATACGCAACAGAAAAAACGACCCTGACCGCGCATTTTGGAATCGGACTGGACTCGACGCCATGATGTCGTCAGACGGCAACACCGGTCAGCTTCGCACACGAGAGATATGCCGATGGACACCCTGACCCGAATGCGCGCCTTCCTGGCCGTCGTCGAGAACGAAGGCTTCTCGGCCGCCGCGCGCAAGACCGGTCGCTCCAAGGCGCTTTTGTCGAAATACGTGCGCGAGCTGGAGGACGAACTCGGCGTTCTCCTGATCAACCGCACGACGCGGCAGGTGGCGCTGACGGCGGCCGGCGAGGTCTACGTCTCGCGCGCCTCGGCGATCCTCGCCGATCTCGAAACCCTAAACGACGAGGCCCGCGAGGCGACAGGCGAGGCCAAGGGCACCCTGCGCGTCACCGCCGCGCGCACCTTCGGCGACGCCGAGCTGGGCCTCAGCCTCGTCGAGTTCTCGGCCGCCCATCCCGACATCTCGCTCGACCTTCACCTCAACGACAGCTTCGTCAATCTCTTGGAGGAGAACTTCGACGTCGCGATCCGCATGACGCGCCTGACCGATTCGGCGATGATCGCGCGCCGGCTCGGCTCGCTCGACTTCACCATCTGCGCGACGCCGGACTTCCTCGCCCAGCACGGCACGCCGACCCATCCGAGCCAGATCTCGCGCATGCCGGCCGTGATCGATTCCAACGCCAAGATCCTCTACAACTGGACCTTCCGCGATCCCGCGACGGGCGACCCGATCCCGATCAGCGTGTCGGGGCGCTTCTCGGCTAATTCTCCTTATACGGTCCGCGCGGCGACGCTCGCTGGGCTCGGCATCGCCATGCTGCCGGAGTTCGTGGCGCGGCCCGAGATCGAGGCCGGCCGCCTCGTCAGCGTTCTCGACGAGTACGTTCCGAAGGACGCCGGCATCTATGCGGTGTTCCCGCATCGCCGCCACCTTCCGGCGAGAACGCGCGTCTTCGTTGACTTCTTGGCAACCTGGTTCCGCAAGAATAATCCCGGCCGGGACATGAGCGCCGCCGCCTGAGGCGCCGGGCCCGGCATCCCATTGAAATGCCGAGGTTCCGCATGCGCCTGTTCACCAAGCTCCTCGCCGCCGTCCTCATCCTTGGGGCCGGCTCGGCCGCCCACGCCGGCGTGAAGGCGCGCGAGACCGTGTTCCTCGGCGATTACGAGCCCGGCACGATCGTGGTGATGACCGGCGCGCGGCAGCTCTTCCTGGTGACCGGCGAGGACACGGCGCTGCAGTACGACATCGCCGTCGGCAAGCCGAGCGAGCAGTGGTTCGGCACGAGCTGGGTCTCGAAGAAGCGCCTCGATCCGACCTGGGTGCCGACGCCCTCGATGCGCGAGAAGAAGCCGACCCTGCCGGCCTCGATGGGGCCGGGGCCGAGCAATCCGCTCGGCAAGCGGGCGATGAACCTTGGATGGGGGACCTATCGCATCCACGGCACCAACTCGCCGAACTCGATCGGATCGGCGGCCTCGGCCGGCTGCTTCCGGATGCGCAACGACGACGTGATGGATCTCTTCGAGCGCGTGCATGTCGGGGCGCAGGTCGTCGTCCTACGCTGAAGGCGCAGAGACCCTTTCCCCATTTTCGCCTTGAATTCATCGTCCCTCCGCCAAGGCATCGAAGCGGGGACGAACATGCGTCGACCAATCATCCTGGCCGGGACGGGCGTCGCCCTCCTGGCCGCGACCTGCGGCGCGGCCTCGGCCCATCCGCACGTCTTTGCCGACTCGCGCATGGAAATCGTCGGAACCAGCGACGGCATGCTCTCTTCGGTGCGCAACATCTGGCGGTTCGACGAGCTGTTCTCTTCCAGCGTCGTCGTCGACTTCGACAAGAACGGCAACGGGACGCTGGACGACGACGAGGTGCAGGCCGTCGCCGAGACGGTGCGCCAGTCGATCGCCGAATGGGACTTCTACACCTTCGTCAGCATCGGCAACCGCGACCTCAAGCTGAAGCCGCCGGAAAGCATTCGCGGCCTCTTCGAGAAGGGGCAGCTCCTCCTCTTCTTCGAGATGAAGCCGGAGGAGGCGGTGGACCTGAAGGCGCAGCCCGTCACCTTCTCGGTCTACGACGAGTCCTATTTCGTCGCCTTCGACTTTGCCAACGAGACCGCCTTCCAGCTCCTCGACCTGCCGAAGACGTGCACCAAGAGCTACACGCGCCCCGATCCCGACGAGGACGCGAGCGAATGGATGAACTCGGTCTCGATGCTGAAACCCGGCCAGTCGATCCCGGAAGACGGGGTCAACTTCTCCCAGCTTCTCGCGACACGCGTGGACGTCTCGTGCAAGGCCGGCTGACGCGCGCTTCGCTGGCGCTGGCCGTGGTCTTGGCCGCTGCGGCGACGGCCCACGCCCAGTCCTCGCTCGGCATCGGCAATGCCGAGGTCACGGCGGCCCCGAGCGGGCCCTTCGCAGGCGTCTTCATGAAGATCCTCGCCGTCCAGCGGCAGTTCTTCGTCGATCTGCGACAGGCGCTGGTGGCGCTGCGCGACGGGCAGGGCGGCTTCCTCTGGCTGGCTGGCCTGTCCTTCGCCTACGGCGTCTTCCATGCGGCAGGGCCTGGGCACGGCAAGGCGGTGCTCTCGTCCTACATGCTCGCCAACGAGGTTGCGCTGCGGCGCGGCATTGTCCTCTCCTTCGCAGCCGCCCTCGTGCAGGCACTCTCGGCCTGCATCGTGGTCGCGCTCGGCTGGTTCGCGCTGCGCGGCAGCGGCCTGTCGATGACCGATCTCGCCTTCGGGCTCGAGCTCGGCTCCTATGCGATGATCGCGCTCGTCGGCGCCTGGCTCTTCGCGCGCAAGGGCTGGCCGCTTCTGCGGCGGGCAGTGGGCGCAGTGCGGGTCTGCAGCCCGCAGCCCTCCGTCAGCCTCGCCTTCGCGGGCCGGGGGACCTTCACCGGCGCGAGCGGGTCCTCTCCCGGCCTCGCGCTCCGTGCCTCCGGCGGCTATGGCGCCGATATCTGTGACGACCCGGCCGGCGACGCCTGCGACTGCGGCCGGCCGCATATCCTCGACCCGAAGCTTCTCGAAGGTCCGGCGTTCTCCTGGCGCACGGCGCTCGCCACCGTGATCGCGATCGGCCTGCGCCCGTGCTCGGGCGCCATCGTGGTCCTGACCTTTGCCCTGATGAACGGGCTCTATGGCGCCGGTGGGCTCTCGGTCCTCGCGATGGCCCTCGGCACGGCGATCACCGTGTCGCTGATCGCCGCGCTCGCGGTGTCGGGCAAGGGGCTGGCGCTTCTTGCGGGCCGCACCGGCGGCTTGGGGCGGGGACTGCGGACGGTGCTGGAGCTCGGCGGCGCCGGCCTGCTCGTCGCCGTCGGCCTCGGGCTCCTTCTCGCCTCGTTGCCCGGCTAGCGCGCCTTGCGATACTGACGGGCCGCCTCGCCGAACGCCTGGAAGATCGCGCGCGAGGCGGGATCGCTCGCGGCCCAGTATTCCGGGTGCCACTGCAGCCCGAGCGCAAACCCGTCGGCACCCGTCACCGACACGGCCTCGACCGTCCCGTCCGGCGCGCGCGCCTCGACCGTCAGCCCGTCGGCCAGACGGTCGATCGCCTGTCGGTGGAGCGAGTTGACCTCGACGGTCTCGGCGCCGACGATCGCGGCCAGCCGCCCGCCGGGCTCCACCGCCACCGGATGGCGCAGGGCGAAGCGCCCGTCCTGTTCGGGGTGGGTCGGCGCGCGGTGATCCATCCGTCCTTCGAATTCCTGGATCTCCGTTGCGAGCGAACCGCCCAGCGCGACGTTCAGCTCCTGATGGCCGCGGCAGATCGCCAGAAGCGGGATCTCGCGAGCGATCGCCCGGCGGATCATGGTCTCGGTCAGGCGATCGCGCGCGGGATCGAAGGGCTCGTGCGCGGGCGTCGGCTCGACGCCGTAGCGGCTCGGATGGACGTTCGACGCCGACCCGGTGACGAGGACGCCGTCGACGCGGTCGAGCACGACATCCACCGCCGCCTCGTCGGCGAGCGCCGGCACGATCACGGGAACGCCGCCAGCCGTCGCCATGATCGCGGCGAGGTACGTCGAGGGCGCGGCATGCCACTCGTAGTTCTCGAAGCGCCTCGTATCGGCGGGAACGGCGATCAGGGTGGCGCTGTCTGGCACGGTGGAAGGTCCCTTGCGACGCGCGAGCGTTCGAATCGCGCCTCCATCCGATCGCGCGACCGCAAGGCCCGGTCAAGCACGGAGGCGTTTAACAATGGTTATCGCCTTACGCCCGCCAGTCCGGGTGCGTGGGTCGGGCCTCGTTCGGGGCCGGGCCCGTTGCTTCCAGAAGGAATTCCCATGACGCCCGTCCTGTCGATCGGCTCGCTCAAGACCTCCGGTTCCACCACCCTTGCCCTGACGCTCGCGGGCGTCGCCGCCGCCGCCGACATTCCCGTCGTGCTGGTGGATGCCGGCCGCGACAAGGACCTCGTGGACTGGGCCGCCAGGCCCGGCCGCCCGTCGCTCTGCACCGTCGAGGTGGCCGACGACGAGATCACGCTGGAGCGCATCGTGCGCGCCGCCCGCCGTCGCGGCGACCTCGCCCTGATCGACGCAGGCGACAATGCCGAGATGATCCGTGCCGGCGCCCGCCTGTCGGATCGCGCGCTGATCCCCGTCCGCTTCTCGCCGCTCTCGGCCTATGCGGCGCTCGCCACCGACCGACTGCTGGCCACCGAGGCCGACAAGGGCCGGCGCGGGCGCGACTGGGCGTTCGTCGCCAGCGCCGTCACCACCATTCCGAGCCGCGTCGCGCGCACCATAGAGGGCATGATCGAGCGCTCGCCGACGGCCCGCCTCGAGGTCGGCCTCGTCCAGCGCGCGGCCTACGAGGCGCCGTTCCTGCACGGCGGCACGCTCTTCACGCTCGGCGAGGACGTCGCGCCGGGCATCGAGCGTGCCCGCGCGGAGGCGGCGACCATCGCCTACGAAATCGGCATTCTCGGCCACGACGTCGACGCGACGACCGTCATCCGCGAGCGCGGCTCCTTCGAGGCTGCCGCTGCGGCGGCCTGATTCCCCGCGCATCCACCTTCGAGGCGGCCCCGGCGATCGTCGTCCGGGGCCGTTTTGCGTTCGGCCCGGTGACGGGGCGGGCGGCTGGAGCTACATCGTTTGGCATGAGCGAACCAGCGACGAAAGCAGCGAGGCCGACCCGGCCGGTGACGCGGGAATGGCTGTTCCGTGCGGCCAGCCACTATCTGGAGCGTTACGCCTCGACGGAGGCCAACCTTCGGCGTGTCCTGCAGCGCAAGGTGATGCGCCGGGCCGAGGCCCGCGGTGAAGAGCCGTCGGCGTTCGAGGCGCTGGTCGACGAGACCGTGGCGAAATTCGTGGAACTGAAGCTCCTCGACGACCGGAGCTATGCGGAGGCGAAACTCGCGTCCCTGCGGCGACGCGGCACGTCGCTTCGCCAGAGTGCGGCCAAGCTCGCGATCAAGGGCGTCGACCGCGAGACGGTCGCGAGCGTCATGGCAGGAGACGAGACCGATGAGGCGGATGCCGCCCGGCGGCTGGCCCAGCGCCGCCGCCTCGGTCCCCACCGCCTGCGCGAGCGCGCCGAGCGGCGCGACCGGGACGTCGCCGCCCTGATGCGCGCAGGTTTTTCCTATCCCCATGCGGCGGCGGCCATCGACGGCGAAGCCGATAGCCACGACTGAATCAGGAACCCCCTCCGTCGTCGCCCGTTGGTGGACCGAACACCAACAAGGGCGGACAGCACCTTTCGGAGCTTCGAGGCTCCCGCGAAGGCCTGTCCGCGTTTCGAAAAAAAAGGTTCATCCCTCATGCCCAGCATTCGCGACGCCAAGATCGCCATTCTCGCCACCGACGGTTTCGAGCAGTCGGAACTCATGCAGCCGCTGGAGAAGCTCCGCGCTGCCGGCGCCACCGTCCACGTCGTCTCGCTGAAGGAAGGCGAGATCAAGGGCTGGGACGAAACCGACTGGGGCCAGAGCGTTCCGGTCGACAAGGTCCTCGGCCAGGTCTCGGTCAACGACTACGACGCGCTGGTACTGCCGGGCGGCCAGATCAATCCGGACAAGCTGCGTGCCGAGGAGAGCGTCGTCTCGTTCGTGCGCGACTTCTACAACACGAAGAAGACCCTCGCCGCCATCTGCCATGCGCCGTGGCTGCTGGTCGAGGCCGGCATCGTCAAGGGCCGAGACGTCACCTCGTTCAAGTCGATCAAGACCGACGTCGTGAACGCGGGCGGCCGCTGGCACGACGAGGAAGTCGTGACCGATCAGGCGCTCATCACCTCGCGCAACCCGAACGATCTTCCGGCCTTTATCGCCAAGATCATCGAGGAGGTCGAGGAAGGCCGTCACGAGAAGCGTCAGGCCGCCTGAGCGGCCGATCGACGGAAAACACGGGACGGGGCGCCGATGCGCCCCGTTTTCGTATGCGTCGTTGCACGGCGGCGATTGTCAGCCCGCCGGCTTCCCGTATAACAGCCAGGAAAACGCCGTGGCGGAGAGGAAAGAGCGTATGGCCGAGGATCATGGCTACGAGTGGAAGGGCACCACGATGGACTACGCCGAGCACGACCGGACCTACATGGGGTTCCTCGGGCTGGTGAAGTACGGCTCGATCGCGATCGTCGCGATCCTGCTCGCCATGCTGGTCGGCCTCGTCATGAGCGCGGGCATTATCATGAGCGTGCTCGCGGGCGCGATCTTCTTCGTGCTCGCCAGCTACCTCCTCGGCGGCTCGACCGAGATCAAGCACGATCGGCCGGACCTGAAGACGCACCACTGACCAACGCCCGACCCGATACGGAAAAGGCCCGCACACCGTGCGGGCCTTTTCGTTTTGATCGAGAAGCGGTCAGGGCTTGTAGATGACGGCGACCGGCTGCGCCTCGTCCAGCGTCAGCCGTGCGACGCCGACCGTCGCGTTGACGCCCTCCTGAATCTGCAGGCTTGTCGGCTGCAGCGTGAAGCCACGGTCCGGTCCGCCGATCAGCGACTTGCCACCGACGCCGACCGCGAACGAGGCGTCGATGCTGGTGCCGTAGTAGCGGCCCGCCAGCGACTGCGGCTGCCCGCGCTCGAAGCTTGCTGCCAGCACCGACCACGTCATCAGCGTGCGACCGGTGACGCCGAGGTCGACGCCGTAGGTGTCGAGCGTCCCGACATAGGTTTCGGTGGCGCGCGTGCGGCCGAAGGGGATGTAGTTGCACAGCACCGTCTCGCTGGACGAGACGATCTGGTTGAGGGTTCCGTTGCTCTTGCAGACGAGGGTCCCGACCTTGACGCCCGCTTCGGCGGCGGAGGGGAGGGCGGCTGCGGAGGCCAGGGCGAGGGCGGCGAGGATGGTCTTCTTCATGGCATGTCACTCGGCTCGAAACACTGTTCGGGCCGTTAACCTTCTGCCAAGCCGTTGGTTTCGTTCAGTGGCCGCCCGCCGCCTTCACGAAACGTGACGCGCTGAAACCTCAGGCGCCTGCCGATCCGCGCGTGCGCGCGACGCCGTCCTTGGCCGGCTGGTAGTTCGGGTCCAGCGAAGCGGCGTGCGCGAAGGAGCGGTACGCCTTCGCCTTGTCGCCGCGTGCCTCGAGGACGAGGCCCTGCGTCGCCCAGAACTCGGCGCGCTTGCCGTCGAGCTGGATCGCGCGGTTGATGTCGTCCGCGGCGTCCTCGACGTTGTTGAGCGCGAGGTAGGACACGGCGCGGCCGGAATAGGGCTCGGGCGCGTTGGCGTCCATCGAGATCGCGGTGGCGAAATCCTCGATCGCCTGACGGTGCTGGCCGTCGAGCTGATAGAGGAGGCCGCGGTTGTGATAGGCGCGCGGGTCCGTCGTGTTCAGGTCGATGGCGCGCTGGAAGTCGCCGAGCGCCTCGCGGTTGCGGCCGGCCTGCCGGTAGATGTTGCCGCGGCCGATATAGGCGGAATCGTAGTTCGGATTTATCTTGAGCGCCTGGTTGTAGTCGGCGACGGCTTCCGCGTTCTGGTTCGTCTGCCGCAGCACCAGCGCCCGGTTGGCGTAGGCCTGGTAGAAATTCGGGTCGAGCTGGATCGCGGTGGTGAAGTCCTCGATCGCCCGCTTGTTGTCGCCCGAGCGCCCGTAGGCGATGCCGCGCACGTTGTAGGCTTCCGGGTTGCGCGGGTTGGCGTTCACGGCGGCCGTCAGCGACGACAGGTTCTCGGCCGACCCTTGAGCCTGATCGAGGCTAATGGCCTGCAGCGTCGGGCCGCTCTGGCAGCCGGCGAGCGCCAGCAGCACGGCTCCGCCGAGAAGCGGGAGGAGGCGGCTGCGGCGCTGGTCGAGGAGGAGCGAGGTCACGCGGCGAAGGTCCTTCACAAATGTCGGTTCGGCAGGGCGGATGCCCACGACGCAGCCGTCAAAAAGAGGGCGGAACGACGACGACGCCAGCCAAACAGGCGAGCGCGGCAGGATAAGTCGTCCGGTGATGCGGCAATGCCACGGCAGGGGGCGGTTTGTGAAGCGCTTTCAGGTGCTTCCCGCACTCCCGGCCAGTTTGACGCCAGCGTCGGCCGGCTCGCCCGGCAGCAGTTGCGCCAGCGTGTGGGCGATGGCGCGCGCGGCAAGGATCGGGTCGAGCTCGTCGCGCCGGGCGGCGTTGTCGCCTTGATCGGGGACGGAGCGTGGCAGCGAGGCGCTTCGCTCGAAGAAGGCCGGCACGGAGACTTCGGCGACGGCCGCCCGGCAGCGCGCGAGCTCGCGGCGAAGGCCCTCCGCATCTGAGACCGGCCCGATCGAGGCGGCGGCGAGGCGGTGGGCCCAGTGGGCGATCACCGCAAAGCGCAGGCGCCCGATGCGCACCGAACGCTGGCGCGCGCCGGACGGCCAGGTCCGACCGAGCGGCCGGCTGGCGACGAGGATGGCGGCGTGCCGGCGGTCGAGCGCGCGCGAGACGGCGTAGATCCGCCATTCCGAACCGTGGCCGCCGAGCCGCTCCTCGATCGCCTGCAGCAGCCGGTCGAGATCGGTGAGAAAGGCGGTGACGGCGCGCCCGGCCGCATCGCTCGTGCGCTGCGGGAAGATCAGGAACGAGACGAGGATTCCCGACGCCGTGCCGATCACGGTCTCCTCCAGCCGCAGGATCAGGAGTTCGGGCGAGAAGTTTCCGAGAAGGCCGTAGACCAGCGACAGCGTCACGGTGAGGAAGAAGGTCATCGTCCCGTAGGAGACATGCAGGAAGAAGAACGCGAGGAAGGTGAAGAGGACGCAGAGCGCAAGGCTCGGGCCGAACTGACCGTGCATCAGCGTCGCCAGCACCATGCCGGCCGCGATCCCGACCGCGGTTCCGGCCGCGCGGTTCAACCCCCGCAGCGCCGTGTCGCCACGCGACTGGACGTTGGTGAAGACGAGAAACGCCGTCAGCACCGCCCAGAACCAGCGGTCGACGGAGAGCCACATGCCGCCCGCCATCGCCAGCGCGCAGGCGAGCGTCACTTGGATCGCAAGGCGCGTCGGCTCGTCCTGCCAGACCGACGCGGCCGTCGCGGGGGGCGAGACCGCGGGCGATGCCGGAGCGGACGTGAGATCCGCATCGGTGAGGGCGGCGGCCGCCCTGCGGAGCCGGCGGCGAAGGCCCGCCAGCCGGCGCAGGCTCACCGAGAGATGCTGCCGGGCGTCGTCACTGTTGCCGGCCGGCTCCAGCGCTTCCGCCAGCACGCTCTCCAGCGCGAGATTGAGATCGAAGAGTTCGATCGCCAGCGGCGCGGCGCCGGGCAGGGCGGTGCCGCGCTGCGGCTCGTCCGGCAGGAGGGTCTCGACGACGCCTAGGGCGTCGCGCACGCCGCGATGGGCGGCGCGCACCCGCCGCTCCCGCCGTGCCGTCCAGCCGAGGCGGGCGGCCTCACCGACGAGCGCCGCGACGCGGCCGACGCGGTGGTCGACCCCGGCAAGCGCCCGACGGAGGTCGCCGAGCGGGCGGTCGGGTACGAGCACCTCGCGCACCAGATGCGCCGCGGCGCCAGTGACGAGGATCGCCAGGAAGATGCCCGGCAGGTCGGTCGGCGACGGGCGGAAGTAGGCGCCGCCGAAGCTCGCCATGAAGGCGAACATGCCGACGGCGGTCCAGCGCTGGCCCCAGCGACGCATGAAGACGGCCGAGAAGGCGGTGACGAGGAACAGGCCGTCGACGACGCGTGGGTGCGGCTGAAGCAGCGCGCTCGCCGCCAGCATGGCAAAGCCGGCCGCGCCCGCGAGAAGACGCGTGTGCAGGCGACCCGACGCCGTCGTCTCGCGGATCGCGACGACGCCCTGGATGGCGAAAAGAAGGCCGGCGGAGAAGGCAGCCGGCGAGAGACCCACGCCGAAGGCGTGGATCGAAATGAGGGCACCCAGAACCAGAAGCCCTGTCAGCGTCACGCGCGAGGCCAGCCGGAGCCGGACGAAACCGGGATCGGACGCCATCAGTCGACCGGCGAGATCGCCAAGCGCAAGCCCGGCGGCGCGGGGCATTGAGGATAATCGATCGTGCAAGACGGGAATCACGCCATCCTCACTGGAAAACCAATCCGCCGCTCCATTTTAGGTTCTGACCACCGGTCTTGAGCCGGAAGGGACATCACACCGCCGCAATCGAAGCGGTCGAGTCATAGGTGGAGTAATCAACATGGTCGATGTCGTCGATCGCAGTGCATATGCAGCGGCGCCCCTGAAGCGCATCTCGTGGGGCGCCATCGTCGCCGGCACGATCCTCGCGCTGGTGTTTCAGGTGATGCTGGCCCTTCTGGGGCTGGGGATCGGCCTGGCGACCATCGATCCGCAGAGCGGCGACACCCCCGCCCTCACCACCTTCGGCTCCGCCAGCGGCATCTGGGCCGTCCTGACGGTCCTGATCGCGACCTTTCTCGGCGCCTTCGCGGCGGCCCGCTTCGCCGGCAGCGCCTCCAAGCGCGATGCGGCGCTGCACGGCGTCACCACCTGGGCGACCGCAACGCTCGTCGCCGTCTACCTGCTGACCAGCGGCGCGTCGGCGCTCGTGACCAGCGCCTTCGGTGCGCTCGGCTCGACCGTCTCCTCGCTCGGCTCGGCCGTCTCGTCGGTCATCCCGAACTCGATCGACTCGCTCCCGCCGGAGCTCCAGCAGCAGGCTCGCCAGCTTCTGCAGCGCGGCGAGAACCAGGCCCAGCAGGCTGCCGGCCAGGCGCAGGACCAGGCGCAGCAGGCGGCCGATCAGGCTCGCCAGGCGACCGGCCAGCAGGATCTGACGGCCGCTGCCGGCGAGATCTTCAAGGGTCTCGGTCAGGACGCGACGCCGCAGCAGCGCAGCGCCGCCGTGCAGGTCATCTCGCAGCAGGCCGGCATCAGCCAGGCCGAGGCCGAGCAGCGCCTGAACCAGTTCCAGCAGCAGTACGACCAGGCCGTCGCCCAGGCTCGTCAGGCCGCCGGCGAAGCTGCCAAGGCCGCTTCGGGCGCCGCGTTCGGTGCCTTCGTCGGCCTGCTTCTCGGCCTGATCGCAGGTGCGGTCGGCGGCATCGTGGGCCGCGCCAAGCGCACGGTCGGCTACTACCGCGACTGAACCGAGACGCATTCGCGCCTGTCAGAGGGAGGGGCTTGCCCCTCCCTTTTTCGTTGATCTCACCGCGAAGACTTAAATCGTTTCGTACTCGCAAGAAATTCCGCGTCGCAAAACGTCCGGCCGTTAAGCAACTTCGAACGCTTTGGGGCCGATGAATTCATTTGAACCGATTTTAATATGCCGACGACTTGCCCCGCCACTTTACGGCAGCCCGTTCGATCCGCAGAAGAGCACCGACACCGGCATCGTCGGTGGTTCGCGATCCGATAGAGGGCAGGAAAGCCGATGCTGAGAACCGATACAGTCCGCAAGATTCTGTCGTGGTACGAAGGCGAGACGCCGGGGCTGAAGACCAACCTGTCGCGCCTCCTGATGCACGGTCGCCTCGCGGGCACCGGGCGGCTGGTGATCCTGCCGGTCGACCAGGGTTTCGAGCACGGCCCGGCGCGCAGCTTCGCTCCGAACCCAGTCGCCTACGACCCGCACTACCTCTACAATCTTGCGATCGAGTCGGGCGTGTCCGGCTACGCTGCGCCGCTTGGTCTCCTCGAGCAGGGCGCCGACACGTTCGCCGGCGAGGTGCCGCTGATCCTCAAGCTCAACAGCGGCAACTCGCTCGTCAACAAGCAGGATCAGGCGCTGACCGGGACGGTCGAGGACGCGCTGCGGCTCGGCTGCGTCGGCGTCGGCTTCACGATCTATCCGGGCGCCGACGACAGCTACGACATGATGGAAGAACTGCGCGAGATCACGCTGCAGGCGAAGTCGCGCGGGCTGATGACGGTCGTCTGGTCCTATCCGCGCGGCGGCAAGGTCACGAAGGAGGGCGAGACCGGCCTCGACATCATCGCCTACGCCGCCCACATGGCCGCGCTCCTCGGCGCCACGATCATCAAGGTCAAGCTGCCGACGGATCACGTCGATCTCGCCGACGCCAAGAGCACCTACGAAAAGAACGACATCGCCCGCTCGACCGGGGCGGACCGCGTGCGCCATATCATGCAGGCGTCCTTCGCCGGCAAGCGCATCGTGGTCTTCTCGGGCGGCGCGGCCAAGAACACGAGCGAGCTTCTCGACGAGGTGCGGGCCATCCGCGAGGGCGGCGGCAACGGGTCGATCATCGGCCGCAACTCGTTCCAGCGGTCGATGGAAGACGCGCTGAAGCTGCTCGGCGAGGTCATGGACCTCTACGCCTGAATCGGCCTGTCTGGACCGCCCCGGTCGCCGGGGCGCGTCCGGAAGGGGCGGCACGATGTCGTCAAAGACCGGCACCTGCAAGTGGCCTAGCGTCGATTCGACCAAAGGTTGAGTCGACGCCGGTGATTCGCGGCATCCGCGCGATTCGCCGGAAAGGCAAGAAAACGTCAGGACTTGTGGCGGCTTTGCGGCTTCGGAATGGCGACGACAAGGCTCGCTCGGGTGCCCCGACGGACGCTTCGACGTGCCGGGTTTTCCAAGCCGGATTTTTCGACCTGATCACTTGTCGGCGCCGATTGAGACGGGCCGTGATGCAGTGCGGCAACACCGCTGCAAGGTGTTGTTTTCATTGCCTTTCTTGAGGCAAGTGCGAGGGTGCCGATTAAGCTTGCCTTAACGTTGCCGACCTATTCCTTGCGGCGAACGTCATCGGCACCGGTCGGGCTCTGTTGCCCACCTGCCACATGGCGGTCGGGAACGCCCCCGGTGCCATTGCCTCGGCAGGGGTACGGACCCTAAATCGGCTCAAGCCCGGGGAAAACCGGGTCCCGCCTTCCGGATCAAAAGTCCGTTGCAAACAACGTCGCCACGGCGACACTGGAGTATCACCATGAAGCGTTTCGCCCTTCTCCTGGCCTCGACCGCCTTCGTCACCCCGGCTCTCGCTGCCGACGTCGTCTATGAGGAGCCCGCTGCTCCGGCCGTCGTCGAAGTGGCGCCGGCCTATTCCTGGACCGGCTTCTACGTCGGTGGCCAGGCTGGCGTGGCCTTCAACCGCGATGCCGGCGACGTCCGCTACAACCCGAACACCGGCGTCATCCAGACGACCGCTTTCTCGGGCGGTTCGGACAACAGCGACGACGCAGCCTTCATCGGCGGCGTGCACGTCGGCTACGACTACCAGATCAACAACTTCCTGATCGGTGCGGTCGCCGACATCAACTACATCGACGCGACCTCGGACTCGACCTACTCGCTCGGCACCGACGTGTTCGGCCTGTCGTCGGACATCAACTTCGTCGGCACCGTCCGCGCGAAGGCTGGTATCACGGCTGACCGCTTCGCCGTCTACGCCACGGGCGGTCTCGCCTATGCCGACACCGAAGTGAAGTTCTTCGCTCCGGGCACGCTGACGGGCAACCTCGCCGGCTTCACGCCGACGGTCGACTCGAGCTCGGACGACGTCGGCTACGCCGTCGGCGCCGGCGTCGACTACCTCGTCACGCCGAACCTCTCGCTCGGCCTCGAGTACCTCTACACCGACCTCGGCTCGACCGACACGACGGTCACCTACCGCAACGCGGCCGGCGTCCAGGCTCCGTTCACGGCGACGTCGAACGACAGCCTCGACTTCCACACCGTGTGGGCCAAGGCTTCGTTCCGCTTCAACTAAGAAGCGGACACCCGGGGAGCGGAAACGCTCCTTGGACGGTCTGAACGGAAAAACCCGTCGTCCTTGCGGACGGCGGGTTTTTCTTTGCTCGCAAATGCGATGGAGCCCCGGCCGAATGCTGCCGGGGCTCATCCGGTTGAACCGACAGGCCGGCGACGAAGCGCCCTTGGGCGTGGGCACGAAAAAGGCGGCGGGTCCGGGACCGCCGCCTTCGATACGCTCGGGATGAACGAGGATCAGCTCAACGGCGGCAGGCCGAGATCGGCGCGGCGCGGCAGGTCGGCACCACGCCGCGAGCAGGTGAGGGCGGCTGCGCGCACCGAGAAGGTGAGAAGTTCGGAGAGCTCGTCCTGCGAGAGGCCGGCGACGCCCTCGGCCGACAGCCGGCCACCCTCGAAGAGCCGTGCCAGCAGCGTCGCCTGGAACGTGTCGCCCGCCCCCACCGTATCGGCGACGGTGACGGACAGGCCGGGCGTCGTGCAATGGGCGCCGCCGCGGGTCATCGCCATCGCGCCCTTGTCGCCGAGCGTGACGATCGCGAGAGACGCGCCGGCCTCCAGCCAGCCGGCGAGGACGTCGTCCGGCTTGCGGCCGGGATAGACCTGCTCCAGATCCTCCTCGCTCGCCTTCACCATCGTGGCAAAGGGGATCGTCGCGCCGATGCGCGAGCGCCAGACGTCGAGGTCGGGCACCACCGAGGCGCGGATGTTCGGATCGTAGGAGATGAAACGGCGTCCGTGCTCCTGTGCGGCGAGCTTGGCGAGCGCACTCGCCGTCGGTTCGGCGACCGTGGAGTAGGAGCCCGCGAGATGGATCGCGGCGAGATCATCGGGCAGCGATGCCGGGATCTCGCTCGGATCGATCGAGCGGTCCGCGGTGCCCTCGATGTAGAAGTCGTAGCGCGGCGTGCCGCCCTGCGACAGCGAGACCATCGCGAGCGTCGTGTTGCGGTCCGTGTCGATCAGAAGACGCCGGTCGATACCCTCGCGGTCCATGAAGGCCTTGATACGCTGCCCGAAGAGATCGTTGGAGACCTTCGAGAAGAAGGCCGAGCAGTGGCCGAGACGGGCAAGACCAAGCGCGACATTCAGCGCCGAGCCGCCGATACGCCCGTTCAGCGCGATGTGGGAGACGTCGGCCGCCTCGCTGTCGGCGAACAGGTCGAACAGGTTGTCGCCGCAACTCAGAAACATGGCCGTCTCTCCCAAACGGGGCGATCGCTTCCGCCCCTTCCTCCCTCGGCTAGCAAAAAACGGGAGGGCAGGGAATGCGGGGGGCGTCGTTCCTCAGCCGGTGATCGACAGGCTGCCGAAGCCCGGTACCTTGAGGAGCCCCCGGAACGGATCGATCCCGGCCACGAGGCCGAGGAACTGCAGCTCGAGACCGCTTCTGGCACCGATCGCGAAGCCGGCATAGCCGAAGAGCGAGGCCCGCAATTCATGAGCCTCGCTGTCCAGCGCGACGAGGCGGCCGTCGACCGGATAGTCCCGCCCGACGGCCGCGGGCGGCAGCACCGCGCCGAGCTCCGGCACCGAGCGCAGGACATGCGCTACGAAGCTGTTGGAGTTGGGGCCGGGAAAGATGCGGTAGCCGCCGCTGGCCGCATAGGGATAGGCGTCGATCGCGGCGCGGATCTCGGGGATCGCCCGCTCGGCGGCCGCGCCTTCTAGCTGCGCCACGATGCGCGGCACGTTGGAGTACCAGCGACCGTCCGCCGGGTAGCCGTTGCGGCGGATCGGCGATCCCCATCCGACCTTGTCGAACCGCTCGTAGCGCGCCGCGCCCTGCGGCTTCAGGACGATCCAGGAATGCTCGGACAGCGCGCCCTTCAGCCCGCCGGTGCGCGCCGCCATGATGTAGACGGCCGCCGCATCATTCGCGTCGGCCGCGGGCAGCACGGCGGCCGAGGTCCAGTTCGCCTCGCGCCACGACGCCGGATGCTCGCCGAGCTTCCAGACGAGCAGCGACAGCGCCGCCGGCAGGAGAAAGACGAGAACGAGGCCGATAAGGGCGGCACGCAGCAAGGCCATCGAGGTTCCTGTGACGGCAGGGAGGGAGCGTGCTAGGGCTCCAAACCACGGATGAGGACGTGGCGGGGAGCCTTGCAGCCATGACGACGGATATCGTGATCGAGACGACGCGCGGCAATGCCGTGGAAAGCCGGCACAAGGTGCGGGGGCTCGTGTGCGATGCCTTGGGCACGCCCGTGCTGGCCTTCGGCGATATCGACCGGCCCGTGTTCCCGCGATCGGCGATCAAGGTCTTCCAGGCCATTCCGCTGATGGAGACGGGCGCGGCCGACGCGCTCGGGCTCGACACCGGTGACCTGTCACTCGCCTGCGCCTCGCATTCCGGTGAGCCGGGCCATGTGGCGCGCGCGGCCTCGGTCCTCGCCAAGGCTGGCCTTTCCGAACACCATCTCGAGTGCGGCTGCCATTGGCCGTTCGACCAGCCGGTCGCGCTAGCGCTCGCCCGTGCCGGCGGGGAGCCCGGGCAGCTCCACAACAACTGCTCCGGCAAGCATGCCGGCTTCCTCTGCACCGCGATCCACGAGCGCGAGGACCCCGCGGGCTATGTGGGCGCCGACCACGCCGTCCAGCGACGGGTGCGCGACGTCCTCGCCGATCTGACCGAGACGCGACCCGGCGAAGACCAGCCCGCCGGCATCGACGGCTGCGCGATCCCGACCTATGCCGCGCCGCTTCGCGGTTTCGCCAAGGGCTTTGCGCGTCTCGCCGCCGGGCAGGGCGTCGACGGCGCCCGCGCGGCGGCGGGGCGGCGGCTGATGGCCGCCTGCATGGCGGAACCCTGGTTCATGGCCGGCACACGGCGCGCCTGCGTGTCGCTGATGGAGGCCGCGCCCGGCCGCGTCTTCGCCAAGACCGGCGCCGAGGGCGTCTTCTGCGGCGCGGTGCCCGAACTCGGGCTCGGCTTCGCGCTGAAGGTCGACGACGGGGCGACGCGCGCGTCGGAGGCCGCCGTCGCTGCGGTGCTCGCAAGGGTGTTCCGCAGCCGCGACGGCGCATTGGCCGAGCGCTACGACGCCTTGTCGCACACGACCTTGCGCAACTGGCAGGGCACCAAGGTGGGCGAGGTCCGGGCGGTCGACGCCTAGGCCGGCGTGGCTGGCTTGCGCCGCGAGCGGCGCTTCGGCGCGGCCGCGACCGTGGCGCCGGCAGCCGGCGGCGACGACGCGGCGCGCAGGCGGAGGCGAAGCATCCCGCCCGCCGTCTTTTCGAGATCGAAGAGGCCGGAGTCGCGCACGAGATCGCTCAGCTTCTTGTGCCCGTAGGTGCGCGGGTCGAAGTCCGAGAAGCGGTTGAGAAGCCGCTGACCGAACTGGCCGAGGGCCACCCAGCCGTCGTCGGTCTCGATCTGGTCCATCACCTGCCGCAGCATCGGCTCGACGCTGGCGGCCCGCTCGATCGCGGGCGCCGCGGCGGCCACGTCGGCCCGCAGGTTCTCGGTATAGACGAAGCGCCGGCAGGCCTGACGGAAGCTCTCCGGCGTCTTCTGCTCGCCGAACCCGTAGACGTCGATGCCGTGCTCGCGAATGCGCGCAGCCAGGCGCGTGAAGTCGCTGTCGGAGGAGACGAGGCAGAAGCCGTCGAAGCGCCCGGAATGCAGAAGGTCCATCGCGTCGATGACAAGCGCGATGTCGGAGGCGTTCTTGCCCGTCACGTAGGCGAACTGCTGGTGCGGAATGATCGCGTGCTTCGACAGGACCTCGGTCCAGCCGCGCGAGCGCGAGGAGGAGAAGTCGCCGTAGATGCGGCGCACGCTCGCCTCGCCGATGGTCGCGATCTCCTCGAACAGGCCGTCGGCGATCTGCGCCGAGGCGTTGTCGGCGTCGATCAGAACGGCGAGGCGGGCCGGTCGGTCCTCACGCATGGGCGAAACCTCCCTCAGAGCCATTTCTTGTAGCGGAAGAAGAGGAGCGGAAAGACCGCGGTCAGCACCATCAGGACGATGGCGAGCGGATAGCCGAAGGTCCAGTTGAGCTCTGGCATATGGACGAAGTTCATGCCGTAGATCGAGGCGACCAGCGTCGGCGGCATGAAGCCGACGGCGGCGACCGAGAAGATCTTGATGATGGCGTTCTGCTCGATCGAGATCATGCCGACCGTGGTGTCGAGCAGGAACGTCGTCTTGTTCGACAGGAAGGACACGAAGTCGTTCAGCGAATGGATATCGCGCGCCATCGCCTTCACGCGCATCTTCAACTCCTTCTGCGGCTTGCGCCGGTCCAGGACGAACTGGAGGAAGGGCAGGAGGCGGTCGAGGGTGGCAAGGCTTTCCCGCGTCCGCGAGGCGAGATCGCCCGCCGCGCCGAGCCGCTGCAGCAGTTCCTTGAAGTCGGAGGTCGCGGTCGGCGTGTTGTCGCTCGACGAGCGGAAGATGTCGGTGCCGATCCGGTCGAGGTCGGCCGCGATCGATTCCAGAAGGTCGGCCATGCGGTCGATGACCGTCTCGAGAAGGCCGATGGCGATGGAATCGGCTGTCGGCCCGCGCATGCGCGAGGGCTTGGGCGGTGCGGGCGGCGGGCCGTAGAGGAGCGTCGAGGCGAAGGACGCGTTGCCGCCATCGCTGCTTTCGCCGCGGCACAGCTTGTTGGAATAGATCTGGAACGAGCGCGGGTCGGTGTAGCGCAGCGTGATGACCCGCTGCCCGACGAGGATGAAGGTGACAGGCCCAAAGTCGGGGCGCCCCTCGTCCAGCCCGTAGACGAGCGAAGCGGTCATGAAGTCCCCGCCGTCCTCGGAATAGAGGCGGCTCGACACCTCGATCTCGCGCATCTCCTCGCGGGTCGGAACCTCGATGCCGCACAGGCTCTCGATCGCGTCCTCTTCCTCGCGCGTCGGATTGCGCAGGTCGATCCACACGGCTTCCGGCGGGAGTTCGTCCGGGGTGATGCGCGCATGGCGCCGAACCTGCGAACCGAAGACCGTGTAGGCGTCGATCATGGGCCGATGTCCTCGCTCGAACAAACGCGCGGTGCCCTCTCAGGCCGCGCCGCATCGCTTGGGCGGGAGCCAAAGCCCGGTCCGTGCCGAAAGGCAAGTCCGGGCTTCATGACATTTTTCCGGAAGGCCGGTTCGCCGGGGGCCGGCAGTGCCTCTCAGACGAAGGGCGCGAGCGCCGGAACCGACTGGATGGCCTGATTCACCGTGTCCTCGCCGGCGGTCGACTTGGAATAGGCGACGAACTCTTCGGCGGTGGAGCGGATCTGGCCCATGTCGAGACCGAGGCCCATCAGCTTGGCGCCGAGCGCCATGATGCCGCCCGAGTAGTCCGACTCGCCGGAGGCCGCCATCGCGTCCGAAGCGCCCGGCGTCTCGGCGATCATCTTCGCCACCGCCGGATCCAAGCTTTCGGACTGCATGTAGGACAGGATGTGGCCGACCGCCGTCCTGGCGGTGTCGGTATCCGTTTCGGCCGAGGCGGCGATGCGGTCCCAGAGTTCGGTCATGTCGGTTCCATTTCCCGTTCGTCCGCCGCTGGCCGGCGAAGCGGGCGGAACATGGCAAGTCTGCCGCTCCGACGCAATCGGCGGGCGCTTCGGCTGCGGAATCGACGGCGGGCGGGGCAAGGCGGTATCGTGCGGCCGTTGGGATGGCTTGGGAGCCGAATCATGCTCGAAGACGGCCGCATTCTTCTCGGCGGGATCAGCACGGGCGCCGAGCCGAAGCCGGAATATCTCGAACTGCGCTACGCCAACCGCCACGGCCTCGTGACGGGCGCGACCGGCACAGGCAAGACGGTGACGCTGCAGGTCCTGGCGGAGGGGTTCTCCGAGGCCGGCGTGCCCGTCTTCTGCGCCGACATCAAGGGTGACCTTTCGGGTCTGTCGGAGCGCGGCGAGCCGAAGGAGGTCTTCGCCAAGCGGGCAGCCGAGATCGGCCTCGATCCCTGGTACAACGACTTCTATCCGGCGATCTTCTGGGACCTGTTCGGGCGCAAGGGTCATCCGGTGCGCACCACCGTGTCGGAGATGGGCCCGCTCCTCCTGTCGCGCCTGATGGACCTCACGGAAGCGCAGGAAGGGGCGCTCAACATCGCCTTCCGCATCGCCGACGAAGACGGCCTGCTGCTTCTCGATCTGAAGGACCTTCAGGCGATGCTGGCGCACATCCTCGACCGCGCGGACGAGATTTCGCGGCTCTACGGCAACGTGTCCAAGAGCACGATCGGCGCGATCCAGCGCCAGCTCCTGGTTCTGGAAACGCAGGGCGGCGACCGCTTCTTCGGCGAGCCGGCCCTTTCGATCGACGACATCATGCGGTGCGACCGCGAGGGGCGCGGTGTCGTCAGCGTGCTGGCGGCCGACGAGCTGATGCGCAGCCCGCGCCTTTACGCGACGTTCCTCCTGTGGCTGCTGTCCGAGCTTTTCGAGGAGTTGCCGGAGGCGGGCGACCTCGACAAGCCGAAGCTCGTGTTCTTCTTCGACGAGGCGCACCTCCTCTTCGACGACGCGCCGAAGGCGCTGGTCGACCGCATCGAGCAGGTGGTGCGCCTCATCCGATCGAAGGGCGTCGGCGTCTTCTTCGTCACCCAGAACCCGCTCGACCTGCCGGAAAAGGTGCTCGCGCAGCTCGGCAACCGCATCCAGCATGCGTTGCGGGCCTACAGCCCACGCGAGCAGAAGGCGGTGCGCACCGCGGCCGAGACGTTCCGCGCGAACCCGGCCTTCGACAGCGCCACGGCCATCACCGAGCTCGGCACCGGCGAGGCGCTGGTCTCCGTGCGGGGGGAGGGTGGCGCGCCGAGCATCGTCGAGCGCGTGAAGATCCGCCCGCCGGCCGGCCGTGTCGGTCCGATCACCGATGCCGAGCGCGCCGAACTCATGCGCATGAGCCCGGTCGCGGGGCGCTACGACACGGCGGTCGATCGTGAGTCCGCCTACGAACTGCTGACGGGACGTGCCGAGGCCGAACTTCAGCGGCAGGAGACCGCGCGCGCCGAAGCCGAGGCCGCCGTCCAGCGCCAGCGCGACACCGGTCGTGCAAGGGCGGAGGCGGCGGCGAGGCGCTCGGCCGAACCGCGCGCTCCGTGGGGCGAGCCAAGCGAGGAGCGCTACGAGGAGGAACCTGTGCGCCGAGAGCGGCCCGCGCCCCGCGCGGCGCCCCGTGAAGCGGCTCGGCGGGCCGGCTATCAGCGCCAGACCGTCGCCGAGACCGTGATGAAGCAGGTGGGCCGCACTGTGGCATCCACCGTCACCACCGCGATCGTGCGCGGCATCCTCGGCTCGTTCAAGCGGGGGCGCTGACCACCGGCCTCGCAACTCCGCCCGCCGATCCCCATCTCAAGAGAAACGCGAACAGGAGTTGCGACGCATGAAATCCGGCCCGGCCGCCTTCGTCCTCTGGCTCTGCTGCATCATGGGCATCTGCGGATTGCACCGGTTTTATCTCGGGCGTCCGCTGACCGGACTTGTCTGGCTGTTCACCTTCGGCCTGTTCGGCATCGGCCAGCTGATCGACCTGTTCCTCCTGCCCTCGATGGTGCGACAGGAAAATCTGGAGCGTCGGCAGGACCGGATGGAAGCCCGCCCGGTCCTGCGCTGACCTCGGCCGCTCAGACCTTTACCGCCGCCGGGTCCCATCCGGCGGCTTCCAGCCGCGCGCGGTCGGGGGCGGGATCGCTCAGCATGAGAGAGTGCAGGGCGGGCGTGCGGTCTCCCTTTCCGAGCCCGAGCGCTGCCAGCACCTTGCCGCCCTTGATGTAGAAGGCGGTGTAGGAGTTTTCGCCGAGCGAGCCTTCGATGTGCACCTCGTCGAAGTCCTCGGCATGGCCGAGATAGCTGAGGCGCCCGTGCTGGGCCGACCAAAAATAGGGGATGCCTCGGAACGGCGAGGCATCGCCGAGCATCGCCCCGGCCGCGTGGCGTCCGTGCTGTTCGGCGACCCGCCAGTGCTCGATCCGCGCCGTCTCGCCGGTGGCCGCCAGCGGGAAGGCGGCGATGTCGCCACCGGCATGAAGGCCCTCCGCAGCCTTCAGCGTCTCGTCGACCTTGATGCCCTTGCCGTCCCGCTCCGCGCCGGTCACGAGATCGGAGCGCGGCGCTGCCCCGAGCGCGGCAATCACCAGGTCCGCCTCGATCGACGTGCCGTCCTTCAGCGTGACCGCCGATACCTTGCCGTCCCGCGTTTCGAGCGCGGCAAGTTCCGCCCCCGCGCGCACGTCGACGCCCTTGGCGCGGTGCGTCGCCAGAAGCTGGCGGGCGACGTCCTCGCCGAATTGCTTGGCGAACGGCAGTTCGCTGCGCGAGATCACCGTAACCGATCGCTCGTCGCCCACGAGGCTGGCGGCCGCCTCCATGCCGATGAAGCCGGAGCCGACGATCACGATGCGCTTGGCGCCGGCCAGTTGGTCCTTCAGCTTGCGGGCGTCGTCGTGGCTGCGCAGCGACACGACGTTGGCGGCATCGGCGCCCTTGAGCTTCAGCGGAACCGCGTCGCTGCCGGGCGCGGCGAAACATTCGTCGTAGTCCAGCGTCTCGCCATCGGCGAGATGCAGGCGTTTGGCGCCCGCGTCGATCCGCTCCACCGCGGTCTCCACCAGTTCGACGCCGAGGCCTTTCAGCTTGTCGGCGGGGTAGAGCGCCAGCGCGTCGTCGGTCTTCTTGCCCTGCAGGTAGGTCTTCGACAGGTCGGTGCGGTCGTAGGGCGGCTCTCGCTCCGGCACGAACATCACGATACGGCCGTCGAAGCCGCGGCGGACCAGTTCTTCGGCGCAGGAGAGGCCCGCCGCGCCGCCGCCGACGATCGCGAATACCCGGGCCTCGCCACTCTGGCGCTTGCCGGCCTCGACCTCCGGGCGATGCTGCTCGGCGCCGTCCGGCACCTCGACCATCACCCGCCCGTTCTCGACGCTGGCGGCAAAGCGCGACAGGCATCCTTTGCCCGGCGGTTCGAGGTGATCGCCGGATTCGAGGTCGAAGATCGCATGATGCCATGGGCAGATCACGCGGTTGCCGACGCGCTTGCCGTTCTTCAGCGGGGCGCCCTTGTGCGTGCAGGTCGCACCGGTCGCCAGAACCCGGTCCCCGTCGCGCGCCAGGAGGATCTTAAGATCGCCGACGCTGACTTCCGTCAGCCCGTCGGACGGCAGGTCGGCAAGGGCGAGAACGTCGTGGCGCATGGGGCGGCTCCCGTCTGGAATGGTTCCACCTAACAAGATGCCGGCTCGCGCGTTCCCGGCCTTGGACAGTTTGGCACGCCGCACGCGCTGTTCGGTCGCGCCGCCGGTCTATATGAACGGCAGGCATCCCCGATGCGCGAAAGGCTTTTCCGACATGAGCGATCACCCACGCGCGCCGCGTCTCGAACCCTGGAAGGTCGGCCTACGCGGACGTTGCCCGCGCTGCGGCGAAGGTCGCCTGTTCGACGGCTTCCTCACGCTCGCCAAGGGCTGCGAGCGGTGCGGCCTCGACTATTCCTTCGCGGATCCGGCCGATGGTCCGGCCTTCTTCGTTGTCTGCTTCGGCTGCGTGCCGGCCGTGCTCTTCGCCGTATGGCTGGAGATCGCCTTCGAGCCGTCGGTCTGGGTCCACGTCTTCGTGTCGCTGCCGTTCCTGCTCCTTACCTGCATCCTGCCGCTTCGACCACTGAAGGGCTGGCTGGTGGCGAGCCAGTATTACCACAAGGCGGAGGAGGGGCGCCTCGTCGTGCCGCCCGGCGGGACAGGAAGCGAGCGCTGAATTTCACGATGCCGAGGCTTCATCACCCGGCCCGAGCTTTGTAGGCTGCACCCCAATGGTTCGGCGCCGTCCGGACCTTGGGAGAGAGCCGACGCATGAAGAAGCTGATCAACGAGCCGCTGGCGGTGGTCGACGAGATGCTGGCGGGGTTGTGCCTTGCCTATCCCGGTCTCGCTCTTCTGGAAGGCGAGCGCGTGCTCGTCCGCGCCGATCTCGCCGACTTTCGCACCCGCGGGCATGTCGCGCTCGTCTCGGGCGGCGGGTCGGGACATGAGCCGGCCCATGCCGGCTATGTCGGGGAAGGGCTCCTCACCGCAGCGGTGTGCGGCGACGTCTTCACCTCGCCTTCGACCGATGCGGTGCTGGCCGCGATCCGTGCGGTGGGCGGCGCTGCGGGTGTCCTCCTGATCGTCAAGAACTACACGGGCGACCGTCTCAACTTCGGCCTCGCGGCGGAGATCGCGCGCGGCGAAGGCATCCCGGTCGAGATGGTCGTCGTCGCCGACGACGTCGCGCTTGCCGCCAGCACCGAGACGGCCGGGCGCCGCGGCATCGCGGGCACCGTTCTGGTCCACAAGATCGCCGGCGCGCGGGCCGCCGAGGGCGCGACGCTGGCCGAGGTGAAGGCGGCGGCCGAGAGAGCGATGGCCGGACTCGGCAGCATGGGCGTCGCCCTGTCCGCCTGCACCGTGCCGGCCGCCGGCAAGCCGGGCTTCCAACTCGGCGAGCGTGAGGTCGAACTCGGGCTCGGCATCCACGGGGAGGCCGGCGTGCGGCGCGAGCCGCTGAGCCCTTCGCGCGAACTCACCGCGACCTTGGTGAAGCGGATCGTTGCCGAACTCGCGCTCGGCCGCGGCACGCCGGTCGCGCTCCTCGTCAACAATCTCGGCGCGACGCCGACAATGGAGATGCAGATCGTCGCGCACGACGCCGTCGCCGCTGCGCGGGCTCATGGTCTCGTCGTCGAGCGTCTGTGGACCGGGACGTTCCTCACCGCGCTCGACATGGCAGGCTGTTCCGTCTCGCTGCTGCGCACGGACGCCGAGACGTTGCGGCTCCTCGATGCGCCGGCCGCGGCACCCGCTTGGCCGGGACGCGGGGCGGGACCGCTCGGTGACGAGGGACCGTCGGTCGTCGCGTCGCCGAGACGCAAGGGCCAGGACCTGCGGCCGGGCGATGGCGCGCGGATCGTCGCGATCCTGTGGCGCGCCGCCGAGCGGCTGATCGCGGAAGAAGGGCGGCTGACCGCACTCGACCAGACCGTCGGCGACGGCGACCTCGGCCTCAACCTCGCGCGCGGCGCCGAGGTCGTGAAGGCCGAGGCGCCGAACTGGACGGGCGCGGACGCGGCTTCAATCCTGCGCGCCCTGTCCGGCAGCCTCCGCCGCTCGGTCGGCGGCACGTCCGGCGCGCTCTATGCGGCAGGTCTCCTGCGGGCCGCGCGCACCCTCGACGGGATCGCTGCGCCGACGTCGACGGATTGGGCCGAGGCCTTTCGCGAGGGCACCGAAGCGGTCGCGACGCTCGGCGACGCCAAGCCAGGCGACCGGACGATGCTCGATGCGCTGCAGCCGGCTGCGGACGCGCTCGCGAGCGGCGGGGTGGAGGGCGCGGTGGAGGCCGCCCGGGCCGGCGCGGCGGCGACCGCATCGATGGCCCCCCGGCGCGGCCGGTCGAGCTATCTCGGCGAACGGGCGATGGGCGTACCGGACCCCGGCGCCGAGGCCGTCGTCGTCTGGCTCTCGGCCATCCGAGACGAATTGGCCGCTGATTAAAATCAGCGGGTGAACCGTCATGCTTCCGTTATGAGGCGTCGGCTATAGGAGCCCTGCAACACTGCACAGGCAGGGCGGCGCCCGACGTCCCATCCGTCCCGCGCCGCGCCTGCCGACCAGTGTCCGCCACGCCTGCGCCGTCCGCTAGTGAAGCTGCGAGGGCTTCAGGCCGATGATGTCGAGCGCGACGGAACAGGCTTCCAGGAACGCGGCGCGATCGAGGTCGGGATGGTTCTCGAAGAAGCGGCGCGCGATGGCGCTGCCGTCGTCTTCCTCCTCGACAAGCCGCAGGATCGTAATGATGGGATCGACCTCTTCCATCGCCGCCGTTTCTTATAGGTTTCGGGCCAACGAGCCCGGTGGCCCATCCTTCATGGCGAAATACGGAAGGAGGTCGCATTCGGGAAGGGTTTTGCGGCAATCCGCGCCTCACACCGTCACATTCGTGCGAAAATCGGCCCAGGCGTCCGCCGCTTCCAGCACCGTCCGGCGCGCGGCGTCGATGTAGCGGCCGGCCGAGGCGAAGCCGTGGATCTGGTCGGCGAGGCGGCGCACCGTGAGCGGCACGCCCGCCGCGCGTAGCCGCTCGGCATAGGCCGCCCCCTCGTCGTGGAGGATGTCTTGCCCAGCGAGCGCAACGAAGGCCGGCGGAACCCCGTCGAGGCGATCGGCCCGCAGGGGCGAGACGCGCCAGTCGGCGATGTCGTCGTCGCCGCGGACATACTGGTCGCGGAACCAGCGCATCGTCCGGCGCGTCAGGCCGTAGCCCTCGGCGAACCGGTCGTAGCTATCGGCCGTCTGACCGGCGTCCGTGTTGGGGTAGAGAAGGAGTTGCGCCTCCAGCGGCGGCACGGTGCCGTCGCGCGACTGGATCGCCAGGACGGCTGCGAGGTTGCCGCCGGCGCTGTCTCCGGCGACGGCGATGTGCGCTGCATCGATGCCGAGCGCTGCGGCATCCGCGGCCATGTGGGACAGGACAGCACCGGCATCCTCGATCGCGGCGGGAAAGCGGTGTTCGGGCGCCAGCCGATAGTCCGGGCAGACGACGACACAGCGGGCGGCATTGGCGAACCAGCGACAGATGTCGTCGTGGGAATCGAGGTCGCCGATCACCCAGCCCCCGCCATGAAGATAGAGAAGCGCCGGTGCGCCTTCGGCCGGCGCGCCGATGCCGCGGTGGATGCGGACCGGGATCGGGCCGCCCGGACCTTCGATCGCGGCGTCGAGGGTTTCCGCGACGGGTTCGAGATCGCCGCGCAGCGCGAGATAGGAAGCCCGGTAGGCGCGGCGCGCGGCCTCGGGCGTACCATCTTCGAACGGCGGAGAAGGGGACCGGGCTCCAAGCGCCAGGACCTCTGCGGCCTGCGGATCGAGCGTCATGACGGATTGCCCGAGAGGAGCGCTGCGGCCTCGGTTTCGCGGAGCGCCGACGGCCGGTCGGGCCGGCTTTCGACGCCGACCGGCTGGCGGGTGTCCGCGGCCGTGAGGATCGCCTCCATCACCTCGAGGACATGGAGGGCGAGCCGACCGGAGGCGCGGGCCGGCCGCCCCTCCGCGATGGAGCGAACGAGATCGGCAACGCCGAGCATGCGGTAATTGGCGATGCGCGGGGCGTCGAACGGCCAGTTGATCGCGCCGAACGTCTCGGGCTCGCTCGGGTGCTTCTGCCACGGCTCGCCGCGCGGCGAGAGGGATACGTCGCCGCCGAACGTATCGGGGTCCGGCAGCCGGATCGAACCCTCCGTCCCGTGCAGTTCGATCGGATGATTGGAGTGGCGGAAGACGTCCCACGAGGCGCCGAAGGTGACCACCGCGCCGCTCCGGAATTCCAGGAGCGACAGGAGGCTCGTCGGCGTGCCGACGGGAAAGCGCGTGCCCTGGAAGGGCCCGTCGGCGGTGATCTCGCGCGTTTCCTGCCCCGTGCGCGCGGTGGCGGAGACGCGCGCCACGGGCCCGAGAAGATTGACCAGCATCGTCAGGTAGTAGGGGCCCATGTCGAGCACCGGGCCGCCGCCCGGCTGGTAGTAGAACTGCGGATTGGGATGCCAGTGCTCCATGCCGCGACCCATCATGAAGGCGGTGCCGATCACCGGCTTGCCGATGGCGCCGGCATCGAGCAGCGCGCACGCCCGCCGGCCGGCCGCGCCGAGGAACGTGTCGGGCGCCGAGCCGAGCGTGAGGCCGCGCCGCTCGGCCTCTTCGACCAGCGCGCGGCCCTCGCTGAGCGTCACGCCGAGCGGCTTTTCGGTGAAGACGTGCTTACCGGCGCCGAGCGCGGCCTCCGTCACCTCGCGATGGGCGGCGGGAATGGTCAGGTTCAGAACGAGCTCGACATCGGGCTCGGCGAGGAGCGTCTCGACGCTCATCGCCCTGACGCCGAATTCCGCCGCGCGCCGTTCCGCCATTTCGGACACGCGATCGGCGCAGGCGACCAGCGCCACGTCGCCGAAGAGCCGCGCGTTGCGCAGATAGGTGGCGGCGATGTTGCCGCAGCCGATGATGCCGATCCCCATGCGGGCCATGATGCTGCTCTTCAAAAATCAATGCGTGGCGCGGTCGTAGCGGTCGAGCACCGCTTCGATGCCGGCGAGGAGAAGTGCCCTCGGTTCGGGCGTGACCCGTCCCGCCGCGACGCTCTCGGCCAATCGTCCGAGATGCTGGCCGATCAGGGGAAGGGGGATCGCGCGACCGTCAAGCCGCTCCACAAGGCGGTCGACGGCCCCTTGCGCGGCGGCGTCCGGCCAGTAGTAGCGGATGCGGTCGCTGAGCGAGAAATGGCGCTGGACCGCCACCTCCGCCTCCGAGCCGTGGCAGTATTTCCGCCAGTTGTCGGGCTTTTCCAGCATCAGGGCTTCCATCGCGTCGCGCAGCGACGGCTCGTCCGGCGTGGGCGCCAAGATGTCGGCGATGTGCGAGAGGCCGTAGAGCGTCTCGCGCAGCGCGAAGGTGAGCCACGGGCCGACTTTCAGAATCGCAAAGCCGTCACTCACCAGTTGGCGCAGCGCCTCGTCCGGCTGGTAGTCGGTGGAATGGGCCTCGAACACGAGGCGCGGCTCCTCCGCAAGGAAGCCTTTGAGATCCGCAGCCGCGTCCGGCTGGTATATCACGATGTTCTCATGGCCGAACTCAACCCCCGGCTGCACGACCACCGCGATGACGCGGGCGAAGGCGTCGTCGAGCTTGAGCGCGGCAAACGCTCTCGCGTGAACGTCGACCGTGTGACGGACGGGATCCCGGCCGGTGACGACGAGGTGGTCGAGCGCTTCGGTCGCCCCACCGGGAACGGGCACCTCGGTGCCGATGACATAGACCGGCGGGACAAGGCCGACTCTGGCGACCGCGCTCTCCGCCCGTGCCGCGAGCCGGGCGGCGCGTTCGGCAACGGTCTTGTCGTCGAGGGCGGCCGGTTCGCCGGCGCATCCCATCGAGGCGTCGAGATGGAGCTTGGCGAAGCCTGCGGCGGCGAACGCTTCGATCATCGTCTCGGCCTTGGCCATCGCCTCCTGCGAAGCCAGATGCTTCCACGGATTGGGGCCGAGATGGTCGCCGCCGAGCACCAGTCGCTCCAGCGGAAAGCCGACCATCGCGGCGATCCGCTCCACGAAGCGGCGGAAGTCGGCCGGTGTCATGCCGGTGTAGCCGCCGTCCTGGTTCACCTGGTTGCAGGTCGCCTCGATCAGGACGTCGCGCTCGTGCGCCAGTCCGTGCCGCAGCGCCGCTTCGATCACCAGAGGGTGGGCGGAGCAGACCGAGGCGACGCCGGCGTGCTCGCCCGCCTGAAAGCGCCCCGGCAGGGCACGAAGCCGGTCGATGGCGCTCATGCCGCCACTCCCGTCTGCGAGGCGATGAACGCGTCGATCTCGGAACGGAAGCGCGTGCCCTCCATTGGCCCCTTGCGCGTGACGGCGAGGGCACCGCAGGCGTTGGCAAGGCGAAGCGCCTCCGCCGGGGCCTCGCCGCGCAACCAGGCGACGACGAAGCCGGCGCCGAAGCAGTCGCCGGCACCCGTCGGATCGACCTCCTCGACGCGGAAGGCCGGCACCGCGGTGCGCCCGTGCGCGTCGTAGAGAACGGCTCCGTCGCCGCCCCTCTTGAGGACGACGGCGGACCGGCCGGCGGCGAGGAGTTCCGCGACCGCGCCCTCTTCGTCAGTCGCCCCGGTGAAGAGGAAGAGTTCAGGACCGCTCGGCAGGAAGACGTCGCAACGCGCGGCGACCCATTCGAGCGCCTCGCGCATGGCGCCGACCAGAAGTTCGGGCCGGATGTTGGGGTCGAAGGAGACCGTACCGCCCCGCGCCTTGATGCGCTCGACGGCCGCCTTGGTCACGGTGATCGCGCCGTCCGAGAACAGGGAGGAGCCCATGACGTGGATGTGGTCGGCACGGTCGACCAGCGCTTCGGCCGCTTCGGTCATCGCCATCAGGCCGCAGGCGCTGTCCTTGATATTGAAGACGAAGGCGCGGCTGCCGTCCGCCGCGTAGCGCACGAAGGCGCTGCCGGTGGCGGCGCCGGGATGCACCGCGACGGCCGAGACGTCGACGCCGCTCGCTGTCAGGCGTTCGAGATTGAGGGTGCCGAAATCGTCGGCGCCGACCGAGGAAATCATGCCGCAGGGCTGGCCGAGCCGGCCGACCTGATCGATGAAGATCGCAGGCGCACCGGACGGGAAGGGGCCGACCAGCGGGCCGGGCTCCAGGAACGTCTGCCCGATCCGCGTCGCCATGATCTCCACGACGATTTCCCCGGCGGTCACCACCGTCTTCATGCCACGCCCTCCCCAAGGCGGGCGCGGTGTCGGTTCTCCCGTCGCGCCCGTCGCCAAGCTGCGCCCGGCGGGGAGGGCGGTCAATCGAAAACTTTACGCGCGCAAAGTTTCGTGGTCACGATGCGCCGGTATTGTCCCGATACGGAGACGCACCATCCCGCTTCCGCCCCGTCATCGCACGATGGAGGACTTTGCCAGGGCCTGCGGCCTGTCGCGCCCGACGCTGGCGAAGTTCTTCGATGATCCCGCAAGCGTGCGTCCCGCGACGCGCAAACGCATCGAGGCGGCGCTGGCACAGTCCGACTATCGGCCGAACCCCTTCGCGCGCAATCTCAACCGGCAGCGGGCCCGCACCATCGGCATCGTGGTGCCAACGGTCGCCGACCCGTTCTACGCGGCGCTCGTCGCGCTTCTGGAAGAGCACTGCCGCTCGGCGGGGTTCTGGCCGCTCGTCCTCTCGTCGCGCGGCGAGGCGGAGGGCGAGGCGCTGGCACTTCGGACGCTCCTCGACCAGCGGGTGTCGGGCGCGCTGATCGCCTCCTGCGGGGCGGACGCTCTGACGGAGCCGGCGCGGGCGCTCGGCGAGCGGATGCCTCTCGTCTTCCTCGACAGCGCGGCGGGCGCGGCGGGCGGCTTCGTCGGCAACGACAACGGGCAGAGCGTCGCCGCGCTGGTCGATTACCTGGCGGAGGGCGGCGAGGCACCAGCCTATCTCGACATGCCGGACGTAAACGCCAGCGCCCGCGAGCGCCGTGCCCGCTACCTCTCGCGCATGGCCGAACTGGAACTCCCGCCGCAGCGGATCGCGCCGCCCGGCAACGGCTGGGACTTCGAGCGCCTGGGCTTCGAGGCCATGGCGGCAATCCTCGAGGCGGGGCCACCGCCCTTCCGCAGCCTCCTGTGCGCCAACGACCGGCTGGCGCTGGGCGCGCTCGCCGCCGCCTTCGCGCGCGGCGTGACGATCGGCCGAGCGCCCGGTGCGCTGCGGATCGCGGGCCACGACGACCATCCGCTTAGCCGCTACGCCTGCCCGGCGCTGACCACGATGGCGCAGGACGTGGAGGCCCACGCGGCCCTCGCGACCCGGATGCTGCTCGATGCCCTGCGCGACGGCTCCGGTGTGACGACGCGCGTCCTTCTGCCGGCGCGGCTGACGGTGCGCGCGTCGGCCTGAGGCTCAGTCGCCGGACAGGGGAACGACGGTGAGCTCCGTGCCGCTGGCGCGCAGGCTGGACGCGATATCGGCGTCGACGCCCTGGTCGGTGATGACTTCGGAAATCTGCGACAGCTGGGCGAAGGTGCAGAAGGCCGGCGCCTGGAACTTGGTGCTGTCGACGAGAAGGATCGTGCGCCGCGCCGAGCGGATCATCGCCCGCTTGATCGAGGCGATCTCCATCGAAGCGTCGGTCAGGATCTGCCCGGTCACGGCGTAGGCGCCGGTGAAGCAGACGTCGGCATGGATCGTTTCGAAGAACGGCTCGCCGGGCTGCCCGGTCAGGAGGTCCCCGCCGGGCCGGAGCGTGCCGCCGGTGACGATCACCCGCCATTCCGGCACGCTGGAGCCGATCCGCGCGATCTCGATATTGTTGGTGACGACGGTGAGGGCCAAGCGTCGGAGGGCCGTCGCCCGGACCACCTCGATCACCGTGGAGCTGGAGTCGAAGATCACGCTCTCGCCGCCTTTGAGGCGCGTCGCCGCCTCCTGGCCGATCGCTGCCTTCTGCCGGTGCTGGTAGTGCGCGTTCAGCGCCGGCTCGCGCTCGAACGTCGCGCGCAAGGGGGGCACGAGCAGCGCCCCGCCATGCGTGCGCTCGAGATAGCCGCCCTCGGTCAGCTGTTCGAGGTCGCGGCGGATCGTGGACTGCGAGCCGCCGATTGCCTCGGTGAGCTCGCCGATCGAGGCCGTCCCGTTGACCTTCAGGTAGTCGAGGATCATCGCGCGCCGCTTGGCGGGAATGATCTCGACGCGTTTGGTGGGGGCGTCCATGGGTGATCCTATGAGGGTCTTCGCGATGCGCCCCTGCCGTGCTGCAGTGCGAGGTGAGTTGTGGTTACCAAATGGTATAGCCGCAATCCACCGTTACGATCGATCCCGTCATCGCGCTCGACGCGTCGGTGGCGAGGAAGAGGATCGCGGAGGCGATTTCGTCGGCGCGCGCCGGGCGGTTCATCGGGGTCGACGCCATCCAGGTCGGCATCAGCGCGTCGTCGGTGAAGCCGCCGCGCGACATCGCCGTGTCGACATAGGTCGGCGCGACCGAATTGACGCGCACGCCGCGCGGGGCCCACTCGCCTGCGAGCGAGCGCGTCATGTGGTGCACGCCGGCCTTCGCGGCGTTGTAATGCACCTGCCGCTGCGGCTTGTTGGAGATGAGGCCAGACATCGAGCCGACCGTAACGATCGAGCCGCGCCCACGCTCCAGCATGGCACGGCCGAACTCGCGGCACGACCAGTAGCAGCCGTTGAGGTCGACATCGACGACCTTGTGCCAGACCTCGTCGGTCATGCTTTCGCCCGGCGTATCCGGCCAGGCGATGCCGGCGTTGGCGATCAGGATGTCGATGCCGCCATGGCGCTCGTTGGCCTCCGCGGCGGCGCGGGCGACGGCTTTGGAGTCCGTGACGTCGAGCGCGACGGCATCGACCTCCCAGCCCTTTTCAGCGAGTTCCGCACGCCCGGCCTCCAGAACGGCCGGGTCGCGATCGGAGATGACGACGCGCGCGCCGTGCTCCAGAAGCGCCTCTGCGGTGCACAGGCCGATGCCGCGCCCGCCGCCGGTGATGAAGGCGGCGCGGCCGGAGAGGTCGGATTTTTCGCGATACATGGCACTGTCCTGAAGTCGCGCGGTCAGGCGCGTTGGCGGATCCGCTGGCGGCCGGCGCTGCCCGCCGAGCCGAGAACGAGGAGGCAGCCGGCGGTGAACGTGTCGCCGAGCCCGAGGGTCGTGGCGGGTGCGGCATGGTAGGGGCTGGGCACCGCGACCGAGGTCCAGCCGTCGCCGAGCGGTCCGTCGTCGACGGGCGGGCGTTGGAACGTCGCACCGTCCGCCACGCCTTCCGGCACGGCGGGCTGCCCGGCCATCGACCGCGTGCTGGCGACGAGGCAACCGGCCATCAGCGCTTCGCGCTCGACGTCCGCGTCGCGCCGCGTGACGGTCAGCGCCCAGTGGTCGGCATGGACGCAGACGCGGTCGAGCCCCAGGCGCTCGCCGAGCGCCCGCATGGTCAAGGCCAGGTCGGCGTCGGCGACGCCGGGCGCGAGGTCGCGCATTTCCGAATGGCTCATGCCGAGCGAGGTCGCGGCACCCCGAGCGCCGTCCAACACGCGATCGCGCAAGGCGGCGTCTTCGAACGTGCTCATCTCGAGGTGCACGGTGGAAAGGCCCGCGTCGAGCCAGTGCCGTGTCAGCGAAAACACG
The DNA here is from genome assembly GCF_913775355.1 of uncultured Aureimonas sp. Lineage (GTDB taxonomy): Bacteria > Pseudomonadota > Alphaproteobacteria > Rhizobiales > Rhizobiaceae > Aureimonas. The sequence goes on from NZ_CAJYIU010000184.1 coordinate 34,291, forward strand.
CGGGCGAGTTCGTCGTCGAGGTCGGCCGGGGGCACGCAGTTGAAGCCTGCGACGAGGCCGGTTCCGGCCTCCGGCGCCAGGTGCGGCGTCAGTCCCTCGAAGGCCGCGTCCTTCTCGAGGCCCGGATCGCCGAAGCGCACGATGATGCGCGACGAGCGGTTCGGCACGCAGTCGCCGACGGCGCGTCCCGCCGTGTATTCGAAGATGTAGATGTCGGGCCGCCGGGCACCGCGGGGCTGCACGGATCGTGCCCGCACCGTGCGCTCGCCTTCGGCCAGCAGCAGGTTTCCGGGCAGGCGCGCGAGCATGTGAGCGCTGCGGTCCGAGAGGTTGACGATCGCGGGCGCGCCGAGCGTCGTCAGCACCCATCCGGCCTGCGGGCCGACACCGCCGAGCGCATAGCGCGCCGGAACGTGGTCGGCGAGCCAGGCCGGGCCGGCGGGCCATTCGACGCGCACCTCGCCACCGACGCCGCGCGCGACGCGATCCTTCAGCATCGACGCGAAGGCGGCAGCGTCAGGATCGTCAGCCGTCCAGAGGGCGGCCGCGTTGGAAAGGTCGATCCTTGCATCCACGCAGGCGCTCATGCCGCACAGCGTCAGCGGGGCGCTGCGCGCCATGCCCGGCAAGCGGCGGACCAGACCCTCGTAGGCGGCGCGCCAGTCCGCTTGGCTGTCGTGCATGGGGACTCTCCGCGAGATCACGTCAATTCGCGTCAGGAACATGCGGAAACGACGCGAAGGTCAACCATAAAACGTCATTGTCGTGCAGCATCCCATGTTGCGGCTGCGAGCAGCGGATCGGCGCTGGAGGCCAATCTAGGGGCATAAACGCGCGATACGAATGCCGGAGGCGTGATTGCCCGCTTGCCGCACGCAGGCGTCCGTCTGGAAGAAAAAGATTTCCGATGAAACAATTTGGAGTTATACCTCGCGGCGTCGCACGTCCGGTCCGGAAACCGAGAGTGCACTCCGTCAACGATCCGAGGATGACCGCCGTGCTCCGGTTGGACCAGAAGCTTCAGAACATTCGCGCCGGACGATACAGCCGGTCGGATTTCATCATCGCCGACGCCAAGGACAGCGACATGGGATCGGGTGTCGGCGG
>NZ_CAJYIU010000185.1 GCF_913775355.1 uncultured Aureimonas sp.
CGATGCGGATCGTCTCGGCCGAGACGAGGCAGTCGGCGATCGAGCCGTCCTTCTTCTTCAGCCTGGCCTCGTAGCCGCGGAAGCCGCCAGTCTCCACCAGCTCGCTCTCCATGCGTCGGCGTGTCGTGGCCGTGTCCCACAGCTCGATCTCGGCCGCGCTGCGCCCGACGACCTCCTCGATCGCCCAGCCCGTCTCTTTCAGAAAAGCCTCGTTGACGTCGACGATGCGGAAGCCATCAAGCGTCGAGACCTTCATCGGGACGGGCGCGAGGCGGAAGGTCTTGGCGAACTTCTCCTCGCTGTTGCGCAGGGCCGACTCCGCCTTCCGGCGCGGCTCGAGGTCGGCGAAGGTGAACAGCATGCACCGCTCGTCGCCGATCTCGATCGGCTGTCCGGCGACGATGACGAGCTTCGTCTCGCCCTGCGGAAGCGGAAGCGAAGCCTCCATCTGCGGGACCGTCGCCCATTCCGACAGGCGCGCTTTGCCGAGCTCCCGCCGCTCGGAGCCCGACATCACGTCGAGATCGTAGACCGAGCGGCCGACGACGGCCTCGCGCGTGTAGCCGGTCATGTCGAGGAAACCCTGGTTCACGCGAATGAACCGGAGGTCGCTGATGCGGCAGATCAGGGCCGGCGCCGGGTTGGCATTGAAGGCGCGCTCGAAGCGCTCGATCGCCTGCATCTCGTCCGTCGCGTCGGTGACGATGAGGACGAGGCAGTCCGGGTCGCCGTTCGCGTCGTTGAGGACGAGGCTGCGCACGCGGTGGACCCATTCGGTTTCCGTCTCGCCCTGGCGCGCGACCTCGACGACGACGTCCGTGAAGAGCTCGCCCGCGACCACGCGATCAGCGGGATAGGTGCCGTCGTCGAGAAGATGATGGTTGCGGTAGCGCAGCTGGTAGCGCTCGCGATACTCGTCGACCGTCCGGCCGAGATCGGAGAGCTCGCGGGCCCCGTGCATCGACAGGGCCGCTGTGTTCGCCCAGGCGATCGTCTGATCGGGATCGATCAGGATCACGCCCTCGGTCAGGCCGGCGATGATCTGCTGCAGCTGCTGGCGTTCGATACGTTGTCCGCTGGACGGGGGGCTCATGAGGCGTTCCATCTCGGGAGTCGGGCGACCGCGTCGCGCTCGCCTTTGCATCGACAGGAAAAGGTTGTGCGGGCGAACCGCTCGGGCAAGGGCAGGGTCGGCCCGTCGGTGCCGTCAGCTCACCGTCGCGGAAGCGTCCGGCGGCGACTGGGCGTCGGCGGCGAACGGATCGTAGGTGCCGCGCCCGTTCAGAAGCCACGCCGTCTGGTGATCGAAGCCGTCCATCCAGTTGCTCCACGTCTCGCTTTCGACGGGGTGCGGATTCTCGCTGCGGTGGACGCCGTCTCTCGCCGCCTTCGCTCCCGCGCACACCGCTTCCCTTCGTTCCGGGGACGGAATGGTCGTCATCTGTCTCGATCTCCATGGACCACCCCGGCGCAGGGCACCGCCTGTGGCTCGCCGGACTGTCCGTTCGTGAAGGGGCGGCTGCATCGACAGATCGCCCGCGCGCGGCGCACCGTGCGCCAGCACGCCTCTCAGGTAGATTCTCGCAGACCGCGCGGTAGAGGCGAGCGCATCAGTTCGTCTGATGCAGGTGGCGTCATCTCTGCAGGTCGACCATCGAGCGGACGCGATCGGTTCGCCCAAGGGCGGTTTCGGCACCGCCACATGGTGCGGAAGGGGAGGTACGACCGAAGAAGTGCGCGGGAACCGGCGATTTCCGGGCGTTTCGAGGCGACATTGATGCAGGTTGATCATGACGCGCGGAGGCGCAGGCCTTAGACAGATGTCTTGAAGCTCGGGCGATTCTGTGCCGGGACGAGGATTTGTCTTTGCCTGCTGCCGTCGACAAGTCCTTTCTGCTCAGCCTCGCCAGAGGTGGTGGCGCGTGCGGGGCCTTGATCGCCTCGCGCGACTGGAGCGCGACGACGCTGGCGGACGGCGCGTCCTGGACGCCGACGCTGCGCACTTCCCTGTCGATCGTCCTGCGCTCGCCCGTTCCCATGCTCCTTCTCTGGAGCGTGGAGAGGCTCGCGTTCTACAATGACGCCTTCTCGGCCCTCGCCGGCGAACGCCACCCGGACCTCCTGGGGGCGAGCATCGGTGACGGCCGGCTCGACGCCTTCGGTCTCGACGCCGACAAGGTAGCGGCGGTGATGGCCGGGGAGGCCTTCGAGGATCGGGCTCGGAAATGGACACCTGGCCGCGACGGCGAGACGCGGGTCCAGTTCGTCGACATCAGCGGCTCGCCGGTCGTCGACGAGGCGGGCGTACCGGCGGGCGTCTTGTGCGTCGTCGCCGATTGCAGCGACCGCGTTCTGGCCGAGCGGCAGCGGGACGAGGCCGAAGCGGCGCTGAAGGACAGCGAGGCCGAGTTCCGGCTCATGGTCGACACGGTCCCGCAGATCATCTGGATCGCGGACTCGACCGGCCAGATGGAGTTCCTCAGCCGTCAGTTCTCCCAGTATACCGGGGCGCAATACCGCTCGATGTCGCCGGCCGAGATCGCCGGGGCGTTCATCCACCCCGAGGATGCGCCCCATGTCGTGGCGTCGTTCCAGAGAGCCCGCGATGAGATCGGGGCGCATGTGCACGAGCACCGGATTCGTTCGGCTGCCGGCGAGTTTCGCTGGTTCCTCGATCGCGCCGAGCCCTATCGCGACCGGCGGACGGGCGAGATCGTCCGTTGGTTCGGTGCGTCGGTCGACATTCACGACCGGAAGCTTGCGGAAGAGGGACTGCGCGACCTCAATGCCACGCTGGAGGCGCGCGTCGCCGAGCGAACGGCGGAGCGCAACCTGCTGGCGACGCTGGTGGAAAACACCGACGTCCTCGTCATGGCGGTCGATCTCGACTTCAAGATCCTGGCGCTCAACGCCGCCAATGCCGATGCGTTCGAGCGCATCTTCGGCGTCCGGCCGAAGGCGGGCGACAACATGCTGGCGCTTCTGGCCGACCGACCGGAACACCTCGCCGAGGTGCGGGCGGGTTGGGCGCGCGGGTTCACCGGCGAGCCGGTAACCTTCGTCGAGGCGTTCGGCGACCCCGACATCGAGCGCCGCCACTTCGAGATCACCTTTCGCCCTCTCCACGATGCCGACGGCAAGCTGATGGGAACCTACCAGTTCGTCACCGACGTGACCGACCGGCTGGAGCGCGAGGCGCAGCTCGCCGAGGCGCAGGGCGCCCTACGCCAGTCGCAGAAGATGGAGGCGATCGGCCAGCTGACCGGCGGCGTCGCTCACGACTTCAACAATTTGCTTATGGCGGTGCTCGGCAATCTCGAGCTTCTGCGCAAGCATCTGCCGGACGATCCGCGTACGACCCGGCTGATCGACGGCGCGGTGATGGGCGCGCAGCGCGGGGCCGCGCTCACCCAGCGCTTGCTGGCCTTCGCGCGCCGGCAGGACCTGTCCGTCGAGCCGCGCAACCTCTCGGATCTCGTCGCGGGCATGGTCGACCTTCTGGAGCAGTCGATCGGCAGCGGCATCGAACTGGAGCTTCGTCTACCCACCGAGGCGCCGATCGCTCTCGTCGATGCCAACCAGTTGGAACTGGCGATCCTCAATCTGGCCGTCAATGCGCGGGACGCGATGCCGAACGGCGGTCGGCTGACGCTCGAGATCGAGCGCGTGGCGGGCGAGGGCGATCTCGTGCCGGGCGACTATATCCGCGTGGCCCTGACGGATACGGGTCAGGGGATGGACGCCGAGACGCTGAAGAAGGCGACCGAGCCGTTCTTCTCGACCAAGGGCGTCGGCAAGGGGACGGGGCTCGGCCTGTCGATGATCCACGGGCTCACCAGCCAGCTTCATGGAGCGTTGCGGCTTTCCAGCGTTCCGGGAGAGGGCACGCGCGCCGAACTCTGGCTGCCGCGCGCGAGCGAGGGCGCGGCGCCCATCGTGATTGCGGCGGAGGAGCCGATCGTCGTCGATGTCGGTCGCCTCGCGCCGGCGCGCATTCTCGTCGTGGACGACGACATGCTGATCTCCATGAGCACCGTGGACATGCTGCGCGACCTCGGCCACGACGTATCGGAGGCGGCGTCCGGCGCCGAAGCGCTCGACATCCTCTCGCTGCACGGGCCGTTCGATCTGATGATCACCGACTATGCGATGCCCCGCATGAACGGGGCGGAACTCGCGAAGGCCGCCCTCGACCGGCATCCCGGTCTGCCAATCCTGCTGGCCACCGGCAATGCCGAGATGCCGGCGGACGAGCGCCTCGACCTGCCGCGACTCGGTAAGCCCTACAGCCAGGATCAGCTAGCGGCGCAACTCGCCCGCCTCCTCGCTCGATAGAGTGCTTGCCTTCCTGTATGCAGGGAGGGCATCATCCTGTATGCGAAGAGGGGGCATCCTCACCCACTGTTGAGGCGCACTTCGCCTTTCGCGACGGAGGAAGCGGTGCTAGTTCGGGCTGGACACTGTAGGACGAGGACAGCGCGTGACGGGTGAGACTGCGGCGATCGACGAAGGAATGGCTGGCGACCGCGCCTCGGTGATCTGCCGCGCCATCCGGCGGGCGATCCTGGAGCGGGCTTTGGCGCCCGGCGACAAGCTGCCGGAAGACCAGCTCGGCGAGCGCTTCGGCGTCAGCCGCACGTTGGCGCGTCATGCGCTCGGGCAACTCGCTTCCGAAGGGCTCGTGGAGTTGCGGCGTAATCGGATCGCGGTCGTGGCGACACCGTCCTTCGAGGACGCGCGCGACGAGTTCGACATCCGCATCGAACTGGAGCGGCTGGTGGTGCGGCGCCTCGCCGGGCGGCTGACGCAGCGCCAGATCGCCGAGCTTTCCGCGCATGTCGACGCCGAGGAGGAGGCCAAGGGCGGCTCGGAGGCGGCGTCGCTGCGGCTCGCCACCGAGTTCCACGTGCGCCTCGCCGAGATGACGGGGCGGCCGACCCTGTCGCGCTACGTGCGCGAGACCGCCTATCGCTCCTGCCTGTCGCTCGCGACCTTCGGACGCCCGCATTCCTCGGAATGCGCGGTCTCGGAGCATCGCGAGGTGCTGCGAGCGCTGGAGGGCGGCAACGAGGCGCGGGCGGGCGAATTGATGGCGCACCACCTCGACCAGGTGGCGCAGCGCGCGCTCCTCAAGGCTCCGGAGGCGCGTGGCGACCTGATGGACATTCTCGCCCCTTACGCGCAGCTCGAGCCGACCGCGCCGCGCCGCCGCCGCAAGCAGTCCGCCGACGGCTGAGCCCCTCAGCGCCGGAGCGAGGGGTCGAGGATCCACTCGGCGCTGTCGTTCCAGACGTCCATCCGCGTGATGCGCCCGTCCACCACCTCGAAGCGGTCGACATAGCGGTTGTCGTCGAACGGCGTGCCGTCCGGCCATTCGCCGTAGAGCTTGCCGATCGAATAGACGACGGTCGCGTCCGGCCCGGGCGCCACGTCGAACCGCTCCATCCGCTTCTTCACCCACCTGTAGCGCTCGGCGTTGACGGCGGTCGGCCCGCTCGGATGATCGAACACGCGCCCGCCGGTGAAGGTGATGACGCAGCCCGGCGCCATGTAGGTGGCCGCCCGGTCCGGGTCGGGGACCATGGAGGCTTCCAGGTAGTCGCGCACCATGTCGGCGTCAGCCAGCGCATCGCCGGACAAACCTGTATGCAATTCTGCATCCATATCGTTTTTTCCTCTTTTCAAAACTCCATGCAGTCCATACCATTGACCGATGGAGTGCAATGCGGGGCGCTGAACAAATTTTGCGCATGGCCCGGCGCTGCGTCCATGCGTCGATGCCTCAACCCTGATCCAGTCTCGAAGGAGCCGACATGACCCGCTTCAAACTGGCCGCCCTGGCCGCCGCCCTCCTGGCCTTCGCCGGGCCCGCCAGCGCCAAGTCGCTGACCGTCGGCGCCAACATCGGCAACGTCCCCTGGGAGTTCCAGGACGAGAAGTCCGAGACCGTCGGCTTCGAGGTCGATCTGGTCCGCGAGGCGGCCAAGCGGATGGGCTACGACGACGTGACCTTCGAGAACATTCCCTTCAACGGCCTGTTCTCCGCCGTCCAGTCCGGCCGCATCGACGCGGCGATCTCCTCGATCACCATCACCAAGAAGCGCCTGGAATCGGTCTCCTTCGCTCAAGCCTACTACGACAGCGACCAGTCGCTCTCGGTCCTCAAGGACTCCGGGATTACCGGCCTCTCGGGCCTCAAGGGCAAGGTCGTCGGCGTCGACACCGGATCGACCGGCGACATCTATGCCACGCAGCACGAGAAGGACCTCGGCCTCTCCGAGATCCGCCGCTTCGAGGGCCTCTCGCCGGCCATGCTCGATCTGGCCGCCGGCCGCATCGACGGCTACATCTCCGACATTCCCGCCGTCGCCTACTACATCAAGGACAAGCCGCAATACGCCGTGGTCGAGCGCATCCCGACCGGCGAGCAGTATTCGGTCATGTTCGCCAAGGACTCGCCGCTCGTCGCCGAGGCCACCAAGGCGATCACCGAGATGAAGAACGACGGCTTCCTCGCCAAGATCCACGAGAAGTGGTTCGGCTCCAAGCCCGATGCGTCGACCTCGACGGCCAAGGTCCTCGAAGCGCCCAAGCTCTGACGCGCCCCTCCGACTGATCTGCGGATGCGGCGCGACCGGCGCCGCATCCATCCCACCCCGTCGTAGGGCTCGGCATGGACATCGTCACAACCTTCTTCAACGTCGACGTCCTCTGGCGCTCGATGCCCCAGCTCCTCCAGGGGCTCTGGCGCACGATCCTCCTCGGCGGCCTCTCGATCATTCTCGGCCTCGTCGGGGGCCTCGCGCTGGCGCTGGTTCGCCTCTATGCGCCGCGCCCGCTTCGCTGGCTGTCCATCGCCTATATCGACGTGTTCCGGGCGCTGCCCGTCCTCGTGTGGCTGGTGATCGTCTACTACGCCTTTCCCTTCATCGGCATCCGCCTGTCGCCCTTCGCCTCCGCCTGCCTTGCGCTGACGACGGTGTCGGCGGCCTACACGGCCGAGATCTACCGCGCTGGCATCGAGGCCATTCCGCGCGGCCAGTTCGAGGCGGCCCAGTCGATCGGGCTGAACGCCTTCGACGTGATGCGCGACGTGATCCTGCCGCAGGCCGTGCGGATCGTGATCCCGCCGCTGACCAACAACTCCATCAACGTGATGAAGGACACGGCGCTCGCCTCGGTGGTCGCGCTGCCGGACCTTCTGAAGCAGGCGACGCAGGCGCAGGCACTCGCCGCCAACCCGACGCCGTTGATCGGCGCGGCGCTCCTCTATCTCGTCCTGCTCCTGCCGCTGGTGCGCCTCGTCGCCCGCTTCGAGACCCGCTACTCCAGCCGGGAGGCCCGCTGACATGGCCCCGTCCGCCGAGCCGATCATCCGCATGCGCGGCGTCCAGAAGCGCTACGGCCATTTCACCGCTCTGAAGGGCGTCGACCTCGACGTCGCAGCCGGCGAGGTCGTGGTGCTCCTTGGCCCGTCGGGGTCGGGCAAATCGACCCTCATCCGGTGCATCAACCATCTCGAGGAGTACGACGCGGGCGACGTGTTCGTCGGCGGCGTGCGCGTCGAGCGGGGGCGCAACCTCCTCAAGGTCCGACAGCAGACCGGCATGGTGTTCCAGGCCTTCAACCTCTTCCCGAACCTCTCGGTGCTCGACAACGTGGCGCTCGGCCCGGTGCGGGTGAAGAAGCTGAGCTGGGACGAGAGCCGCGCCAAGGCGAGGACGCTTTTGACCCGCGTCGGCATCGGCGCGCAGGCCGAGAAGTTCCCGACGCAGCTCTCCGGCGGCCAGCAGCAGCGCGTCGGCATCGCGCGCGCGCTCGCCATGGAGCCGCGCATCCTCCTCTTCGACGAGCCGACCTCGGCGCTCGACCCCGAAATGGTCGGCGAGGTGCTCGACGTCATCAAGGGCCTTGCCCATTCCGGCGTCACGCTCGTCCTCGTGACCCACGAGATGGGCTTCGCCCGGCAGGTCGCCGACCGCATCGTCTTCATGGAGGACGGCGAGATCCGGGAGGTCTCGACGCCCGACGTGTTCTTCTCCTCGACCCGCAACGAACGCGCCCGCGCCTTCCTCGACGCGGTGCTCAACCACTGATTCCACCAGACAGGCGCGGGGTGGACGCGCCAGCAAGGCCAGGCAGCATGACTCTCGATCTCGATTTCGTCCGCGCCCAGTTTCCGGCGCTCAAGGGCGAGTGGACCTTCATGGACAATGCCGGCGGCAGCCAGGTGCTGCGCACAGTCGCCGAACGCGTGTCCGACTACCTCCTGACGACCAACGTCCAGACCGGCGCGAGCTACGAGCCGAGCCGGATCTCGACCGCGCGCGTCTCGCAGTCGCGCGAGGCCTTCGCGCGCTTCATGAACTGCGATCCCGGCGAGATCGTCGAAGGGGCCTCGACCACGATCCTGATCCGCTTCCTGTCAGAGGCGATGACGGGCCGCCTCGAGCCGGGCGACGAGATCATCCTCACCAATACCGACCACGAGGCCAATATCGGCCCCTGGCTGAAACATGAGGCGCGCGGGGTCAAAATCCGCTGGTGGCGCTGCGACCCGGAGACTCACGAGCTCGACCTCGAGGACCTCAAGGGGCTGATGAACGAGCGCACCAAGCTCGTCTGCGTCACCCACGCCTCGAACATCCTCGGCACGATCAACCCGATCCGCGAGATCGCCGACATCGCCCATGCCGGCGGCGCCGAGCTTTGCGTCGATGCGGTCGCCTATGCGCCGCACCGCGCGATCGACGTGAAGGCGCTCGACGCCGACTACTACATCTTCAGCGTCTACAAGGTGTTCGGGCCGCACCACGCGGTGATGTTCGGCAAGCGCGAGAAGCTGCTCGCCCTCGACAACATCTACCACTACTTCTTCGACAAGAGCCGCGTGCCCCACAAGCTGGAGCCCGGCAACATCAACTACGAATGCGCCTGGGGCTCGATCGGCGCCGTCGACTATGTCGAGGATCTCGGCCGCCGCGCCGGGGCCGGCGAGGGACGCGGCGCGATCGAGGCGGGCTTTGCCGCGATCGCCGAGCAGGAGCGGGTGATCACCGAAAGCCTGATGGACTTCCTGCGGAGCCGCAACTCGGTGCGCATCATCGGCCGCAGCTCGTCGGCGATCGAGGACCGTGTTTCGACCGTTTCCTTCACGGCCGGCGAGCGAAGCTCGCGCGAGGTGGTGGAAGCGGTGGACAAGGCCAGGATCGGCATCCGCTACGGCGACTTCTACGCCAAGCGCATCGTCGAGGAGCACGGGCTGACGAAGACCGACGGCGTCGTGCGCGTCTCCATGATCCACTACAACACGCTCGACGAGGTCAATCGCCTCATCGCGGCGCTGGAGCCCGCGCTGTGAGCGAGGGTTTCGACCTCGTCATTCGCGGCGGCACGGTCGCGACCGCTTCGGACACGTACCTTGCCGACGTCGGTATCCGCGATGGGCGCATCGTCCAGATCGGCGAGGCGCTGCCGGCGGGCGTTCAAGAGATCGATGCCACCGGCCGCTTCGTGCTGCCCGGCGGCATCGACAGCCATGTCCACATCTCGCAGCCGTCCGGCGAGGGGATCGTCATGGCCGACGACTTCGAGAGCGGCACGCGCTCGGCGCTGTTCGGCGGCAACACCACGGTCCTGCCGTTCTGCCTGCAGGAGAAGGGCCAGTCCCTGCGCGAGGCGTTGACGGCCTACCATGCGCTGGCGGACGGCAACTGCTACACCGACCACTCCTTCCACATGATCATCTCGGACCCGACTGCGTCGGTCCTCGGCCAGGAACTGCCGGCGCTGGTCGCCGACGGTTACACCTCGTTCAAGGTCTTCATGACCTACGAGGGCCTGCGCCTGAACGATGCGCAGATTCTCGAGACGATGGACGTCGCCCGGCGCACCGGGGCGCTCGTCATGGTCCACTGCGAGAACGAGGACGCGATCCGCTACCTCATCGGGCGGCACGAGGCGGACGGCGACGTCGCACCGCGCGCGCATGCCACGACGCGGCCGATCGTGGTGGAGCGCGAGGCGACGCACCGCGCCCTGTCGCTCGCCGAGGTGGTGGACGTGCCGGTGGTCATCGTCCACGTCTCCAACGGTCCGGCGATCGACGAGATCCGCGCGGCGCGGGCGCGCGGGCGCAAGGTGATCGGCGAGACCTGCCCGCAATATCTCATGCTCACCGCCGACGATCTCGAGGGCATGGACTGGGAGGGCGCGAAGTTCGTCTGCTCGCCGCCGCCGCGCGACGCGGCGAGCCAGGAGGACTGCTGGCGTGGCATCGAGACGGGCGTCTTCGACCTCTTCTCCTCCGACCATTGCCCGTTCCGCTACGACGACCCCGCCGGCAAGCTGAACCCGAAAGGCAAGACGAGCTTCCGACACATCCCGAACGGCATCCCCGGCGTCGAGACGAGGCTGCCGATCCTCTTCTCGGAAGGGGTGATGAAGGGCCGGATCGACCTTTCGCGCTTCGTGGCGCTGACGGCCACGAACCATGCCAAGGTCTATGGCCTCGAGCGCAAGGGCCGCATCGCGGTTGGCATGGACGCGGACATCGCGATCTGGGACCCCGAGACGCGGCGTACCATCCGCCATGCCGATCTCCACGACGGGGCCGACTACAGTCCCTACGAGGGGATCGAGATCCAGGGCTGGCCGACGACGGTCGTGCTCGGCGGCAAGGTCATGGTGCAGGACGGCGAACTGACCGGGACGAAGGGCGACGGGCGCTACCGCGCCCGTGCCCTGCCCAAGGTCTGAGCACCGCGTCAGACGGCGCGGGTCGCCCCGCCGTCGACGCGCAGCTTGGTGCCCGTGACGTAGGACGCCTGCGTCGAGGCGAGGAACACCACGGCCGCCGCGAACTCCTCGGGCCGTCCGTAGCGCCCGGCGGGGATGGCGGCGATCGAGGCCTTCTGGACAGCCTCGACGCTCGACCCGGAGCGGGCGGCGTTGGCCGCGTCGAGTTCGGCGAGCCGCGTCGTCTCGATCCGGCCAGGAAGCACGACGTTGACGGTCACGCCGTCGCCCGCCACCTCGGCCGCCAGCGTCTTCGACCAGCCGAGAACGGCGGCGCGGATGCCGTTGGACAGAGCAAGGTTCGGGATCGGCTGTTCGACGCCCGAC
>NZ_CAJYIU010000186.1 GCF_913775355.1 uncultured Aureimonas sp.
GCGATGCCCTTGCCGGTGATGTCGAAGGCCGAGCCGTGGATCGGCTCGAACATGGACGGAAAACGCCGCTCGGGATCGATGTTCGCGGTCGGCGCGACGCCGAGGCTGCCCGCCAGCGCCCCGGCGAGGTCCGACAGGATATCGGCATGGAGGTTGGTCGCGACGATCGTGTCGAGACTCTGCGGCTTCAAGGTCATGCGGACCGTCATCGCATCGACCAGCATCTTGTCCCACGTCACGTCGGGGAACTCGACTGACACCTCCGCCGCGATCTCGTCCCACATCACCATGCCGAAGCGCTGGGCGTTGGACTTCGTCACGACGGTGAGGAGCTTCCGCGGCCGGGACTGGGCGAGGCGGAAGGCATAGCGCATGATGCGCGTGACGCCGACGCGGGTGAAGATCGCGACCTCGGTCGCGACCTCCTCCGGCAGGTCGCGATGGGCGCGCCCGCCATGGCCGGAATATTCGCCCTCCGAATTCTCCCGCACGATCACCCAGTCGAGGTCGCCGGGCTTCACGCCAGCGAGCGGCGAGACGATACCGGGCAGGATCTTGGTCGGGCGCACGTTGGCGTACTGGTCGAAGCCTTGGCAAATCGGCAGGCGCAGCCCCCACAGGGTAATATGGTCGGGCACATCGGGCGCGCCGACGGCGCCGAAGAAGATCGCGTCGAAGCCCTTCAGCTGCTGCGTGCCGTCCGCCGGCATCATCACGCCGTGCGTCCGATAGTAATCCGAGCCCCAGTCGAACTGGGTAACGTCGAGCCGGAACGTCCCCTCGCGCCGCTCCAGCGCCTCCAGCGCCTGCAGACCGGCGGCAATGACCTCCGGCCCGATGCCGTCGGCGGGAATGGCGGCGATCCTGTAGGTCTGCATGGCAGCGGCGTCCTCCTGGCGTCGCTTACGGGCTTACGGGGTTTCGGTCGCCGGATGAAGTCGGCTGCGCCTGCATGGGCCCGGCCTCGCCCTCGACCTTTGCCGGCCGCGCGCCAGTTTCGGCAGAGATCAACTATGGGTGATGTCGCGTGGCGGACGGTTCGAAGACGGTGGTCTATGCGGCATTGGCGGGCAACGCGCTGATTGCCGCGACGAAGTTCGCAGCCGCCTTCTTCACAGGGTCGTCGGCCATGCTCAGCGAGGGCGTCCACTCCCTCGTCGACACCGGCAACGAGGTGCTGCTCCTCTACGGGATGCGTCGGGCCGGCCGCCCGCCGGACCGCACCCATCCGCTCGGCCACGGGCGGGAGCTCTACTTCTGGAGCTTCATCGTCGCGCTTCTCGTCTTCGCACTCGGCGCGGGCGTCTCTATCTATCAGGGCATCCACCACATCATGGCGCCCGAGCCGATCGAGAACGTCGGCTGGAACTACGGGGTGCTCGCAGCCTCCTTCGTGTTCGAGGGCTTCTCGTGGGTCGTCGCGCTCCGCGAGTTCCGCGAGCAGAAGGGATCGGCCGGCTATGTCGAGGCGATCACGCGCAGCAAGGACCCGACGACCTTTACGGTGCTTCTCGAGGACAGCGCAGCGCTGATCGGGCTTGCCATCGCATTCGTCGGCATCTTCCTCGCGGAAACGCTCGGACGACCGGAGCTCGACGGCGTCGCCTCCGTCGGCATCGGCATCGTGCTGGCGGGCGTCGCGATCTTCCTCGCGCGCGAGAGCAAGGGTCTGCTTATCGGCGAGCCGGCACTGCCGAGCGTGCAGGCCGCGATCCTGCGGATGGCAGAGGCCGATCCGGCGATCCAGAAGGCGAACGGCGTGATCACCACCCATCTCGGTCCGCGTCAGATCGTGGTGGCGCTCAGCGCCGAGTTCGAGGACCACATGACCGCGCCCGAGATCGAAGCCTGCGTCCAGCGGCTGGAGGCGCGGGTCAAGGCCGAACTGCCGGATGTAACGACCGTCTTCGTCAAGCCGCAGACGGCCGGCACCTGGGCGAAGCGCGCCAGCGCGATCCGTTGACGCGTCCTGTCATTCGAATTCGAGGATGACGAAGTCGGCCGGCAGGCTGTCGCCGACCGCCGCGCGCACCGCGCCGATCGTCGCAGCCTTCGGGGCACGCAGGTTGTTCTCCATCTTCATCGCCTCGATCGTGCCGAGCACTTGGCCCGCCTCGACGCGGTCACCGGGCTGGACGGCGAGCCGTGTCAGAAGGCCCGGCATCGGGCAGATCAAGAGGCGCGACAGGTCCGGCGGCTCCTTGTGCAGCATGTGCCGCGAGAGTTCGAACACATGCGGCAAGGACACGCGAACCTCGTGCGTCGCGCCGCGCGTCGTCAAGCGCGCACCCGTCAAAGTCGGCCGGATGCGCAGCGACAGGTCCTCGCCGTCGAACCGCAGGCGCGCCATCGGCTCGCCGAACCGCCACTCGAGCGCGGCCGGCACGGGCGGCGCACCGTCGATCGAAACCTGCCGCCTCCCATCATCGCCCGATACGCCGACCTCGAAGCGCCGATGCCCAAGTTCCGCGACGCGCGCGCCGCTCGCGCGGATTGCGGGCCCGAGCTGGCCGTCGATGCGCGCGTCGCGCTCGGCCCGTAGGACCGACACGAGCGCGCCGGCAACAGCCAGCGCGCGGGCCAGCGCGTCGTCCGGCGCGACCCCCTTGAAGCCTTCCGGATATTCCTCTGCGATGAAGCCGGTGGTCAGAGCCCCAGCCCGAAAGCGCGGGTGCTGCATGATCGCCGAGAGGAAGTCGATGTTGTTACCGAGGCCGCTCAGTTCGAACCGGTCGAGCGCCTCCACCTGCCGGTCAATGGCGTCCTCGCGCGTCGTGCCGTGGGTCACGAGCTTGGCGATCATCGGGTCGTAGAACATCGAGACCTCGCCGCCCTCGACCACGCCGTCGTCCACCCGAACGCCGTCGCCGGCCTCGGGCGGCCGATAGCGCACGAGGCGGCCGGTCGACGGCAGGAAGCCGCGATAGGGGTCCTCGGCATAGACGCGGGTCTCGATCGACCAGCCGTCGAGCCGGACGTCGTCCTGGCCGATCCGCAGCGGCTCGCCCGCGGCCACGCGGATCATCTCCTCCACGAGATCGAGACCGGTGACCATCTCCGTGACCGGATGTTCCACCTGAAGACGCGTGTTCATCTCGAGGAAATAGAAGCTCTTTCCGGTCGGATCGGCGCCGGAGACGATGAGCTCGACCGTACCCGCGGAGTGGTAGCCGACGGCCTTGGCGAGCGCCACAGCCTGTTCGCCCATCGCGCGTCGCATCTCGAACGTGACGAAGGGCGACGGTGCCTCTTCCACCACCTTCTGGTGCCGGCGCTGGATCGAGCACTCGCGCTCGCCGAGGTAGAGGACGGTGCCGTGCTTGTCGCCGAGCACCTGGATCTCGATATGGCGCGGGCTCTCGATGAACTTCTCGATGAAGACGCGATCGTCGCCGAAGCTCGCCAGCCCCTCGCGCTTGACCGCCTCGAAGTCCTCGCGCACGTCGCCCTCGTTCCAGGCCAGCCGCATGCCCTTGCCGCCGCCGCCGGCCGAGGCCTTCATCATCACCGGAAAGCCGATCTCGGCGGCGATCCGCACCGCGTCCTCGGTGCCCTCGATCTCGCCGAGAAAGCCGGGAACGACGTTGACGCCGGCCGCCTTCGCCAGCTTCTTCGACTGGATCTTGTCGCCCATCGCCGCGATGGCTTTCGGCGGCGGGCCGACGAAGGCGATGCCGGCGTCCTCGCAGGCGAGCGCGAAGCTCTCGCGCTCCGACAGGAAGCCGTAGCCGGGGTGGATGCAGTCGGCGCCGGTCGCCTTCGCGGCCTCGAGAATGAGGTCGGCGCGCAGATAGCTTTCCGCGGCGGGTGCCGGCCCGAGACGCACGGCCTCGTCCGCCATCCGCACATGCGGACTCAGCGCGTCGGCATCGGAATAGACGGCGACGGTCGCGATGCCCATCCGCTTGGCGGTGCGCATGACGCGGCAGGCGATCTCGCCGCGGTTGGCGATCAGGATCTTACGGAACACGGGAGACGCTTTCATTCTGCGGCGTTGCGATCGCCGGTGTCGCCGAGCGGCGGCATGTTGTGGCCGAGGAGGCGCAGCACTTCGGCCGCCGCTTCGACGAGGTTGGTGCCGGGGCCGAAGATCGCGTGGACGCCCGCTCGGCGAAGCGCGTCGTAGTCCTGCGCCGGGATGACGCCGCCGGCCACCACCTTGATGTCGGCGCGGCCGAGTTCGCCGAGACGCGCGATGAGGTCCGGGATCAGCGTCTTGTGACCGGCCGCGAGCGACGAGGCGCCGACGATATCGACCTCGCGCTCCACCGCCAGCGCCGCCGCCTCGGCGGGCGTCTGGAACAGCGGGCCCGGCACGATCTCGAAGCCGAGGTCGCCGAACATCGAGGACACGAGGTTGGCGCCGCGATCGTGCCCGTCCTGCCCCATCTTGGCGACCAGCATGCGCGGCCGACGCCCGAGGCGCCGCTCCGTCGTCGCCACGGCATCGGTCAGCCGTGTCCAGCGGGGATCGTCGGCATAGGCGCCGCCGTAGATGCCGCTGACCGGCCGGGGCTGCGTGTCGAAGCGGCCGAAGACATCCTCCATCGCCGCCGAAATCTCGCCGAGCGTCGCGCGGGCTCGCGCGCATGCGACGGCCAGCTCGAGAAGGTTGCCGCTTCCCGACGCCCCCTCGCGCAGGGCATCGAGCGCCGCCGTGACGGCCTCGGCGTCGCGCTCGGCCTTGACCCTTCCGATCCGCGCGACCTGCGCCTCGCGGACGGCATGGTTGTCGACATCGAGAATCTCGATCGGCGCCTCGGCCTCCAGCCGGTAGCGATTGACGCCGACGATCACGTCCCCGCCCCGGTCGACACGCGCGGCCTTGGCCGCCGCCGCCTCCTCGATCATCGCCTTCGGCCAGCCGGCCGCGACAGCCTTGGCCATCCCGCCTTCGCTGCGAATGCGCTCAATGAGCGCCCAAGCCCCGTCCACCAGCGCCTTGGTCAGGCTCTCGACATAGTAGGAGCCGCCGAGCGGATCAACGACCTTCGTCATGCCCGTCTCCTCCTGGAGCACGAGCTGCGTGTTGCGGGCGATGCGGGCGGAGAAGTCGGTCGGCAGCGCGATCGCCTCGTCCAGCGCGTTGGTGTGGAGCGACTGCGTGCCGCCGAGCATCGCGGCCATCGCCTCGATCGTGGTGCGCATGACGTTGTTGTACGGGTCCTGCTCGGTCAGCGAGACCCCCGACGTCTGGCAGTGCGTGCGCAGCATCTTGGAGCGTTCGTCCCGCGCCCCGAGTTCGGTCATCGCCCGGTGCCAGAGGACGCGGGCGGCGCGCAGCTTGGCGACCTCCATGAAGAAGTTCATGCCGATGGCGAAGAAGAAGCTCAAACGTCCTGCGAACGCATCGATATCGAGCCCCGACGCCACGCCGTAGCGCACGTATTCCATGCCGTCGGCGATGGTGAAGGCCAGCTCTTGGAGCTGCGTCGCCCCGGCTTCCTGCATGTGGTAGCCGGAGATCGAGATCGAGTTGAACCTCGGCATCTCGCGGCTCGTGTAGGCGAAGATGTCCGAGACGATCCGCATCGAGGGTTCGGGCGGATAGATATACGTGTTGCGGACCATGAACTCCTTGAGAATGTCGTTCTGGATGGTCCCGTCGAGCCGGTCACGCAGCACGCCCTGCTCCTCGCCGGCGACGATGAAGAAGGCGAGGATCGGGATCACCGCGCCGTTCATGGTCATCGACACCGACATCTCAGCCAACGGGATGCCGTCGAAGAGGATCTTCATGTCTTCGACCGTATCGATCGCGACGCCCGCCTTGCCCACATCCCCGACGACGCGGGGGTGATCCGAATCGTAGCCGCGATGGGTGGCAAGGTCGAAGGCGACCGACAGACCCTTCTGGCCCGCCGCGAGGTTGCGGCGATAGAAGGCGTTGGACTCCTCGGCGGTCGAGAAGCCCGCATACTGCCGGATCGTCCAGGGGCGCCCGGCATACATCGAAGCCCGCACGCCGCGCGTGAACGGGGCGAAGCCCGGCAGGCCGGGGTTCCAGCCGGCGACATCCTCCGCGGTGTAGAGCGGCTTGACCGTGATGCCTTCGGGCGTGTGCCAGTCGAGGTCGCGCCCCTTCGCCTCACGGGCGGCAAGCGCCCTCCAGTCGTCGAGCGTCGGGCGTTCAGTGTCCGCCATCGGGTGCCTCCATCAACTCGACGAGAACGCCGCCCATGTCGCGCGGATGCAGGAAGACGATCCGCGTCCCGTGGGCGCCGATACGCGGCGTCCCGAGCGCCCGCGCGCCTCGGGCCGTCATGTCCGCGATGGCGGCATCGAGATCGGCGACCTCGAAGCACAGGTGATGCTGGCCGCCGGCCGGGTTGCGCTGGAGGAAGCCGGCGACCGGCGAGGCGTCGTCGAGCGGCTCGATCAGCTCGATCTGCGTATTCCCCGTATCCACGAAGCAGACCTTCACGCCCTGTTCGGGCAGGTCGAAGGGCGTGCCGACCGCGGCCTTCCCGAAGATCGCGGCGTAGTGCTCGCCCGCGCGCGTGATCGAAGGCGTCGCCACGCCGACATGATTCAGGCGTCCGAACATCGCGGGGCCTCCCGTCCCTTTGCCGTTCATAGCGGAATGTTGTCGTGCTTCTTCCAGGGATTCTGCAACTGCTTGCCGCGCAGCTTGCGAAGCCCGAGCGCCACCCGCCGCCGGGTCGAATGGGGCATGATCACCTCGTCGACGAACCCCTTGGACGCCGCGACGAACGGGTTGGCGAAGCGGCGCTCGTATTCGGCCGTCCGCTCCGCGATCTCCTCGGCGCTTCGGCCGCGGAAGATGATCTCGACCGCGCCCTTGGCGCCCATCACCGCGATCTCGGCGGTGGGCCACGCGTAGTTCAGGTCGCCGCGCAGATGCTTCGACGCCATCACGTCGTAGGCGCCGCCGTAGGCCTTTCGGGTGATGACCGTGATCTTGGGCACCGTCGCCTCGGCATAGGCGAAGAGGAGCTTCGCCCCATGCTTGATGATGCCGTTGTGCTCCTGCGCGACGCCCGGCAGGAAGCCCGGCACGTCGACGAAGGTGACGATCGGGATTTCGAACGCGTCGCAGAATCGCACGAAGCGCGCGGCCTTCTTCGAGGCCGCGATGTCGAGGCAGCCGGCAAGGACCGTCGGCTGGTTGGCCACAAGCCCGACCGTGCGCCCCTCGATGCGCCCGAACCCGACGATGATGTTGCCCGCGTGGCTCGGCTGGATCTCGAAGAATTCGCCCTCGTCGACGACCTTCGTGACCAGCTCGTGCATGTCGTAGGGCTGGTTGGCGCTCGGCGGGATCAAGGTGTCGAGGCTCGGCTCCAGACGATCGAACGGGTCGGGGCTCGGGCGCTCCGGCACCCCCGTCCGGTTCGAGGCCGGCAGGAAGCCCATGAAGTCGCGTGCGGCGAGCAACGCCTCGATGTCGTTCTCGAAGGCGCAGTCGGCGACCGAGGATTTCGTCGTGTGCGTCACCGCACCGCCGAGGTCTTCCTGGCTGACGACCTCGTTGGTCACCGTCTTCACAACGTCCGGGCCGGTGACGAACATGTAGCTCGAATCCTTCACCATGAAGATGAAGTCTGTCATCGCCGGTGAATAGACGGCGCCGCCCGCGCAGGGACCCATCACGAGGCTGAGCTGCGGCACGACGCCCGATGCCAGCACGTTGCGCTGGAACACCTCGGCATAACCGCCGAGCGAGGCGACGCCCTCCTGGATGCGCGCGCCGCCCGAATCGTTCAGCCCGATCACCGGCGCGCCGACCTTCAGCGCCATGTCCATGATCTTGCAGATCTTGGCCGCATGGCGCTCGGAAAGCGATCCGCCGAACACCGTGAAGTCCTGGCTGAAGACGAAGACCAGCCGGCCGTTGATCGTCCCCGAGCCCGTGACGACCCCGTCGCCGGGCACGATCTGCGTCTCCATGCCGAAATCGGTGCAGTTGTGCTCGACGAACATGTCGAGTTCCTCGAACGACCCTTCGTCGAGCAGGACGTCGAGGCGTTCGCGCGCGGTGAGCTTGCCCTTGGCGTGCTGTGCGGCGACGCGGCGTTCGCCGCCGCCCTCGCGCGCGGCGGCGCGGCGGCGTTCGAGTTCCTCAATCGTCGACGACATGCACGGCCTCCCTTTGCCGCGACAGGATGGAGGAAGGGACGGGCCCGCTGCAACCGCCGTCTCGCGTCGGACACGGGCTTTCGCACATTCCGGCAAGCGAGGCATCGGCGACCCACGACGCGGCGAAGCGCCACGCCGCCTCGGTCGCGTTCAGCCGATCCGGCAACCGAACTCAGCCGCACGGCCGAGACTGGCCAACTGCCGGACGGCCAGCATCTGCAGGCCCCTGGCAGCGGCTCGGGAAGCGATCGCGTGCATGGGTCGGAGCCCAGCGCCTCCCGACATTGTGTGCCGCGACCGGATGACGACGCGCGTGCTGCCGGTAGCCGGCTGGCCGATCTGGATTAGTTACAAACTGCAGCGGCGCCAGCGCATCACCGTCCGGGTGGGGCGCGATGGCATCGACACCTTGCGCCCAGGACCCCGATCCGCCGACCGGCAACGGCGAATCGCGTCGGGTCTCCCGTTGCGCCCCACCGAAGAGCCTCGCGAGCCATGTCGAGATTCCCCGACCTTGAACTGAACCGGCGGCAGCTGATGTCCGGCGTGACGGCGACCGCCGCGCTCGGCGCCCTGCCCGCCTCCGCGCTGGCGCAGTCATCCGGCGCGGCGGCTGCCGCCTCGGATGCCGCCGTCACGGCGCCTGTCGCCTTCACGGTGAACGGCGAGCGGCGCGAGCTCGACCTCGATCTGCGGACCACGCTTCTCGATGCGCTGCGCGAGCACATCAAGCTCACCGGCACCAAGAAGGGGTGCGACCACGGCCAGTGCGGCGCCTGCACGGTGATGGTCAACGGGCGGCGCATCAACGCCTGCCTGACGCTCGCGGTGCTGCACGAGGGCGACGAGATCACCACGATCGAGGGCCTCGGCACGCCCGACAACCTGCACCCGATGCAGGAGGCCTTCCTGAAGCACGACGGCTACCAGTGCGGGTACTGCACGCCGGGTCAGATCTGCTCGGCGGTCGGCGTCCTCGAAGAGGTCAAGGCCGGCATCCCGAGCCATGTGACCGCCGATCTCAACGGCTCGATGGAAGCCACGAACGAAGAGATGCGCGAGCGCATGAGCGGCAACATCTGCCGCTGCGGCGCCTATTCCAACATCGCCGACGCCATGGCCGAAGTCGCCGGGAGGCCCGCATGAAGTCCTTCACCTTCGAGCGCGTCAACTCGCCGGCAGAAGCCGCCAAGGCTGCGGCGGCCCGGCCCGACGCCAAGTTCATCGCCGGCGGCACCAATCTTCTCGACCTGATGAAGCTCGAGATCGAGGCGCCACGCCATCTCATCGACATCAACCGGCTCGGCCTCGACACGATCGAGGCGACCGAGGACGGCGGCCTTCGCATCGGCGCGCTGGTGCGCAACACCGACATGGCCGCCGACGAGCGCATCCGCCGCGACTACGGCGTCCTGACGCGGGCGGTGGTGGCGGGCGCGTCCGGCCAGCTGCGCAACAAGGCGACGACGGCCGGCAACCTCCTCCAGCGCACCCGCTGCCCCTATTTCTACGACACCAACATGGCCTGCAACAAACGCACGCCGGGCGCCGGCTGCGCCGCGATCGAGGGCTATTCGCGTCTTCTCGGCGTCGTCGGCGTCAGCGACGCCTGCATCGCCACCAACCCGTCCGACATGAACGTCGCGCTCGCCGTCCTCGACGCTTCGGTCGAGACCGTGAAGCCTGACGGGGCGACCCGCACGATCGCGTTCGCCGACTTCCACCGCCTGCCCGGTGACACGCCGGAGGTGGAGACCGCGCTTGAGGCAGGCGAGTTCGTCACCGCCGTCACGCTGTCTGCGCCGCTCGGCGGCAAGCAGATCTACCGCAAGGTTCGCGACCGCGCGTCCTATGCCTTCGCCGTCATTTCCGTCGCGGCCGTGATTCAGCCGGACGGCACGGGCCGCGTGGCGATCGGCGGTGTGGCGCCCAGGCCCTGGCGCATGGAGGAAGCCGACGCGCAGCTGCGCGAGGGCGCCAAGGCCACCGCCGCGCGCCTCTTCGCCGACGCCA
>NZ_CAJYIU010000187.1 GCF_913775355.1 uncultured Aureimonas sp.
CCGTCGACCGCCCGGAACGCCGCCTCCACCGCCGCGAGCCCGATGCGGGCGCCCGAGCCCTCGTCGGAGCCGGGAAAGCCGTAGCCGCCGAACCGCAGGAGGCGCCCTTCGAGAAGGCCGAAGCCGATCGACCCGGTGCCCGCCACGACGATGCCGCCGTCCTCGCCGCCATGGGCCCCGAGGCAGGCGATGGCGCCGTCACCGGAAAAGACGAGGCTGGCGAAGGGATGCGGCCGCGCGGCGAAGGTGTCGGCGACGCCGAGCCGTTCGATCCCGGCGACGCCGGCCCCGACATGGAGGCGGGCGAAGTCGAAGGACCCGAGACCGGCCGCGCGCCACGCCTCGCGGGCCGCGGTCAGCATCGCCTCGAAGCTCGCCTCGACGCCGAGCCGCGCCTGCCCCGGTCCGGCATGCCCCTCGCCGAAGACGAGGCCGGACGCATCCACCAGCCGCGCGCGGCAGGCGGTGCCGCCGGCGTCGAGGCCGAGGAACAGGGGACCCGTCACGAGGCGGCGTCCGTCGGGCGGTCGTCCATCGGGTCCCGGTCCTTCTCCCGCGAATCGGTCGGACCTTCTTCATGCCGGAAAGGGCGCTCTTTCGGAAGCGCCCGCCCCGTCAGTCGCCGCGCCGCGAGTACCAGAGCGCCAGTGCGTCGATCTGCTCCTCGGTGAGGTTGATCGCGATCGTCTCCATGATGTGAGCGAGCGGCGTGCCGCCGCGATGGCGGTCCTTCCACATCTGGAGATGGGTCGCGGTATACCATTCCGGCAGGCCGTCGAGGCGCGGATAGAGCGGGTTGGTGGCCGCCGCATCGGCGCCGTGGCAGGTCTGGCAGGCGGCGAGCTTCTGGCGCGGCAGGCCCTCTTCGGCGATCCGGCGGCCAAGCTCCATCAGGCCGCTCGTCGAGACGGGGTAGCCGTGGGCGGCTGACGGATCGACCGCCGCCTCCGACCCGGTCGGCACCGGCTCGTCCGCGGGCGCGTCCGGGCCGATCGAGCCGCGCGGCAGGCGCACGGCGCCCTCGTAGCCGATCGCGACGCCCGCCGGGGGCCCGAGCGGCCCCGCCGGTGCCGGGATCGGCGCCTGCGCGGCATAGTGGGCAGCCAGGCGTCGCAGCGTCGCCTCGTCGTGGATACCGGCGGCGGGCGTCATGATACCGCTCTGGCGCGTGCCGGACGAGAAGGCCTGGAGCGTGCGGAAGAGATACTCCTCCGACTGGCCGCCGATCGGCGGGAAGCTGCCCGCGGGACCGACCCCGCGCCCGTCCTCGCCGTGGCAGCGGGCGCAGTCGGCGAGCGCCGTGTCGCCCGCCTGTCCCAGCGCCTGGAGGCCGGGGCGACCCGGCTCGGCGCTCGCCTGCCCGTAGGCGAGCTCGCGGTAGCGTTCGGGGCTCATGTCGGGCAGCGCGCGCAGGAAGGCGACCAGCGCCCAGACCTCGTCGGGGCGGTCCTGCGTCGACCAGGACGGCATGCCGGAATACTTGATGCCGTGCCGGCCGATCCAGAACAGCTCGCGGTCGCGCCACTCGCCGACCTGGTTTTCCAGCCGCGGCACGGGCGGCATCATCGCGCGCGCGACCGGCGTCTGCAGTTCGCCCGGCGCGCCGTGGCAGGGCGCGCAGCCGCTGGCGAAGTGGCCGGCGACGCGCTGCACGAGGAGCGGATCCTCCAGCGACACGTCGTCGGGCTTGGAGATCGGCAGCGACTGCGTGTCGACGGCGCGCTGCAGCGTCCAGTGCAGGAACCACTCGACGGGCGCGAAGTGGCCGGTGTTGGCGGCGACCGACACGAGGCCCGAGCCGCCGACGAGAAGGGCGGCCCCGACCGCCGCGAAGGGCGCGGCCACGAGGTGCCAGGGGCGGATCGTCAGCGTCCACTTCATGCCGGCACCTGCGCGTCGCGCTTTTCGTTGAGGAGACGGGCGAGCAGCGACAGGCCGCCCACGAGATAGGCCGAGCCGCCGACGATCAGCATCAGGACGCCGCCGAGCTGCTGGTCCTCGAGCGGGGTCAGGGTCGAGAGCGGCGAGCAGAGATCGCCGCAGGCATAGAGCGGACGCGGCGCGAAGAGGAGGAGCGCGCCGAGAAGGGTCATGTGCATCGACGTCATCAGAAGGGCTGCGACGCCCGCCGCGCGGGCCCCGCGCGCGCCCTCGGCCGTGCCGAAGGCGGCGGTCCAGACGAGAAGGCCGGCGGTCAGGAACGAGGCCTGCTCGATCAGGAGCACCCATGTCTCGCGCCGCGCCGCGTCATGCAGCGCCGGGGCGTGCCACGACCAGACCAGCACGAACTCGGCAAGCGCTGCCAGGATCGCAAAGCGCGGCGAAATGCGCGCGCCGAGCGCCGGCACCGAGCGGGTCAATCCGAAGGCGAGAACGGGCGCAGCCACGGCGACGAGGCCCATGTGGAGGATCATGTGCGCGGCGAACGAAGTCTCGGCGCGCCCGACCAAGGGCCCCGCCCAGAGGAACAGCAGAAGCGCGAGGCCGAAGCCCAGCGGCGCATGTCGGCTGAGGGCGGGGCTCACCGGCAGTCCGCCACGAGCAGCGCCGGCAGCGCGGTGAAGATGATGGCGAGGAACGACAGGCCCGACAGGAGCACGGAGGCCAGTTCCATCTGGCGCTCGCGGTCGTC
>NZ_CAJYIU010000188.1 GCF_913775355.1 uncultured Aureimonas sp.
TTCGCACATACAAATAGAACCCATCCACAAACACACACATCACCTCGGCGCGGGGTGGAGCAGCCCGGTAGCTCGTCAGGCTCATAACCTGAAGGTCACAGGTTCAAATCCTGTCCCCGCAACCACCTTTGCAGAACGCCCGCCATGACCTCCGTTATGGCGGGCGTTGTCAGTTGTCGCCCACGCCAGCAAATCCGACACCTTCGCCACCACTTCTGCCTCCGGGCCACCCGCCTCGTTCGGGTAGATCGTCACACTCTCGATGAGCCGCTGGATAATGCCGGTCGCTTCAGCACGGGTTGCGCGTTGATCCAACGAACCCCGCAACTCGGTGACTTTGGAACGGAAGCGGTCGTACAGTAGCGTGGGCGGCAGCAGGGGCGCCGGAAGGGAACTGCGTGCGGGCGCGGGGCCCCGCGCTTCCAGCCGGGCCTTCTCCGCCTCCCGCTCCGAGATCATCCCGCGCATCGCCGGGCTGACAAGCCCGGCGAGCAAGTTCTGGTACAGATTGCCAAGCTCGGCTTCGATCTGCTGGAGGCGGCGCGTCGCCATATCATCGTTGCGGGCGTCCTGCTGACCAAGCCGGCGCGTCTCGCGCTCAAACTCCTCGGCGAACAGGCGTGCGTGCCCTTCCGTCAGCAGGTGCTCTTGCAGCACCGCAAGCGTGGCGGTCTCGAGCGGCTCCTTGCGGACCGATAGTCGGTTGCCGCAGGTGCCGCGCTCCTTCTGCCCGGCGCAGCGGTAATAGTCCTTACCGCTGATCGTATAGTTCGATCCACAGCAGCTGCAGCGGATGAGGCCGGACAGTAAATGTTTCGCTCGCTTGCTTCCGACCGACGATGAAGCCGTTGAAGGGCGCTTGCGCCGGTCGATTTCGGCACGCGCGGCCTCGAACAAACCATCGTCGACGATCCGCAAGTCGGGGACCGCGACCTGCACCCATTCGGACTTGTCGCGGAGCCGGTAGCGGCGTTCGCGCTTCTCGCTATCGGGGTTCTTGCGCCATTGCCGGCGGCCCCACACGAGACGTCCTGCATAGAGCGGATTGTTGAGGATGCCGACGAGCTTCTTCGGGTCGCCGCGGATGGTCGAGGCGTTCCACTGCCCGCCGCGGGGGCCGGGCACCCCCTCCTCGTTCAGGCGCGTGGCGATCTGGACGGACGACAGGCCGGCGGAGAACCACGCGAATATCCGGCGAACCACCGCTGCCTGCCCTTCGTCGATCTCGAGCAACCCGCGCTGGACCTCCCCGTTAGCGTCGAGCCGCACCATGCGCTTGTAGCCATAGGCGCGGCCACCAGCGAAGCGTCCGGCAAGCACGGCGGCTTCCATGCCACGCAGCGTCTTGTCGACAAGATGCTTGAGGAAGATCGAACCGAGCAGCCCAGCCACCGCGAACTTGATCTCGTCGACATGGCCTTCGCTGACGGTATGGAGCTGGACGCGGTGATAGGCGAGCTTCTTGCCCAGCCAGGCCACATCCTCTGCATCACGCGCAAGCCGGTCGAGCGCCTCGCAGACGATGATGTCGATCTCGCCCGCTTCCACGGCGCGCAGCAACTGCTGCAGACCAGGACGATCGCGGCGATAACCCGACAACTCTGGATCCAGCCACGTCGCGACGACCGTACCGCCCAGATAGCCGACCAGCGGCCCGCAAGACGCGACCTGGTCTGCGCTCGATGAGGCAGCTTGCATAGCGGTCGAATGACGACCGTATAGCGCGATACGGCGGGGGAGGGAGGTGAGCATGGCCTATTGTTTCACAGCTTCGGCGGCACGGGAATCCCGCATGCGCGCATGATGTTCGGCGGCCGCTTGCCTCGCCAACAGGCGCACGAGCTCGGCAAGCGCCTGTTGCGCTTTCGGTGTCTGTGCCAGTATGATCCGTGCAGCGGCCATACCAGCGTTGTGGGACCGCAGGCATGGTCTGTGCACGAAACGCACATCGCGCTATATTATCTCGTATGACGACGCACCGTTCTCCCGCCAGGATGCGATTGCCCAAGGGCTTCAGCCATCTTCGACCTGATCTCGGAAAGATCCTCAAGGATCATCGTACTGGCGTAAAAGGCACTGTCGGCCCGATCAGTCAGGAAGCTCTCGCGGCCAGTGTCGGAATGACCCGCGCCGCTCTGTCGCGGATCGAAAACGGGCACACCTGGCCGCAGGCGCAAACGCTCGACAATATCCTGCATGAGCTCGACATGGACTGGCCCCAAGTGGCGGTCGAGGGTGTCAGTTCGGCTCCGTCGCGGCGATTCGACGGCACGCGGCAAGGCACTCGGGTCTTTGTGTTATGCCAGCAATTGCGGGCCGAACGTCGGGCGCTGGGGTGGAGCCTTGCGGAGTTATCGCGGCGCTCCGGGGTGTCAGCCTCGCATCTTTCCAGAGTTGAACGCGCGGAAGCTGGGAAATCTGGCGTCTTCACATGGCATCATGATGATCTCGATTGCCCTCGCGAGGACCGCCGCGTCGTTTTTAGTAACAAGGTTCTTGCCGATCTTGCTGCTGGTCGGTTGCGTGAGGATGAGGAGGAGTAGCGCGCGCTGCGCGACTTCATATGATCTACCGGCGTGCGATCTTTGCGTTCCCGCAGCTCGGCAACACCAGACCTTCTGCATGTAAAACTGGTGGGGAGCCGCCTGTCCGTTTTTGGGCGTCGATCACGACAAATCAGACGCTCGTTCAGGCGGTAGGGCGGGGGCGTGAACGGGTCGTCCCCTCGAACCGTGAGCGGGCTTGTGAAGCGCCCTTTTGACACTTTGAAACCGGCACGAATCCGTGCGTCAACGGGCAGGATCACAACCGTCCGGTTGTGACGGTAAGAGCCAATGTACCAATGCTCTAACAAAAGGTACAAACCCGGGCCTCCCTGATAACGGCGCTTGGTCCAGGACCCGCTCGCTTTACAAATCGGCTCGACAAATTTGAGTGGAAATATTTGGTCAGTTCTGCCACTCCTGTATCTAAAGAAGTAAAACGCCAAAAGGCAAAAAACTCAGAGGAAAATTTGCAGAAACGGCAGGTAGAGGCGCTCACCAAGAGGAAGCAGGATGGCACTCCCTACACTCGACGTGTGGAGGTTGAGACCGCGCTGGCATCGCTGGTTAACCTGTCGCGCGACGAGATGCTGGAGAGGCTGGAGGTGCGACAGCCGACCTCACCGAACTATGTGCAGTCAGAGTGCCTTGTCTACCTGATCCGTGCCGCGCGGAACGACAACGATGAGCGGTACTTCAACAAACTCTACCGAGAACTCATGCGGCGTTTGGCGTCCGCTCTTCCCCGCATTGAGGGCGAGCGGGCCCGCGGTCCCGAGAACGTCTACGGGGCGGATGCGCGGGATAGCGTGCGCGACATCTTTAAGGCCAGGCTGATCGAGGACCGTGCGGCTCCTGGATCCGCGCTCGACTACTTTGAAGTCATGTTTTCGGGCGCGGTCGCGGCGTTGCGCAAGACCTCCATGAGCCGGGCGCGAGGGCAGATGGCGAGAAGGGACGTCATCGACGACGAGGAGAGCGGCGAACCATCCATCGCGGTGGAGAAGGCGGTCGGCAGCCTCGACGTCAAACAGGAGCTGCTATCAGATGACCCAAATTACCGGTCCAAGGTCGCCAAAGCGATCAGGACGCTACCAGACAAGCAACGCAGAGTTATCGAGATGCTCCTCCAGGACATGCCCATCGACTCAATCGACGACGACGTCCTCACGATACGCAAGATCCTCGGCGTGAGATCGGAGAAGACCGTGCGCAACAGACGCGACGCCGCCATCGCGACCATACGGGAGCAGCTGGGGATCGGAAGCCGGAATGACTGACCAGGCTCACCATGACGCCGAGGAGGTCCTGATGGCCTTCGCCGTGGAGCCGGAGCACGACCGGGGCACGCTAGAACGATACCTGCGCCTCCACCCCGAACTCGCCGACGACCTCATCGATCTGTCGATGGAGCTGCGGCTCCAGCGCGCGACCGCCGACATCTCGGCGCCCGTCGACGAGGCCTGGGTCGAGGCGTCGCTGGCCGACTTCCATGCCGCGGCACCGGCACGCATGGCGGCGGAGGTAGCCGATCCGTTCGCCACGCTCTCGTCCGGCGAACTCGTCACGCTCAGGCGCTCGCTCGACGTCCCCAGTGGCGTGATCCAGGGCTTCCGCTCCCGGTCGGTCGACTTCGCCAGCGTCCCGGTCGGTTTCCTCGCGGACTTGGCCCGCGGCTTGCGCACCGGGGTCGACGAGCTAAGCGCCTTCCTGGCGGGACCGCCGAGGCTGACGCCGGGCCTCAGCTACAAGTCCGACGACGCGCCGGGCGCGGACGGGAACAAGGTGACCTTCAAGGCACTGCTCGAGCAGTGCAGGGTCCCGGAGGACAGGCGCAAGCAGCTGCTGAACCCGCGGGACTGAGCGGTGGACGCCGTCGAGATCGCGCGTCAGCGCGCTGCGGCCCTGCACGATGCAGTCATCGCCGGCGGCACGGACCCGTGGGATCCGATCGACATCGTAATGGCCGTCGCCGCCGACAAAGGTCTCGACGTCGAGCCGGTCGAGGCGGGAAGTCCCATCCTGGCCGGCGGCCACGCGCACTTCGATCCGAGCGACCGGGCAATCCGACACGAGGACGCGGGCGACGCATTCGCAAGAGCGTTCCTGATCGGCCACGAGCTCGGACACGCCACCCTTGGCGATGACCGGACGGCGCACATCGCCCTGGAGGTTGATCCCGCCCGTCCGGCCGAGGCAGCGCCTGTCGGTGAGGACAGGGTTGTCGACTATAGCCGGCGGCAGCGCCGCGAGGTCCAGATGGATCTCTTCGGCCGCGAGCTGATCCTTCCCCGCGCTCGTGCGCGATCCCTGCATCTCGGCGGCATGACCGCCAGCCAGATCGCCGACCGGCTCGGCTCCCCCTTCGACGTCGTCGCGATGCAGCTCCTCGACGCCCTGCTGCTCCCCGAGATCGAAGCCGCCCCTCCACAGCAGCCAGCGTCCCCACCCAAGCCCCTCAACCCGGAACAGGCCGAAGCCGCTCGACATCGCGGCGCGCCCTACCTACTCGAGGCGGGACCGGGGACCGGCAAGACGCAGACGCTCGTCGGGCGCGTCGCCGGGCTGGTCGATGACGGTGTCGATCCCCGCACGATCCTGGTGCTCACCTTCTCGAACAAAGCCGCAGGCGAGCTTTCAGACCGCATCGCGGCGCTCCGCCCCGACGCCGCGCCGGCGATGTGGATCGGCACCTTCCATGCGTTCGGCCTGGACATCGTGCGGCGCCACCATCGCCAGCTGGGCTTCGCCAAGGAGCCGCGCATGATGGATCGCAGCGAGGCGATCGCCATCATGGAGCGTGAATACCTGGCCCTGAACCTTCTGCACCACCGCGACTTCATGGATCCGGCGCGGCCGCTCAAGGACATGCTCGGCGCGATGTCGCGGGCGAAGGACGAGGTCGCCGACGCCGAGCGCTTCGCGTCACTCGCTCAGCAGATGGTGGACAACGCCGTCGACGCCGACGCCCGCGAGGCGGGAGAGCGGTGCGCCGAGGTCGCGCTCGTCTACAGGAGGTACGAGGAGTTGAAGCAGGCGGCCTGCGCCGTGGATTTCGGCGACCTCGTTTCGCTGCCGGTCAAGCTGCTCGACGGCGACCCACAGGCGGCGGCCGCGCTGCGCGCCACCTACTCGCACATCCTCGTCGACGAGTATCAGGACGTGAACCGCAGCAGCGTGCGGCTGCTCCAGAGGCTGACCGACGCCGGCAGGAACCTCTGGGCCGTGGGAGACGCGCGGCAGGCGATCTACAGGTTTCGCGGCGCCTCGTCCTTCAACATGTCCCGGTTCGCGACCCACGACTTCCCGGGCGCATCGGGCGCCCGACTGCTCGTCAACTACCGCTCGACGCCAGAGATCGTCGGCGCATTCTCCAGGTTCGGCGGGAGCATGCAGGCAGGCACCGGTGACGCGTCGCTCGACGCCTTCCGCGCGTCCATCGGGATCGGACCCGAGCACGTCACCTTCGGCGACAACGATGACGAGGCCGACGCGCTCGCCGACGAGATCCTCCGCGGCTCGCCGCAGGTGCCGTTCCGCGATCAGGCGGTGCTCTGCCCGGGGAACGACCGGCTCACCCGCGTCGGCCGCGAGCTGGAGCGGCGCGGCATCCCGGTGCTCTATCTTGGCAACCTGTTCGAGCGCCCCGAGGTGAAGGATCTCCTGTCCGTCCTTTCACTGCTGGTCGACCGACGCGCGATGGGCCTCGTTCGGAAACCTTCGCTTGTAGGGCTCGCGACCGGCCTGAGCCTCGCCGGCGCATCGGCCGTCGTCGAGCACCTGCGCGCCACCGACGCGGCGCCAATGGAGTGGACATCCACGACGACCAGGGCGCCGCACCTGGACCAGAGCGACGCCGACGCGCTCGATCGGACCGCCGGGATGCTGGCCGGCTTCGGCATCGACGCGAGGCCGTGGACGGTGATCGCCCACCTCCTGCTAGACCGGACGCGGACGGCAGCGCTGCTCGCCTCGGCGGATGACGTCTCGAGTCGCGCCATGGGAGTGGCGATCT
This sequence comes from uncultured Aureimonas sp., assembly GCF_913775355.1. Taxonomy (GTDB): domain Bacteria; phylum Pseudomonadota; class Alphaproteobacteria; order Rhizobiales; family Rhizobiaceae; genus Aureimonas. Next base: position 6,559 of record NZ_CAJYIU010000188.1, read on the forward strand.
GGCAGCTGATGGGCTTCCTGCGCGCGGAGCGATCGGGACCCGGCCTCCCGATCCAGCGCACGCTCGACGGGATCAGGCGCCTCGTCCAGCTCGCCGACGAGCGAGACCTCCGTCAGCTTCCTGCGGCGGCGCAGGGCATCGACGCCGTGCGGCTGATGACGATCCACGGCAGCAAGGGGCTCGAGTTCCCCGCAGTGCACGTCATGGGCCTCAACAAGAACGCGATGCCGAGCGCGGCGCGCAAACCCGCCTGCCCGGTCCCGGACGGGATGATCGAGGGAGGACAGGGCGGCACCGTCGCCCTCGCCGCCGCGGACCACGCGCTCGAACAGGAATGCCTGCTCTACGTCGCCGCATCGCGCGCGCGCGACCGGCTGCTGCTGTATTCGGCCACCAGGACGGCGAAGGGGGCCCGGCGCGACGCCTCCCCCTTCATCGCCCGACTGGGGGTGACGAACGCACGCCCGGCGATCGCGCATGCGGAACGTGCAGCCGATCCCGAGACCCTGCCGCTTCCGATCCGCATCGGGCCGCCGGTGTGCATCACCACCGCGCAGCTGGACCTCTACTCCCGCTGCCCCCGCCGCTTTCTCTACACGCACGTCCTCGACGTAGGCGGGCGGCGCACGCCGACCACGATGACGAGGATGCACGACCTGGTGCGAGGCGTAGTGAAGGAGCTCGCGGCCACCGATCCCTCCGCATCCTCGATGGCCGACATGGAGGCGCTGCTCGAACTGCGCTGGTCCGAGGGTCCCCTCGCCACCGAGGAGTATCGCCTCCATCGGGAGGTCGCCACGCTCCTCCTCCGACGCTTCGTGACGATCCGCGCGGGAGGGGCCCGCGCCGACACGGGGCCGCTGGTGGCGACGATCGGGGGCGACGAGGTGACCGCGGTCGCCGACGACGTCGTCACCGCAGGCGGTCGTCACGTGGCCCGCGTCATCAGGACCGGGCACAAGTCGTCCTCCACCGGCAAGGCGCTCGCCGACGCGGCCTTTCAGATGGCCGCCGCGGCGTCGCTGCCCGGCTGCGTCGTGGAGATCATCCACCTCGGCGATGACGAGCCGACCATCGCGCTTGCCTTCGATGGCAAGGCACTAGGCAGGAACCTGGGCAAGCTGACGGAGACGCTGGAGTCGATCGCCTCGGGCCGGTTCGAACCCGAGCGGTCCGACCGCACCTGTCCCTTCTGCCCCGCCTTCTTCACCTGCGGCCCCCTCGCCGACGGGAACCTGCAAAAAAATCTCTGACCGGAATTACCGGTCGGCCCGAGCTGGCGGGATTGACCCTTCGAGACCGACGCAGATCTGCCGAGGTCCGAAGAGGAAAAAACAACACCATGACCATCATCGACCACCCCGACATCGACGACGTCGCGAGCGCCGTTCAGGAGGGCCGCGCGCTGCGTCCCGGACGCTACCGCGTCTCCTTCGCACTCGACGACCTCAACTACCAGCCGATCGTCCTCGACGATCCCGTGCCCCTCGGCCGCCAGATCCTGAAGGCGGGTGGCATCAAGGACGTGGACGGCCACGCGCTGTTCGTCATCACCCCCGAAGGCGACTTCGAGGACGTCCGCGCCGATGAGGAGGTGGATCTGCGCGACCGCGCCGCCCACCGGTTCGTCGCCTTCAGCACCGATCCGCTCTACCGCGTGAAGCTCAACGACAGCCGCATCGTGTGGGGCCGCCCCTCCATCCCGGAAGCTGTGCTCCGCTCGCTCGCCGGCATCGGCGACGACGAGGCGGTGTTTCTCGAGGTGCGCGGCGGCAAGGACAAGCTGATCGAGCAGGGCAGCGCGGCCGATCTCGCCGGCGACGGCGTCGAGAAGTTCATCACGGCGCCGAACAAAGTCACCTACACCTTCTTCGTCAACGGCAAGCCCTACGAGACCGACAAGAAGAAGGTCACCGGCGCGCAGATCAAGGCGTTGGTGCCCGACTGGGATCAGACCCACGACCTTTCCCTCGAAGGCGCGGGCGATGATCCCGATCGCATCATCGGCGACGACGAGACGGTCAGCCTCGACCCCAAGCACGGCGTTCGCCGCTTCTCGTCGGTCCCCAAGGCGAACTTCGGCTGATGTCGGGCATCCTCAGCATGCAGCTCGAGCAGCTGCGGGAGCGCTTCGGTGAAGCGCACGCCAGCACGATGGCGAGCGGCACCACGCTCGTCACCGTGCCCGGGGTGCGCCTGCCGGAGGGGTGGTCGAGGTCCTCGACCACCATTCGCTTCCTCGTCCCGCCCGGCTACCCCTTCGCGCAGCTCGACTGCTTCTGGGCGGATCCCGACCTCCTCCTCGCCCACGGGGCCACGCCGCAGAACGCGGCGCTGAACGTCATCCCCGAGACCATGCAGCAGGGCATGTGGTTCTCGTGGCACCTCGCGAGCGCCTGGAGCCCGAACCGCGACACCCTGTCGACGTGGATGAACGTGGTGATCGATCGTCTGAGGCAAGTCCGATGAGCGGCCTGCGCTTCGCGGCGCCGACCTATTCGGCGCTGGCCTCCGGCCTGCTAGACGCCGACGGTTTCGAGAGCTGCGCCATCGGCTACGCCCATCATGATCCCGCGAGCGGGTCGTGGATCGTCGCCGACGCCGCTCCCGTGCCGGACGATGCCTACGAACGTCGCGACTGCGTCTCGGCCGTCCTCAAGCCCGGGTTCCTGATTGACGTGGGCAATCGCAGTCGGATCACCGGCATGGCGGTCGTGGCGATCCACACCCATCCCGGCAGCCGCGGCAACCCACACTTCTCCGCAACCGACAACGACGGTGAGGCCGAACTCGCGTCCTATCTCGGCAGGCGCGGCGCGCCGGTGCCCCACGTCGCACTGGTGATCGGCCCGGAGGGCGCGCGCGCCCGCATCCTTGGCGGCGACGAGGAGGTGCCGGTGTGGGAGGTGGGCGAGAAGCTCGTCCTCCTTTCGCCGCTCGCAGGCAGGGCCTCTCACGGCCGTGACGACCGCCAGGTCCGCGCCTTCGGCGAACCGGGGCAGCGCCTGCTCCGCCGACTCCGCTTCGCGGTGATCGGCGCTGGCGGCACCGGATCGCTTGAATGCCAGCAGCTGGCCCATCTCGGCGCCTCGTGGATCACCGTCATCGATCCCGATCTCGTGGAAGAGACGAACCTCAACCGCCTCGTGGGCTCGATCCCATCGGACGTGGGCCGGCCCAAGGTGGATGTCTCCGCGCGCATGATCCGCGCCATCAACCCGGCCGCCACGGTGATCCCGATGCAGGCGGACATCGTGGACGAGCATGTTGCCGCCCGCTTGGCGACGTTCGACTTCATCCTCCTGTGCACGGACTCGCACGCCAGCCGTGCCGTGGTGAACCAGGCCGCCTACCAGCACCTGGTGCCCGTGATCGACATGGGCGTCAGCATCACGGTCGCGAACGGGGCGGTGAGCCACGTCACCGGACGGGTGCAGATGCTCTCCCCCGGCCTCCCGTGCCTGACCTGCTGCGGCGCGCTCGACGCCGACGCGATCCTTCGCGAGATGCAGACGCCGGAGCAGCGCGCGGCCGACCCGTATGTCCATGGCGTGCGGGAGCCGCAGCCCGCCGTGCTCTCCATCAACTCGACGGTGAGCTCGCTCGCGATGACGATGGTCCTCGGCGCGGTGACGCCGGTGCCCATCAAGCCACGACATCAGACCTACGACGGCATCCGCGGAAGGGTTCGGGAGATGGCCGTGGCGGCGCATCCGGACTGCGTCGTGTGTTCCCACGCGGGCGCTCTGGCGAAGGGCGCGACGTGGGGCCTGCCGGTCCGACCGAGCGCAGGCAAGGGAGGCGGGCGATGAGCCCGCCGGCGCGGAAGGTGCGCATGGTCGGCGACGCCGAATACCGGGACCAGGCGGAAGCCACCCTCGACCAGCCGGGCGACGCGTCGTTGATCCTCCGGGGCAGGCCGCGGGCGATCGTGATGGCCTGTCCCGACGGCTGCGGAGAGACGCTCGTCGTGAACCTCGACGGGCGCGCGGGCAAGGCATGGCGCTTCGACATGCGCCGCGGCGGGCTGACGCTCTTCCCATCGGTATGGCGGGACGGTGGCTGCGGGAGCCACTTCATCGTCTGGCGCGGTCACATCCTGTGGTGCGGCCGGTTCGAACGGGACAATCTCGAGCCGGACTACGACGCGACGATCGAGGGGCTCGTCCTGGCCGCGATGGACGTCGAGGAGGCTCGCAGCGCAGTCCAGCTTGCGGACGCCATCGACGAACTGGTCTGGGACGCGAACCGCGCGGCTATCCGACTGGTCCGACGCGGAGCCGCCAAGTCATGGAAGATCGAGGGTCAATGGGTATTTACTCGCCTAGTCTAGTCTAAGGCGCGAGTCCGCCGGTATGGGCGCGAGAACCAAGCCGCTGAGCATATACAATTTAGCTGTGGCCAGCCGCTCGCCCTTAGTGTGAACGGGCCTTTACTCGGCTTAAACGTAGTCGGTACATGGTGCCACAACCGAGCGATTGTGACACGTGGACCTCGCTCCGACACAAGGCGAATGAGCGGCAGGACCTATGCACGCTGAGGTGGGTAATTGACGTCTGCAACTGGGGTCTTTGACCCGTAGGCAAACAGCATGAAAAATGCAAATAGGTCTTTGCGGGTGTGAGAAAGGTTGCTTCGCTTAGATGAGCACGACGCCTTACTGCTAGGTAGATTTTTAGTCGAATATCTTACAGCTGGCAACAGCTCTGCGTAACGATTGCGCCGCCTCGATTTGAGCTCGAATCCTTCGATTGTCCTTTGCATGGGGTTGATCGAAACTCGGGCCAGCGACAAGATCACCAATGGTTCGGGTGCGTTGTGGGGCGCGTTTAACGCTGGGAAGGGGGTATAGTTGGTAGAGAGCTTCCGATTCCTGCACGCGGCGGATATCCATCTGGACAGTCCGCTGCACGGACTCTCCCGGTACGAGGGACTGCCGGTCGACGAGATCCGCTCGGCCACCCGCTCCGCGTTCGACAACATGGTGCAGCGGGCGCTCGACGAGGCGCTCGACTTCGTCGTGATCGCCGGCGACCTCTTCGACGGCGACTGGAAGGACATGGGGACGGGCCTCTACTTCGCGCGCGCCATGGGGCGGCTTAACCAAGCCGGCATCCCCGCCTTCGTCCTCGCCGGCAATCACGACGCCGCGTCGGTCGTGTCCCGCACGGTGCCCTGGCCGCCGAACGTGCGCCTGTTCAACAGCAGACGCCCCGAAACGCACCGGCTGCCCGGGCTCTCGGTCGCCGTGCACGGCCAGAGCTTCGCCACCGCTGCCGTCACAGAGAACTTGGTGCTCGGCTACCCGTTGGCGGAACCGCATGCGTTCAACATCGGCATGCTGCACACCGCGCTCGCCGGCCGCCGGGGGCACGAGAACTACGCCCCCTGCAGCCTCGAGGATCTCCAGGCGCGGGGCTACCAGTACTGGGCGCTCGGCCATGTCCACGAGTTCGAGGTGGTCTGCGAGGACCCCCACGTCGTGTTCCCCGGCAACGTGCAGGGCCGCACGATCCGGGAGACCGGCCCCAAAGGGGCGGTGATCGTGACCGTCGAGGATGGGGAGGTGGCCGGGCTCGAGCGCGTGGAGCTCGACGTCGTGCGCTGGACCCGCGTCGAGGTCGACTGCGGCGGAGCCGCGGCCGACGCGGTCGCCGACCTCGTGCGTGCGGAGCTCCATCGCGCGCATGGCGCCAACGCGGCCGGCCTGCCGCTGGTGGCGCGGGTGACGCTCGTCGGCGAGACCGCCGACGCCGGCGTGCTCCACGATCGGGCCGGGCCGCTCCGCGACGAGGTCCGCGCGCTTGCCGCGGGCATCTCGCCCGACCTGTTCATCGAGAAGGTCAAGGTGGCCGTCAGCCACGCCACCTCGCCGGGCGAGGCGATGGTGGACGGACTCGATCCGCTGATCGACGAGGCGTCGGTCGATCCCGGCCTGGCCGCTGCGCTTGCGCAGGATCTGGAGCGGTTCATGCTGGCCACCGGGACCACCCTGGGCGACACGGAAGACGGCGAGCTGCGCCAACAGGCGATCGCCGGCGACTGGTCGGCGGTGCTCCGGACAGGCTCGATCGCGCTTCGCTCGCGCCTGACGGGGAAGGCCTGACATGCGCTTCGCCAGGCTTTCGCTCGAGCGCTATGGCCGCTTCGAGGGCTGCGAGCTGGAGTTCAGGGCCGGCAGCCCCGACCTGCACATCGTCTACGGCGCGAACGAGGCCGGGAAGACGACCTCGTTGGCCGCGGTGTCCGACCTCTTCTTCGGGTTCCCGGCCCGCTCGCCTTACAACTTCCTGTTCGATTACGCGCTGCTCCGGGTTGGGGCGGTGCTGGAGGACGCCGGGCGCACGCTCGCATGCCGGCGCAAGAAGGGGACCGCGGCCACGCTGCTCGACGAGGCGGACGCGGCGATGGACGAAGCTCTCCTGCGAGGCATGCTCAAGGGCCAGACCAGGGAGACCTTCGGCCTCTCGTTCAGCCTGGATCAGGAGGCGCTCCGCTCCGGCGGCAGGGCGATGGTCGAGGCGAGGAACGACCTGGGCCGCACCCTGTTCGCGGCGGGCTCGGGCCTGACGGCCATCGCCGACGAACTGAAGTCCCTGGAGGCCGAGGCGGACGCGATCTGGGGACCCACGGCGAAGGCGAGCCGGACCTACACGCAGGCTCAGCGCCAGCTCGCCGAGGCCGCGCGGCTCGTGAAGGAGAACGCGCTCAGGCCTAAGGCCTGGACCGACGCCAGGGCCGCAGCCGACGACACGTTCTCGATCCTGGAGCGGGCGAGGAGCGAGCGCGGCGCCGTGGAGGAGGAGCTCAGCGGCCTCGAGCGCATGCGGCGGATCGCCCCGCTCGCCCGCCGCCGCGAGGAGGCGCTCGACGCGCTCGCGACGCACGCGGCGACCGTCGAGCTGGGCCGCCTCCGCGAGGACGCGGCCGAGACGCTAATCGGGGAGGCGGAGGCGGCGGAGCGCGAAGCCGCCACGGCCGAGCAGCTCCGCGCCGATCTGGGCGGCCGCCGCGAGAGGGTGGCGGCGGATGCGGCCGCGCTGGCCCAGGCGGAGGCGGTGGACGAACTGGTCGTCGAGGAAGGGGCCGTCGCCAAGGCGGCCCGCGACCTGGTCCGCCTGCAGGCGGAGCACGCAGCCGCGGCGGCGCTCGTCGAGGTGCGCCGCCGCGACGCGGGTCCGAACGCCGACGCTCCTCCCCCTCTGCGGGTCGTCTCCGCGCGATTGCGCGAGTTCGCCCGGTCCTATGGCGAGCTGCAGGCCGAGGAGCGCCACATCGCGAAGGCGCGGACTACGCTCGCCGAGCGACGGCGGCGGGCGGAGGCGGAGCTGGCCAAGGTGCCTTACGACGGCGCCGCTGAGGGGCTGACTGCGGCGCTCGATGCCGCCAAGGCCCTGGGTGCGGACGTGGACGGCCGGGTGGCGCAGGCCCGCGACGCCGCCAACGCGGCCTCCGCACAGCTGCAGGCGGCGCTCGCAAGGCTGAAGCCCTGGCAGGGACAGGTGGAGGAGCTGGTCTCGCTCCCCGTCGTCGGTGCGGCCGAGGCTGAGCGCGCGCGCGACAACGTCGCCGACCTGATCGCGGAGATTTGGCGGGAGGAGGACGGCGCCCGGCGCGCGTCCGAGCAAGCTGCGGCCGCCACGCTTGCGATCAACCAGGTCGAGACCGGGTCCGCGGTCTCGGCGGACGATCTGGCAGAGGCCAGGCAGGCCCGCGAGGCGACCTGGAGCCCGATCCGCGACCACGTGGTCGCGGGAGCGCCGCTTCTGCGGCCAGAGGAGGCCGTCCAGGCCTTCGAGACGAGCGTGACGTCCGCGGACGAGCGCGCCGATCTGCGCTTCGCGCTAGCCGACGCATCCTCCCGACTGTCGATCCTGCAGCAGCGCAGGTCGACCCATGAGCTCGAAGCGGATCAGGCGCGCGCCCGCGCAGAGGCGTGGTCGAAACGGCACGGCGAGGTCCTCGCCGGCTGGCGGGCGCGCGTGGTGCAGGCCGGCCTGCCCGCCATGGACCCGGCGGCGTTCATCACCTGGCAGGCGGAGCGCGCCGGCGCCGAGGAGGCGGCGCGCGAAGCCGGCCTGCTCGCGACCGAGGCCGACCGTTGGGCAGCGCGTCGGGATGGCGCGAGAAGCGCCCTGTTCGCGGCGCTTTCCGTCGCGGACGGAGGCGGCGACATCGCGCCTGTCCTCGGCATCGCCGATCGCAGCCAGGCGGCCCTCGACGATGCGCTCAAGGCCCGGCTGCTCGCCCGTTCCGAGCTGGATCGCATCGACGAGGATGCCGCGGACCTCGACGCTCGCGCGCGGCGCCTCGCCTCCGATCTCGAGGAAGGCGCGCGCGCATGGCGCGAGGCGATCGGCGGGGCCGGCCTCGAAGTCGAGGTGGCGACCTGCGGGACGGTGC